>JAQXUH010000105.1 GCA_029219885.1 Eubacteriales bacterium | reverse complement strand
TGGAAAGGGCTTGACGGTACAGAGGTACTTGCCTGCGTTCCTCCTACACATTTTATTACCTGGAATATGCCCTCACAGATACAGGCAAACTGGGAGGCTTATATTGACAAGGACACCGGCGGTCAGACAATGAATATGTTTGGCTACGGCGACGGCGGCTCCGGTTGTACAGAAGAAATGATTGAAATGATGCACCGATTTGACAAGCTTTCAATTATGCCTAAATGTGAGCATATCGGCGGTGCAGAATTTCTTGAAAAAAATCTTTCTCATAATGATAAACTTGAAACTTGGGACGGTGAGCTTTATCTTGAAATGCACCGTGGAACTTTTACCACAAAATCAAATCTCAAGCGTGCTAACAGACGCCTTGAAAATAAATTCAGAAACGCTGAAATTCTCTCTGTTTTAAGAGGAGAGGACAATACAGAAAAGATTACCGAGCTTTACAAAAAACTGCTTGTTAATCAGTTCCACGATATTCTTCCCGGCTCTCATATTCATCCTGTTTACGAGGACGCAATGGCAGATTATGACGAGATTGAAAAGGGACTTGACGAAATTATCGGCTCAGGCTCAAAATATTTCAACACTCTCAACTTCAAGCGTGATGCACTTACATTTGTACCGAATAAAAAAGGTACTTCCACAAGATACGGCGAAAAGGGAAATTGGCTTATTCCTAATATTCCTGCTCTTTCCTCTGCAAATCTCAGAAGTGTCAAGGCTGACACAAGCTGGATAAATGTGGGCGAAACTGTTGAAACACCTTTCTATTCAGTTAAGTTCAACGCTGACGGCTCTATTGATTCTCTCTACGACAAGGGCCTTGACAAGGAGTGGACCGACGGCGAGTTCAACAAGCTGAAAATCTATACCGACTGTCCCGGAAATTATGACGCCTGGGATATTCTCCCTAACTACAAGGACAAGCAAATTGATATTACTGTTTCTGAGCCTCTTGCACTTTTCGAGCTTGACGGCGAGTGTGCAAGCTTCAAGACTGTTCTTAAAACAGAAAAATCAAGCTGGACAATGATTATCAGGCTGTTTAGACGCAGCAGGGGAATTGAAGTTGAAAATATCGTTGATTGGAACGAAAAGCATAAGCTTGCAAAGACTGAATTTTCCTGCAACGTTCTCACACGAAAGGCACTTTGCGACACTTCCGCAGGCTTTATTGAAAGAGATACTCACAGAAATACCACTTGGCAGCAGGCAAGATTTGAAACCTGCCATCACAAGTGGGCAGATATGTCACAGACCGACGGCGGTATTGCTCTTATCAATGACGGAAAGTACGGCATCGGCTTTGACGAAAATACAATGTCGCTGTCACTTCTTCGTGCAACTATCCGTCCTGACGTTACAAGCGATATGGGCGTTCACGATTTCTGCTATATGATTGTACCTCACAGCGATGATGCAGTGAGAGCAGGCATCAACAATCTTGCATTTCAGTACAATGTTCCTCTCGTTAAGGCTGATGTTGAGTATAACGGCAGCACCTTTGAGCCGCTTTACTTGCAGGCTATGAAAACCTCCGAGGACGGCTCAATGACAGTTATAAGACTTTCCGAGCAGAACGGCACATCAGGCAAAATCAAGCTTGGCAGAAAGGTTAAGCTGCTTAATATGCTTGAGGATGTTATAGGTGAGACGGACGTTATTGAGTACAAGCCTTTTGAAATTATTACGATAGGTGATGAAAAATGACCGCAAAGCAAATAATAATTATTGCTGTTGTTGTAATTGTTTTGGGAGTAATTATTTTTCCGCTTTTTAACAGACGGCAGTTTCGCAATCTTCCTCCTGACCAGCAGGTGAGAATTTTGATGAAAGAGGCAAAGGGACTTGCTTTTTTCAAAAACGTTTCAAAGGGCAGTACAGGCACTTTGTATTATGTAAAGAATAAGCGGAAAATTCTTATGTTTCCGTGGGTGCTGTCCGACGGAAATATGCTCTGCACAAGAAAGCATCCTTTTGACCGTTGGGACTATCCCGAGGAACAATTACCTCTTAACGAGGACGAGCTGAAACAGCTTCAAGAGGAGCTTGAAAAATATAATAAGAAAAACCCTGTTAAACTTGTGTTTTACAGCGATGATGAAAAATAACAAATAAGGCTCTCAATTGTAAGAGAGCCTTATTTTTTCAGTTAGTAGTTAGAATTTTGTAGGGGATGGCGTCCTCGACATCCCGTGAATAATAATTTTATTAAACCGACATTTTTTATCCAAGTCTTATCCTTCTGATTTTATCCCGAAGTTTTAAAACATAAGAGGGAGAAACGGAGAGCTCGTCAATTCCCATTTTCAGAAACTCCTCGGTAACTGTTGTGTCGCCTGCAAGCTCACCGCAAATGCCTATCCAAATGCCGTTTTTGTGGGCGTTGTCGCAGGCAGTTTTTATAAGACGCATAACAGCCTCGTGGTGAGGGTTGCAAAAGTCCTCAATGTCCGAGTTCTGTCTGTCACAGGCAAGAGTATACTGTGTTAAATCATTTGTTCCTACGCTGAAAAAATCTACGTATTTTGCAAGCCTGTCGCTGATTATCGCCGCCGCAGGAGTTTCAATCATTATGCCGATTTCAATGTTCTCATCAAATCGGCTGCCCTCATTTTCAAGCTCCTTTTTAACTAACGAGCAAAAGTTGAGAATTTTTTCAACCTCCCATACCGATGTTATCATAGGAAACATTATTCCCAAATTTCCGTAAACCGACGCCCTGTATAACGCTCTGAGCTGTGTCCTGAAAAGCTCAGGCCTTGAAAGGCAAAGACGCACCGCTCTGTTGCCTAAAGCGGGATTTTCCTCTTTCTTCAAATTGAAATAATCTACCTGCTTGTCAGCACCGATATCGAGTGTGCGGATAATCACCTTTTTGCCTTTCATATCCTCAAGGACCTTTTTGTATGCCGAAAACTGTTCTTCTTCGCCGGGATAGTCCTTTCCCTCAAGATAGAGAAATTCGCTCCTGAAAAGACCTATTCCGTCAGCGTCATTTTCAATAACCGCAGAAACGCCCGAAACAGAGCCAATATTAGCAAAAAGCTTAATTTTTCTGCCGTCGAGAGTGATGCTTTCCTTGCCTTTGAGCTCCTGCAAAAGCCGTAACCTTTCAGCGTCCTTTCGTTGTTTATCTTCCATAAGACCTACTGTTTTTTCGTCGGGATTGACAAACACTTCACCTGTTGAGCCGTCGCAGACTGCAAAATCGCCGTCTTTGATTTCTTTAAAAAAATCATTTCCGATGCCTATTACGGCGGGAATATTCATATTCCTTGCAAGAATTGCGGTGTGAGAATTTGACGAGCCGTATACGGTAACGAAAGCCGCCACCTTGTTTTTGTCAAGATTTACTGTTTCACTTGGAGTTAAATCTTCAGCACAGATAATAACTTTTTCGTCGGTTGTAACAGGACAGTCATCTTCAACGCTGACACCTGACAGAATTTTAACGAGCCTTTGGGATATATCAATAATATCCGCACATCGTGCTTTCATATACGGGTCATCCATAGAGGAAAAGAGATGAGAAAAATCTTCTCCTGCTTTGTAAACTGCATAATCGGCACTGACTTTCATTGACTGAATATTGTCAATAACCGCGTCGTTAAAATCTTCATCCTCAAGAAGCATCATATGAATTGAAAAGATTTGTGCATTTTCCTCTCCCGTTTCCTCAAGAGCCTTTTCGTATATCTCCTGAAGCTGAGAAATTGCCTCGCTTTTCGCATTCTCAAAACGCTTCTTTTCTTTTTCGGTATTTTCCGCTTTAGTTTCAGCCACAGGAATTTTACTGCTTTCGAGTATCTTGATTCTGCCGTAGGCTGCGGCGGCGAAAACACCTTTTCCAACATATCGTTTCAAGTCAAAAATCACCCTTAAAGATTATCGGCAAAAAATTTCTCCATAGCCTTAATTGCGTCGCTTTCGTCTGTACCTTCAGCCGTTACGGTTACTGTGTCACCTTGCTTAATACCCATACTCATTATTGCCATAAGCTTGGTGGCGATTACAGTTTTATCGTCCTTTGTAACTGTTATTACGCTGTCAAATTCCTTTGCCTTTTTTGCCAGCAGTCCCGCAGGTCTTGCGTGAATTCCAACCTCGTCTTTAATTGTGTATATAAATGATTTCATAGCTTTCTCCTATCTGAGATAAATTATATTTTCTCCTGCCAAAACATCTTTTTGACCGACGGCAGTAATGCTTTTGTATTCATCGCTGTTGCAAATGATTACAGGGATAGTTGTGGGATATCCCTCTTCTTTTATCTTCTCTCTGTCAAAGGTCAGAAGTAAGTCGCCTTTTTTTACTTCCTGACCGTCGGATACGTGAGAGGTAAAATGCTTTCCCTCAAGCTTTACAGTATCTATCCCCACGTGAAGCAGAATTTCTGCACCGCTTGCGGATACTATATTTACTGCGTGCTTTGTGTCAAAAACAGTATCAACCTTGCCGTCACAGGGAGCGTACAGATGATTTTCACAAGGCTCAACGGCACAGCCGTCACCGAGAATTTTTTGTGAAAATACCTCGTCATTAACCTCGCTCAACAGAATAATTCTGCCTGCACAGGGAGAGCCGATAATATCCTCTTTGCTGTCGCTTTCCGCCGATTTTTCCGACGGAGAAGTATCATTTTGAGCAGCTTCGCCAATTAGAATATCTACATTTTCCGCCGCCGCAGTTTCAAGAAAATCATCAAGATTAGACTTTATCACCGACACATGAGGGCCGTAAACCACCTGAACGCCGCCGCCTTTTTTGATAACTCCCGACGCACCGCTTTGTTTCAGGTAAATATCACTTACTTTTTCTGCGTTGTTCACAGTAATTCTCAGCCTTGTGGCACAGCAGTCCACGTCGGAAATATTCGCCTTGCCGCCTAAGCCTTTAACGATTAGTGCACTTGTCAGGTCACTCAAGCCGTCAGCCTTTGATGAGGCTGATTTTTTCATATCCGCTTTTGTATAAAGTCTTGATTCTTCGCCCTCAGCCTCTCGTCCGGGAGTTTTGAGATTTAATTTCGTTATCATAAAGTAGAAAATGAAATAGTATAAAAAAGCGTAAGCAATTCCCACAACGATTATCCATATCCAATTTGTCTTTGCGTTTCCTTGCAGTATGCCAAAAAGGGTAAGGTCGATTATTCCGCCGGAAAAGGTCATACCAACGCCTACTTTCAGTATGTGCATCAGCATAAACGATATACCTGCAAGGACACAGTGAACGGCGTACATTACAGGTGCAACAAAAAGGAATGTGAACTCCAGCGGTTCTGTTATTCCTGTCAGCATTGAGGTCAGTGCCGCCGATAAAAGCAGTCCGCCTACTGCCTTTTTCTTTTCAGGCTTTGCTGTTTTATACATTGCAAGTGCCGCAGCAGGCAGACCGAAAATCATATAGGGGAATTTTCCTGCCATAAATCTTGTTGCCTCTACAGAAAATACCTCTGTAGATTTAGACGCAAGCTGAGCGAAAAAGATGTTCTGTGCACCTGTTATCGTTACTCCGTCGATTATCATTGAGCCCCCAAGCTCCGTCTGCCAGAAAGGCATATAAAACACGTGGTGCAGACCGAAGGGAATAAGTGCTCTTTCAATAATTCCGTAAAACAGCGTGCCGATGTATCCCGAATTCAGCACAAGCGAGCCTAAATTTGATATTCCCACCTGTATAACAGGCCAAATGTAGAACATCACAATTCCCACAATAAGAAAAGTTACGCTGCACACAATAGGTACAAATCTTGTTCCACCGAAAAATGACAGCACCTGAGGGAGCTCTGTTTTGTAAAATCTATTGTGAAGTGCCCCAACGCCTAAGCCTACTATAATACCGCCGAAAACACCCATTTGAAGTGTGGTAATTCCAAGTGACGAGGTGGTAGAGTTTGCAGGCATAGCGTCTATACCGCCGTTTGCGTCAATCAGTACGCCGATTGCAGTATTCATAATAAGGTACGATACTGCACCTGAAAGAGCCGCCACAGCCTTTTCGCTTTTGGCCATACCAATGGCGACACCCATAGCAAAAAGCAACGCAAGATTGTCAAAAACCACACTTCCTGCCTTGCTCATTATGTCGAGAATTGTGTAAAGCACTCCGCCCTCATAAATAAAGCCTGACAGATGATAGGTCTCAATGGTGGTGGGGTTTGTAAAAGAACTGCCGATTCCAAGCATAAGTCCCGCAATTGGGAGAAGTGCAATAGGCAGCATAAAGGACCTGCCTATCCTTTGCAGAACAGCGAAAATTTTATCTTTCATAAAAACCTCCGTGTGTATTCTTATCACAATAGTCTTTTGCAGTTTTTTCTTTTTTATTACAAATCGCAAAACTGCGTTTTAATAGGCGGTAAGTATTGACTTATTAATTAAAACATTGTAAAATAATCTATGTATAACACTTGGAGGTATAAAGAATGGACAATTCGGAAAAATCACTTGAACAGTTAGTAGCTCTCTGCAAGGGCAGAGGCTTTGTATATGCAGGCTCCGAAATTTACGGCGGTCTTGCAAACACTTGGGATTACGGTCCTTTAGGCGTTGAGCTTAAGGAAAATATCAAAAAAGCATGGAGAAAGAAGTTTATTCAGGAAAATCCATATAATGTAGGTCTTGACAGTGCTATTCTTATGAATCCGCAGACTTGGGTTGCATCAGGTCATCTCGGCGGATTTTCAGACCCTCTTATGGACTGCTGTGACTGTAAAACAAGACACAGAGCCGACGACCTTATCGAAAGCTTTGACGGCACTAACGTTGCAGGCTGGACTAATGAGGAAATGTCAGCATACATCAAAGAGCATAACAGTCCTTGCCCAAACTGCGGTGCTCATAATTTTACAGACATCCGTCAGTTTAACCTTATGTTTAAAACATTCCAGGGTGTTACCGAAGACAGCAAAAACGAGCTTTATCTTCGTCCCGAAACGGCGCAGGGTATTTTCGTGAATTTTGCGAATATTCAAAGAACCACTCGCCGTAAGGTTCCTTTCGGTGTTGCTCAAATCGGTAAATCGTTCCGTAACGAAATTACACCGGGCAACTTTATTTTC
>JAQXUH010000104.1 GCA_029219885.1 Eubacteriales bacterium | reverse complement strand
CAGACAGCAAATTTTGGGAACCGCCCTGCGAGACCCGTGAGTTATCCAACAATGCTGTTTATTTACGGGATGTCGAGGACGCCATCCCCTACAAAAATTCAATTAGTATCTGTAAAACTTGATACATTAAACTATAATTTATCTTTATCAATTCAGACCGACAAATTACAGCCAAATGGCTTTTACTATCAGCCATATTATCAACAACCAAAGAAGAATAATGGGAATGGAATAGTACCACCTTTTCGGTTTGCCGTTTTCCCACAAGCCCTCTGCCTCGATTTTGCTTTGCTCCCAAATTTCCTTTGGAATCAGTTTGACGGTCAACGCCACCAGCAAGGGAAGTATTATCAAATCGTCTAAATAACCGAGGACGGGAACGAAATCGGGAATCAGGTCAACAGGCGACAAGGCATAGCCCACAGTAAGTCCTGCGAAAATTTTTGCAAGGACAGGGGTATCCTTTTTCTTAAGTGCGATAAAAACTGCCGGCACTTCTTTTTTCAGCTTTTGTGCTTTTTCCTTAATGCTCATATCATCACCTGTTTTCCGTTTCTGTGATTTTCTGTTAGTTTTGTAGGAAAATGGTTTTAAACCGACGAAGCGGTGAGCCTCGTCGGTCTTTGTTTGGAAATTATACTAATTGTCCGGGTAATTTCAACTTCTCTTTATGAGGGAAGTGCTTATCAAATTCCTCCGCCTCGTTTTCGTCAACAAGGTAGCCGTCAGGCGTTTTGTACTCACCTGTTACGCCGTTAAGGCAGCCGTTGGTCAATTCCTTACACAGGAAAAATGAAGAATCGGCATCCTCAGGCAAGCCGTGATAGCAGATACCGAAATCGGATGCGTAGGTAAATCCGCTTTTGCCGTAGAAATCAATATTTCCCTCAAAGCACAACGCTCCTGCACCAAGCTTTTTTGCCTGCTCAATGGAATAGTCCAAGAGAATTTTGCCGTAGCCCTGACGCTTAAATTCAGGTGCAATGCAAATGGGTCCCATTGTCATAATGGAAATTTCTCTGCCGTCGTCGGCGTGAATGTGGGTTTTTACAAAAGCGTTCTGCCCTATAATTCTGCCGTCCTTTACCATAACGAAATCAAGCTCGGGAACAAAGTCATCATTATCCCTCAAGGTGTGCAGTACATAATGCTCAAGACATCCGGGACGATAAACATTCCAGAAAGCCTCACGGACTAAATTTTCCACCTCTGCATAGTCTGCGGGTGTTTCCAAACGAATTAAACAGTCATTTTTATTCATTGATTTTTCCTCCTGAAAATTGTTGACTACAATGCGGGAGGCTCGGTTTTGATTATTCGCAAGCCTGCCGCTTACAATACAATCTCCGAGGTTTTGATTGTTTTCTTCAAAAAGCAATCTCCTTAAAAAATTTTTTATATAATCAAGCCTTTCGGCAGATTATCTCATCATATACTCTTTTGCAAGGGCGAAGAGCTCACGCAGGGCAAATGTGGGGAGAAGTGACGGTGCGGTTTTTGAGCTGACGGCATAGGCGGTCAAGCCGAAACGCCGACAAATAAGCTGTGCTCGTTTTTGGTGATATTCCGAGGTGGCAACGGCAATTTCGTCGGTGCCCAGCTGTTCAAAATATTTCATTGAAAAGCGGATATTTTCGTAGGTTGAGGTGGACTTATCCTCAAGGAAAAGCCTGTCAGCCGATATGCCCCTATCGGTCAGCATATTTTTCATACACTGTGCCTCTGAAATAAATTCGTCTCTGCCCTTTCCACCACTGAGAACTGCCACGGCGTTTGGGTTTTGCAGAAGATAAAAGTAGGCACTGTCCACTCTTTTCTGAAGTGCCACGCTGGGTGTATAACCCTTAACACGGCAGCCTAAAACTATCAGCACCTTTTGACCTTTTGCGTTACTTTTTCCGCTTTTGACTACAGAAACACACAAAGCTGTGAAAGCTATAATCACAAACAGAATAACGAATGCGAAAATTTTCCGCTCATTAAAGGAATAAGAGTTCCAGGTTATGCCGATAACGAGAGACGCAACGCCTGACGCCATACCGCAGAAATTGCCTGCATTAAGTACGCCGTGAAACAGCGGTAAGACAAACAGCAGGAGAATAACTGCCCCTGCCGTGATTAAAACTGTCTGCATTATTTCTTCGGTACGATTCTGTCCTTGCCGCCCATATACATACGAAGTGCCTCAGGAATGAGAACTGAGCCGTCTGCCTGAAGATTATTTTCAAGGAATGCGATTAACATTCTCGGCGGAGCAACTACTGTATTGTTAAGGGTGTGAGCAAGGTAGTTTCCGTTTTCGCCCTTAACTCTTATCTTAAGTCTTCTTGCCTGAGCGTCGGTGAGGTTTGAGCAGGAGCCAACCTCGAAATACTTCTTCTGTCTTGGTGACCACGCCTCAACGTCAACAGACTTAACCTTTAAATCTGCCAAGTCGCCTGAGCAACACTCAAGAGTACGAACAGGAATATCAAGGCTCCTGAACAGGTCAACTGTATTCTGCCAAAGCTTATCAAACCACATTTTTGAGTCTTCAGGCTTGCAGACAACAACCATTTCCTGCTTTTCAAACTGATGAATTCTGTATACGCCACGCTCCTCAATTCCGTGAGCACCCTTCTCTTTACGGAAGCAAGGTGAATATGAGGTGAGAGTTTTCGGCAGCTCCTCCTCCGGAGTAATTGTGTCGATAAACTTACCAATCATAGAATGCTCGGAGGTGCCGATAAGATAAAGGTCCTCGCCCTCGATTTTGTACATCATAGCATCCATTTCTTCAAAGCTCATAACGCCTGTTACAACGTTTGAACGAATCATAAACGGCGGAACAACATAGGTAAAGCCTCTGTCAATCATAAAATCTCTTGCGTAGCTGATTACTGCACTGTGAAGTCGAGCGATATCGCCCATAAGATAGTAGAAACCGTTACCTGCAACCTTGCCGGCAGACTCCAAATCAATGCCGTCGAAACGCTCCATAATATCGGTATGATACGGAATTTCGTAATCAGGAACTATCGGCTCGCCGTAACGCTGAACCTCAACGTTTTCGCTGTCATCCTTACCGATTGGAACGGATTCGTCAATAATATTAGGTATGCTCATCATAATTGATGTAACCTTTTCGTTGAGCTCCTTTTCCTTTGCACCAAGCTCCTCAAGCTCCTGTGCCTGAGCAGTTACCTGCTGACGGATTTCCATAGCCTCGTCTTTTTTGCCCTGAGCCATCAGTCCGCCGATTTCCTTTGAAAGCTTGTTTCTGTTGGCACGAAGCTCGTCAGCCTTAGTCATTACGGCTCTTCTTTCCTCGTCAAGTGCGATTACCTCGTCAACGAGAGGAAGCTTTTTGTCCTGGAATTTCTTTTTGATGTTTTCCTTTACGATTTCGGGATTTTCCCTTACAAATTTAATGTCAAGCATTACTTTTCTCCTTAATTATTCTCCTAATTTATTTGCTAAATCTTTAAGGTCCTCGGCGGAATAGAACTCAATTTCAAGTGTTCCCTTGCCTCTGCCGTTATATACCTTTACACGTCTGCCAAGCACCTCGGTGAGAGAAAGCTCCACCTCGTCGTAAAAGGAATCTCTCCTCTTAGTACGCTTGCCTGATGTGACGCCTGTTTTCTCTGCCATTTTGGCAAGGCGTTCAACGTCACGGACTGTAAGATTGTTTCTGATTATACTTTCAGCCGCCTCGTAAATCATAGCCTCGTTGTCGAAAGCAAGAAGTGCTCTTGCGTGACCTGCGGAAATCTTGCCGTCTCTGGTCATATCACGGACTTCCTGAGGTAATTTAAGCAGACGAAGTGAGTTTGCGATAGCCGGTCTTGACTTTCCAACTGAAACAGCAACCTCCTCCTGAGTGAAGCCGCAGCGGTCGATAAGTGCCTGAAGTCCCTCGGCCTCTTCTATTGGGTTTAAGTCCTCACGCTGAAGATTTTCGATAATCGCAATCTCCATTGTTTCAACGTCGGACAGCTCTTTGATTACAACAGGAACTTCCTTAAGTCCTGCCATTCTTGAGGCACGCCACCTTCTTTCACCTGCTACAAGCTGATATCCTCCCGCAGGAAGTGGGCGTACAAGCAGCGGCTGAAGTACGCCGTGCTGTGTTATGCTGTCTGCAAGCTCCTGAAGTGCTCCATCGTCAAAGGTTTTTCTGGGCTGTTCTTTGTTAGGTACAATCTCGTTTAAAGGCAGAGTATTTGTAGGCGTCATTTCCTCTACGGAATTTTCAAGCATCAATGCACCTAAGCCTTTTCCGAGACCTGATTGTTTCTTTGCCATATTACACCTCTTGTCACATTATTTAATTGGTTTGGTATAAAAACATTTTGGAAAACGGCTGCATCCGATGAACTCGCCGTTTTTTCCGTTTCGCTTAACTAATTTAGCGTTGCACCGAGGACAAATTCCATAGTCAACAGGTGCGTTATTTTCTTTTTCAGCTGAACAGTTTACATTATCGTTTTGGACTTTTTCCTGCTCTTCAAGCCTTTTGCGGAATATTTCAACATAATCAACAGGGTTTTTCCTGCACATATCAAGCATTTTTTGTGCTGATCTTTCCATTTCGTTAAAGGTTCTTTTCTGCTCCTTTGACGAAGAGTTATACTTATTTATAACTGAAACAAGCTGGTCCGACCTGATAATTTTATTTCTTATATTCTTTGGTGCATAGCGGTCATTCAAAATAGTTTTTGAATTTGCCAGAACAACAAGAGGAATATAAAAATCGTTGAAATATTTGTTAATAGACAGCCTGCCGATAGCATTGGCATTATCAAGCTTGCAGTTTTTTACAACAAGCATATGGCGTTCGTTTTGAGTAATCGGTGACGGAATGCCCTCTTTGTGTCCATTGCTCAGCGTTCTGATAAAGTCGCCCTTGCTGTTTACAGTTATGTTGCCGTTCATATTCTTACATTCAACAATGAAGTTAAGCTTTGGCGTTATGATATAATAATCTATTTGTGCACTCAAATCGCCTGATTCAAGATATAAGTCTCGCAGGACAAACATATCGGTGTCGGCATAGTTTAGTTGGAACATTATATCGTTCTCGCCGCTGCTGCCTTTGCTCAACAAAGCAATTTGCTTTGATATATCATTTTTAAGCTTGCCTGTTGCCTTTTGTTCAAGCTCTTTAAGCTCATTTATTTGACTGTCAAAAGAATCGGCATCTTTATAGAGTATCACTCTTGGTTTGTGTAAAAAACTCATATCATAATTGTTTCTTTAAAAATTCATCTGCCAATTTTTTATAGGCAAAGGCAGGCTTTGAGTATTTTTCATAATAGAAAATCGGCTTACCGAAGCTTGGAGCCTCTGCTAATTTTACAGAGCGAGGAATGTTTGTTTTGTATGATTTTCCCGGAAAATACTGATTTACCTCGTCGATAACCTGCTGATTAAGCTTTAATCTGCTGTCATACATAGTATATATAACGCCCTCAAGCTCTAAATGTTCGTTATAATGCTGTTTAACTGTACGAACTGTGCCCACAAGCTGACTAAGTCCCTCAAGTGCATAATACTCGCATTGGAGCGGTACGATAAGAGTATCCGACGCAGTCAAGGCGTTCAGGCTGAGAAGTCCCAAGCTTGGCGGACAATCTATAATAATATAGTCATAGTCCATTACAACAGGAGCAAGAGCCTTTTTAAGTGCTTTAAAGCGGTCCTCGTTTTCTGCCAGCTCTAATTCTGCACCTGCCAAGTCCATATCGGCAGGGAGAACAGACAGGTTTTTAAACTCTGTTTGAATGATAACATCCTTTGCAGGAACGCCGTCGATAAGCATATTATATGTTGACGCCTCGATTTCTGCTTTGTCAACACCTACACCGCTTGTAGTGTTACCCTGAGGGTCTACATCCACAAGGAGCGTTTTTTTACCTTTAAGTCCCAATGCGGCTGCGAAATTAACGCAGGTGGTAGTTTTTCCTACTCCGCCTTTTTGGTTAAAGATAGATATGGTTTTGCCCATAGCAACACCTCCGTGGCTACAATTATACTACATAATATTCGGGTATACAAGAGGTTTCACGTGAAACAATCAAATTATTTTTTGAGATTTGTGGCAGTCAGAAGTAGGGTATACAAGATATAGATGTTTCACGTGAAACAGGAATGTTTGTGATAAATAGATGTGATTGTAGTGCTTTTTCAGGTTATATGTTTAAAATAAATGCAGTTTATGGTAAATTATCTTTGATTTAAACAGAGTTTATATGAAATTCTATATATAGTGTAATTGTTGCACGTGAAACACAAGTAGGGGGTTGACGTAAAGAAACCTGTTCACGGGATGTCGAGGATGCCATCCCCTACAAAATAACAGAAAGTAAATGAAAAATTATCTATAAAAGCAGAAAAAACGAGCGGCTGCTCGTTTTTTCCACGTGATGAAAAGAGGAGAATATGTTAAAACGGTTGCCCGTTTTAAGCGGAGTTGGTGCACCGAGGGTGTGCTTCCTTTGGTATTCTTACCCGATATTCAATATATTCTTCTGTTTCGGTCTTGTCGGACTGGGCGTCAATGCCTGCCTCTTTCATTGTGGCGATAGCCTTGTCCACCGTATTGACGAAAATGCGTATGTCCTTAAAGATTTTTATAACAGTTTTCTTTGGTTTTACCTTTTTATCGGTAATGGAGTCGATATAAGCCTCTGTCTGCTCCACGTTCATGTGGCGGTCGGTGATTACCTTGAGGGTTGTCCACATATCCTTTTCGTTGTCAATCTTAAGGAGTGCCCGTGCGTGACGTTCTGTAAGTCCCTCTTTTTCGATAAAATATCGCACATCAACAGGCAGACGGAGAAGTCGCAGCTTATTTGACAGAGCCGACTGACTTTTGCCGAGCTTTTTGCCTATCTGCTCCTGCGTCATACCGAAATGGTTGATGAGGTGACCGATTGCCTGTGCCTCTTCAAAGAAATTCAGGTTACTGCGTTGGATATTCTCAAGAATGGAATAAACCGCACTTTCCTCGTAACCGCAGTCGATTATTACACAGGGAACAGTCTGAAGATTCGCAAGAATAGACGCTCTGAGCCGTCGCTCACCTGCAACAAGCTCATAATAGTCGCTGTTGTTAATCTGCCTGCACAGTAGAGGCTGAAGCACTCCGTTTTCCTTTATCGAGTCGGCAAGGGACAGCATTTCCTCGCTATTAAACTGCTTTCTCGGCTGATAAGGATTGGGGAGAAGCTTTTCGGTGGGGATTTGAACGATTGCCTGTTCCACTTACCTCATCTCCTTGATTAAACTATATCACAATGTTTCAAAAAAATAAAGGATTTCCCGTCGTGAGAAATCCTTTGAATGTGACAAATATTTACATCTTTAAAGTGGCTTGGTTGAGATTTTCTTGGCTTTTCTTGGATATTTTGTCGGAGTCTGCGATATCTTTCTAACAATAATTATGCTCCTGCCGTCGCCGTTAGGGAGCTGATATTCCTCGCTCTTCACAACCTCGCCGCCTAAAACCTCAATGGCCTTACGTGCAGCCGCCAATTCCTCCATACCTGATGAGCCTTTCAGTGAAACGAACAGTCCGCCCACCTTAACGAGAGGGAGACAGTATTCGCTTAAAACGTTCAGGGGAGCAACTGCTCTTGCGGTAGCGTAGTCGAACTTCTCTCTGTACTCCTCGTTTTTGCCCACTTCCTCGGCACGCTCGTGAATTCTGTTGCCTGAAAGACCGATATTGCTGAGCACATCACGAAGAAAGCCTATACGCTTTCCCGAGCTGTCAACGAAGGTGGTGTCAAGCTTTGGGTTAGCGATAAGCAGAGGAAGTCCCGGAAAGCCTGCACCTGTACCAATGTCAACAAGCTTTTCGTCAGGCTTGAATTCCACATATTTCATTATGTAAAGGCTGTCGATAAAATGCTTGATAACGATTTCATCAGGCTCGGTAATCGCCGTCAGGTTAATATGCTCGTTCCACCTGACAAGCCTTTCTGCATAGGTGTCAAACCTGTCGGCACCGTATTCTCCTAAATCAACACCGATTTTCTTTGCTTCGCTGAGCAACAAGTCATAATCTATCATAACGTCTCCAAAATAATATTCAGGGCGGCAACGTCAGCAGGATTAACACCGCTTATTCTGCTTGCCTGTCCGAGATTTTCTGGTCTGATTTTTGAAAGCTTCTCAACTGCCTCAAGGCGAAGTCCCTTAAGTGAGGAGTAGTCAATATCAGCCGGTATTTTTTTACATTCAATGCGACGCATTTCTTTAATCTGCTGTTCCTGTCTTGCGATATAGCCCTCGTATTTCACAGAAATTTCCACCTGCTCGAATACTGCTTTGGGATAATCAGGTCGGTCATCGTCAACAGGAGTAAGTGCGTCATATGTCACCTGCGGCCGCCTGATAAGGTCAATCATCTTACAGCCACGCTCCAAAGGAGTAGTACCGCAGTCAACGAGAATTTGCTGTAAAGTGTCGGAAAGGGGAATTGATTTATTTTCAATTCTGCGTCTTTCGGCTTTTACATTTTCTTCCTTTAATAAAAATTTATCATATCTCGCCTGAGAAATCAAGCCTATTTTGTAGCCTGTGGGAGTTAAACGCACGTCGGCGTTGTCCTGACGGAGCACAAGTCGGTATTCGCTGCGGCTTGTCATCATTCTGTAAGGGTCGGTACAGCCTTTAGTTACAAGGTCATCAATCAGCGTTCCGATATAAGAGCCGCCTCGGTCTAAAATCATAGGCTCTTCACCTTTAATTTTAAGTGCGGCATTTATTCCTGCCACCAAGCCCTGAGCCGCCGCCTCCTCGTAACCGCTGGAGCCGTTGAACTGACCTGCACCGTAAAGTCCTTCGATATCATTAAATTCCAAAGTCGCCTTAAGGGCGGTAGGGTCAACGCAGTCATACTCGATAGCGTAGGCGGTACGCATAACCTGTGCGTTTTCAAGTCCCGGAATAGTGTGGATGAATGCAAGCTGAACGTCCTCGGGAAGTGATGAGGAAAGTCCCTGAAGATACATTTCCTCTGTGTTCAGTCCGCAAGGCTCAACAAAAAGCTGATGCCTTTCCTTATCGGCAAAACGGACAATTTTGTCCTCGAATGACGGACAGTATCTCGGTCCCTTGCCCTCGATTTTGCCTGAATACATAGGACTTCTGTGGAGATTTTCAAGGATAATCTCCTTTGTTTTTTCGTTAGTGTATGTTATGTGGCACGGCACTTTATTTTCAGGAGGAGTGTCCGTATCAAAGCTGAACGGCACAGTTTCCTTATCGCCCTCCTGAACCTCCATTTTTGAGAAATCAACGGAACGGCGGTTTACTCTTGAGGGCGTGCCTGTCTTAAATCTGCGAAGTGGAATGTTAAGCCTTTTAAGTGCCTTTGAAAGCTCTGTTGCAGGGAACATTCCGTCAGGTCCGCTTTCGTAAGAAACGTCGCCGATATAAACTCGTCCCCCTAAAAATGTACCTGTTGCGATAATCACAGCCTTGGCGGTATAGAGTGCCTCAAGCTGAGTTTTCACCTGCCACAGACCGCTGTCAAGCTTGACAATATCAACAATTTCAGCCTGGCGGATGTCAAGATTTTCCTGTAGCTCAAGGGTATGTTTCATACCTGCGGAATATTCACGGCGGTCAATTTGTGCTCTCAAGGAGTGAACGGCAGGACCTTTTCCCAAATTCAGCATACGTGACTGCAAGGAATATTTGTCGGCAGCCTTACCCATTTCACCGCCTAAAGCGTCAATTTCACGAACCAGGTGACCTTTAGACGTTCCGCCGATTGATGGATTGCAGGGCATATTGCCCACCCAATCAAGATTTATGGTGAACACCGCCGTTTTGCACCCAAGACGTGCGGCGGCAAGACAGGCCTCAATTCCTGCGTGGCCTGCACCGATTACTATTATATCATATTGTCCGGCTGAGTATTCCATATGTGTGCCTTTCTATAATTGGTTTTCAAAATTCCAACTGACTTGATAACGGGATGTCGAGACGCCATCCCCTACAACGTTTCAATAAAAAATATTTTTACGGCGACGAATTTGTCGAGGATAAATTAGGCAAAATCTACAATTCTTCTCAATTGTTGACTATACTGTTTCAAGAGCAATCAAGTTGCTACGAAACAGTCCACCGGACTGTTTCTCCCAAATCGCAGATTTGGAGCAACGGTCTCTTTTGCTGACGCAAAATTCACTCCCCGAGGCGAAAAAGTCGAGTTTGTCAATTTAGACCGACAAACTATAATTTAATCTTAATACTACAAAAGAAGAATCATACCACTTGCAAAAGATTGTCTAATATTATATAATACCCTATATAAGAGATAAACTCGGAGGTAAATATGGAAAAGATTCTTGTTCTCGACTTCGGCGGTCAGTACAACCAGCTGATTGCAAGGCGTGTCCGTGACCATAAGGTTTATGCGGAAATTCTGCCTTACACAACTCCAATTGAAACGATTAAGGCAAATGGCTATAAGGGCATAATTTTTACAGGCGGTCCTAACTCTGTTTACGATATGGCGTCGCCTCATTACACAAAGGATATTCTCGATATTGGCGTGCCGATTCTCGGTATCTGCTACGGCTGTCAGCTTATGGCGTGGATGGCAGACGGTGAGGTTAGCTCCGCACCTAAAAGTGAGTATGGTAAAATTGAATTTACCGCTGACAAAAGCTCACCGCTTTTCAAGGATGTTGACGAAAAATCTATCGTGTGGATGAGCCATACAGATTATATTTCAAAAACTCCTGAGGGCTTTGAAATTATCGGTACTACCGACGACTGTCCTTGTGCCGCTATGCAGAATAAAGCAAGAGGACTTTACGCTGTTCAGTTTCATCCTGAGGTTACTCATTCTCAGTTCGGCTCACAGATGCTTTATAATTTCCTTTACGAGATTTGCGGATGTGCCGGCGATTGGGTAATGGATAATTTTATCGAGGCTACTGTTGAAAAGTTAAGAGAGCAAATCGGCGACAAGAAGGTTATTTTAGGTCTTTCAGGCGGCGTTGATTCTTCAGTTGCTGCAGGTCTTCTTTCAAGAGCAGTTGGCAAGCAGCTTACCTGCGTTTTCGTTGACCAGGGACTTATGAGAAAGGACGAGGGCGACTTTGTTGAAAGCACTTTCACTTCTCTCTTCGATATGAATTTTGTCAGAGTTAATTGCGGTGACCACTTCCTCGCAAAGCTCAAAGGCGTTACCGACCCTGAGCAGAAAAGAAAGATTATCGGTACAGAATTCTTCAATGTTTTCTGGAATGAGATTAGAAAGCAGGACGAGCTTGGTTTCTTTGCACAGGGTACAATTTATCCTGACTGCATTGAGTCAGGTAAGGGCGACGCGGACGTTATCAAAACTCACCACAACAGAGTTAAGGTGCCTGATGATGTAGAATTTTTAGGCGTAATCGAACCGCTTTGCGACTTGTTCAAGGACGAGGTCAGAAAGGTTGGTGAAAAGCTCGGTATTCCTAAGGAGCTTGTTTGGCGTCAGCCGTTCCCGGGTCCGGGTCTCGGCGTAAGAATTATCGGCGAAATCACCGCTGAAAAGGTTAAGGTTCTTCAGGAGGCAGATTGGGTTCTCCGTGACGAAATGGCGAAGAATGGATATGAGAAGAATTTGGCACAGTTTTTCTGCGTTCTTCCCGGCGTAAATACTGTAGGCGTTATGGGCGACCACCGTACCTACGATAATTTGGTGGCTATCAGAGCCGTTACAACTGACGACTTTATGACTGCCGATTGGGCCAAAATTCCTTACGATATTTTGGCAAAGGTGTCAAATCGTATCACAAATGAGGTTGAGCACGTAAACCGCGTTGTCTACGACATCACCTCCAAACCCCCAGGAACTGTTGAGTGGGAATAAGAGTATAAAATTAAGAGCTAACTGATTAATCAGTTAGCTTTTTTATTACAATTCAACCTCACAGCAGGAACAGGTAGAAGACTGCTCCGAGGATGCTGGTGAGCATTGAAAGGATTTTCGCTGCTGCGGTAGGTCTGCCTTTCGCCACGGAAATAATTACGCCGATAGCCGCCGGGATAAGTCCCATCCAAGTTACAGCAATCTGTGCTGTGTAATTTGACGGCAGTGATGTGGCACTGATGATAGTTATCAAAACTCCGAGCATAACGGAAAGTGCGAAGAAAACCTTGTGCAGAGTTTCTTCCTTTTTCGGGAAAAACATAAAAAATGACGTGATAACAAACGAAAAAACTATAACCACTTCAAGTATAAAAAGTGCACCGATAGCCATAAATTCTCCTCCTAAATTCTGACAGGAATGTCCCTGCCTTTGAGATATTTTTTCAGCTCGGGAACAGGCAGCTCGTTAAAATGAAACAGGCTTGCCGCCAGAACTGCGTCTGCCTTGCCCTCTGTAAATGCGTCGTAAAAATGCTCTGCTTTTCCTGCACCACCTGATGCGATAACAGGTATTCCTGCATTTTCGCTGATAGCTCGTGTCAACTCAATATCGTAGCCGGTTTTTTGTCCGTCCTGGTCCATTGAAGTCAGAAGAATTTCTCCTGCACCTCTTTTTTCCGCCTCTTTTGCCCATTCTACAGCGTCAATTCCTGTGGGAATTCTTCCGCCGTTGAGATAAACCTCCCAACCGCCGCCTACTTTTCTTTTAGCGTCAATGGCACAAACCACACATTGAGAGCCGAATTTGTACGCCGCCTCATTGATTAAATCAGGATTTCTTACAGCGGCAGAATTGACGGAAATCTTATCCGCACCTGCCCTGAGAAGCTCCTTGAAATCGTCAACAGTCCTGATTCCGCCGCCTACGGTGAAAGGAATAAATACGGTCTCGGCAACTCTGCGGACAATGTCAATCATAGTGCTCCTGCCCTCGTGAGTTGCGGTAATGTCAAGGAGAACAAGCTCGTCGGCACCTTGTCTGTCATATGCTGCGGCACACTCCACAGGGTCGCCTGCGTCACGCAAATCAACGAAAGAAACGCCCTTGACAACTCGTCCGTTTTTCACATCAAGGCAAGGTATAATTCTTTTAGCATACATAATTATTTCTCCTCCTTGATGAAATTTTTCAGCAGCTGCAAGCCCACCTTACTGCTTTTTTCGGGATGAAACTGAGTAGCACAGAGATTGCCTTTCTGAACGGCACATTGAATTGTAACGCCATATTCCGTTGTGGCGGCAACTACGTCTTCGTCGGCACCGTCAAGATAAAATGAGTGTACAAAATAGAAATAGCTGTCCTCGTCAATGCCCTCAAAAATTCCGTCACGCTGTTTAAGACTTACGGAATTCCAACCGATGTGGGGCACTTTAAGTCCTCTGTCCTTGGGAATTGATATGATTTTACCTTTAAGAATTCCCAAGCCCTCAGCACCGGGACTTTCCTCACTGCTTTCAAAAAGCAGCTGCAAGCCTAAACAAATACCGAGAAACGGCTTGGTCTGTGCCGCCTGACGAACTGTGTCAACCAGCCCTCTTTCTCTCATAGACTCCATAGCGTCACCGAAAGAGCCAACACCTGGAAGTATAACGTGAGATGCAGACAAAATCTTGTCCCTGTCCTGAGTAATCTCGCTTTCTGCTCCGAGAAAATCAAGTGCCTTTTTCACGCTGGAAAGATTACCTGCACCATAGTCAATTATCGCAATCATAAACAAATCTCCATAGCTTTGATAAGTTCATTTTACCATAAAACTTTATCTCTTTCAATACATTGACAAAAGCTTTATAAAATGGTAAAATCATTTGCGTGTTGGAGTGCAATATATCTGATTAAAAATAATACGGAGACGTATCGAAGTGGTCATAACGGGGCTGACTCGAAATCAGTTAGGGAGCAATCCCCCGCGAGTTCGAATCTCGCCGTCTCCGCCAAAAGGCATCAATCTTTATGATTGGTGCTTTTCTTTTGCTGTTATACGTAAAATTTAATATCAAATCTCATTTCACAGCTACCTGTTGATTCTTGATTTATTACAGCAGTAATGGTACAATATAATAAGTATATATTATATATTAACAGAAAACTCGTTGTCGTTGATGAGTAATATTTCGGAGGTGCGTTATGGCACTTGAAAATAAACTGGGGATTACTTCTTCCCCCGAACTTGCCGAGGCAGAAGAACAAAATCAAGGGATAATATGATATGATTACCAAATTCAATTCACTGACGAAATATTTACCTTTAATCGAAAACGACACCTATGGAGAGTGGCAAGGCGGAGAGACTGAAAACGGCGAATATGGAATGCCTTACGTTTCCTACACGCCGGCTGCTAACGGACTTCGTCGTGCCATATATGATTTTGCCAAGAATAATAAGGCGTATAATCTTTATAAATACAAGGATGTTTTTGCCGAAAAAGGCATTTCCCCCGATGATGACATTCTTAATTATGACACAGAAAATGCTGACGCTGAAACTGTTCTCTGTATGATGATGTATGTTGTTTCCACAGACAGGTTTATTGAGGGAAAATATATGCAATATCTCTCTGAGGGCTGTTTTGCTAAATGGCTCAAAAGGCTTAAGGAAATCGACAGGCTTTCTATTATAAGCGAAATCGACAAAGCAATAAAGGAAGTTTGGCTTAACGAAATATGCCAAGAATACGGTGAGGGCAATTTAGTCCGTGAGGCAAGTCTGCAATGCTTAATGTATCATCATTTGAGAAACAGATTAGACGGCCTGCTTAAAGAAAACAATTTACATATTTATCCTGAGTTTTATTTTAAAGATTTAAAATTTCGTGCAGACCTTGCAATTGTGGAAATGGATTTTGAAAAGGATGTGTACGATTTAAGAGATTGCTTTACAGACGTGCTGGCAATTATTGAATTTAAACTTGCAGGCGGTAATTCCAAAGCAACAGAGAATTATATAAAAAGCGATATGCCGAAAATCAAAGAATACGCTAAAAATCTTAATTACAGATGTCAGTATTATTTCGGTGCAATTTATGAAACGGAATGTGAAAGGCTGAATTGGTTTACTCAACGGCAGACGGAAAATTGGGCAAAGGACTGCGTTACAGAACTGAATGCAGGATATGAAAATGACAAAATGATTTTTGAAGTAAACTCATACAATTCTCTCAACTGCCGTTACGGCAGCAAGGAATGCGATATTAAATTTTAGCTTAACCGATAAACAATTAGCACCATTTACAAAGTCTCTCTTGTTACAAGAGGGGCTTTTTTGGTGGGTGGAAGTTTGAGAATGGTGTTGATTTGTATAATTATAATATGTTTATACAATGAGATTTAATAATTTATACCTATTTTGCATAAATATACAGTGTGGCATTGACATAAAATTTAAGTAGTGATATAATGATCGCAAGCGTCAAAGGCGACGCAGATGACAGGACTTGTATATTGATTTTACAGCCTGTTATTCTTTTACAATTCGGAGGGCAAATATGACTTATTCACAGAAAGTTTTAGAAGATTTGAAGAAGAAAAATCCTGACCAGCCGGAATTTATCCAGGCTGCTGAGGAAGTATTGGAGGCACTTGCTCCTGTAGTAGACACTGACCCTAAGTATGAAAAGGCAGGCTTGCTTGAAAGACTTGTTGAGCCTGAAAGACAGATTATGTTCCGTATTCCTTGGGTTGATGACAAGGGCGAGGTTCACGTAAACAGAGGCTACAGAGTTCAGTTTAACTCTGCAATCGGACCATACAAGGGCGGTCTTCGACTTCATCCAAGCGTAAATCTCAGCATTATCAAATTCCTTGGCTTTGAGCAGATTTTCAAAAACAGCCTTACAGGTCTTCCAATCGGTGCGGCAAAGGGCGGTTCCGACTTTGACCCAAAGGGCAAGAGCGATATGGAAGTTATGCGTTTCTGTCAGGCATTTATGAACGAGCTTTACAAGTATGTTGGTGCCGACGAGGACGTTCCTGCCGGCGATATCGGTACAGGTGCAAGAGAGGTTGGTTACCTCTATGGTCAGTACAAAAAGCTGACTAACCGTTCCGAGGGTGTGCTTACAGGTAAAGGCTTAAGCTTCGGCGGCTCTCTTGCAAGAACAGAGGCTACAGGTTACGGTCTTGTTTACATCACAGAGGAGCTTCTCAAGGACCACGGCAAGAATATTTCAGGTGCAAGAATTGCTGTTTCCGGCTCAGGCAACGTTGCAATCTACGCTATCGAAAAGGCTAAACAGCTTGGCGGCAAGGTAATTTCCTGCTCTGATTCATCAGGCTACATCATTGACGAAAACGGCATTGACGTTAAGGCACTTAAGCAGATTAAAGAGGTTGAGCGTAAGAGAATCAAGGAGTATCTCAACTATCATCCTGACGCAACCTACGGCGAGGGCTCTGTTTGGGATAATGTTACCTGCGATGTTGCTCTCCCTTGTGCTACTCAGAACGAAATCAACGAGGCAGAGGCTAAGCGTCTTGTAGAGACAGGCTGTTATGCAGTTTGTGAGGGTGCTAATATGCCTACTGACAACGAGGCTATTCAGATTTTCCTTGACAATGGCATTCTCTTTATTCCGGGCAAGGCTTCAAACGCAGGCGGTGTTGCTACTTCTGCTCTTGAAATGGGACAGAACTCTATCCGTTCAAGCTGGACATTTGAGGAAGTTGACGCAAAGCTTAAGGGCATTATGATTAACATTTACTATCATATGAAAGAAGCTTGCGAAGAATACAACGCTCCTGACAATTTTGTTATGGGTGCAAATATTGCCGGCTTTATGAAGGTTGCCGACGCTATGATGGCTCAGGGTATTGTTTGATTTTTGCAAAATTTTCACCGTACAAGTGTATTCTTGTGCGGTGTTTTTTTGTTTCTCTTTACATTGCTGACAAAATCAACAAAGAACAAAATAGAATATGGTATTATAATAACCGAGTGTCTAATAAAGTGGGCGAATTGGTCAAGAGTTTTGGGCAAATTTTGGGTAAACTCCACAAGTATTACAAAATGGTTACAAAATCCTTGTGTCAGATTGCCATAGATTACAAACCTTGTAATATGTTAAAATGCTACCTGTTACTGAAAAAAGGAGACTAACATATGAAAAGGATATTGAGAGACAGCGTAATTGCTGTAGTCTTTGTCATTATCGCAATAACAGCCTTCCCCGCAACAGTATTTGCAAATGATTATGAACCGAGACTTACAGCACCAAGCGGTGAGCCGTACTACACGAGAGAGCTTAATGCTTATTCTCAGACAGGCTACGGAATGCCGAACTGTGTTGCATATGCCTACGGCAGAATTTACGAGCTTACAGGAAAAGCACCTAAAATCAGCAAAGGTGACGCCGGCAGCTGGTGGTTTATTAACAAATATAATGATTACTACGAATACGGCAGCGAGCCTCGTCTTGGTGCAGTTGCCTGCTGGTCAAACCACGTGGCAGTAGTCGAAAAGATTAACGACGACGGCGGTATTACTATTTCCGAATCTCATTGGGGCGGAAATTACTTCAACACAAAAACATACTATAATATGTATTCCCACTACGGACAAGCTTTTTACGGCTATATTTATATGTATACTCCGCCTGTTGAGAAAGAGGAGCCTGCTCCAAGCTACAAAATGGAGGAAACATACTTTGCTCCTCAGGAGAAAACCTGCTTTACTGCTCTTGAATTTGCAGTAAGCGATAATCAGATTATGAATCCTAATAACAACTTTATTTTGAATAAATAAAACTTCAAACTGACTGACGCAAGCCGTACTTGATTTAACATCCGAGTGCGGCTTATTTTTTACTGTTGAAACATATGTAGTTTTGTACTATACTATGCACATATGATTTATAACACAGGAGTGAAAAAATGAGAATTCAGCTTTCCGACCATTTTTCCTGCAAAAGACTTATAAGATTTACGCTTCCGTCAATAGCTATGATGATTTTCACATCAATCTATGGTGTGGTTGACGGATTTTTCGTATCAAATTATGCCGGCAAAACACCCTTTGCAGCGGTAAATCTTATTATGCCTTTTTTGATGATAACGGCTACTGTTGGATTTATGCTTGGCACAGGCGGTACTGCAATAGTTGCAAAAATTTTTGGTGAAGGTCATAAAAAAAGAGCCAACAGTCTGTTCTCTCTGTTCACCTATACGGCGTTTATTCTCGGCGTTATTATTGCCGTTTTGAGCATTATTTTTCTCCGTCCCATTTCAGAGGCTTTGGGTGCTGAGGGCGAGCTTTTGGAAAACTGCGTGTTGTACGGACGAGTTATTCTTTGTGCCTTGCCGTTTTATATTTTACAGCTTTTCTTTCAGTCCTTTTTCGTAACTGCCGAAAAGCCTCAGCTTGGACTGATTGTAACTGTCTGTGCAGGCGTTACCAATATGGTTTAGACGCTTTGCTCGTTACACTTCTGCCACAGGAATACAAGCTAATCGGTGCCGCTGTTGCCACAGCATCAAGCCAGGCAGTAGGCGGAATTATACCGCTTTTCTATTTCTTCAGGAAAAACAGCAGTATTCTCAGGCTCGGCAAAACTCAGCTTGACCTTAGAGCCATAGGAAAAGCCTGTGTAAACGGCTCATCGGAATTTATGAGCAACGTTTCAATGAGCGTTGTAAGTATGCTTTACAATATTCAGCTTTTGAAATATGCAGGCGAAAACGGTGTGGCCGCCTACGGAGTAATGATGTATGTAAGTATGATTTTCTCCGGTGCGTTTATCGGCTACTCTATCGGCACGGCTCCTATAATCGGCTATCACGACGGAGCACGAAACTGCGGTGAGCTTAAAAGTATACTAAAAAAGAGTTTAACGCTTATCGGCGTTTTTGCAGTGCTGATGGTGGCACCTGCAGAGCTTTCCGCCGCTTCACTGGCGAAAATTTTTGTTGGCTACGATGCAGAGCTTATGGAGCTGACTGTTTCGGGTTTCAGAATTTTTTCACTTTCGTTTCTGCTGATGGGCTATTCCGTTTTCGGCTCGGGCTTTTTTACGGCACTGAACGACGGACTACCTCTGCACTTATTTCTTTCCTGAGAACACTTGTATTTCAAATTGCGTCTGTTTTGCTGCTGCCTTTAATTTTCGGCGTTGACGGAATCTGGATGTCCATTGTGGTTGCGGAATTTATGTCTGTTGTGCTGACGTTTATCTTTCTTAAAATCAAGCAGAAGAAATACGGCTATTAAAAGCAAAAAAATTACTGCGTGGCAAGTGTCACGCAGTTTTTTGTGCTGTGAGATTTTATAAAAGCTTTGAGCTTTTTCGCTCGGTACGGCAGAATTTACAAATCGTCGGCGTCCTGAACAGGCAGCTCGTCAAGCTCGTTATTGTAGTACATATCCGCAGGAATACCCGTATAGCTGCCGTTGACGTCGCAGTTGACGCTTTCGGGACTGATATACGAGGTCAGGTCGATAATCTGCTTTTTGTTCTTTTTGCCGTTTTGCTTTTTCTTATCCTTTTTATCCAAAAAAATCACCCCTGCATTATTTTTTGCAGAGGTGTTTTTATTATTTACAGCTTTTCAACGTCGATTACAGAAATTTTTTCCATAAATTCCTTTGGCGAAATCACTTTGCCCATTGAGAAAAACTCGTCCATATTCATATTAAAATTGTTGACGTAAACAGGCACGTCACGATATTCCAAATCAATGTGGAGTATTTTTGAGTCCTCGGCAATTTTCGCAGGATTACAGCTTGTGGCGTCATACATTTTGCTGACCACCGTTTCGTGATTTCTCACATACTGCAAAACAACATTCCTTGAGGACTTTGAAACTGAAATATAGTTGTCGTCATTTTTGGAAAGTGCAAGTGCCATAGGCATTTGGGCTACCGCCTTGCAGGCACCGGAATTTACGAAAAATTCGTTGATGAAAATCGACTCTAGCTTGGTTGTGTCGTCAGGAACGATAATTGCAAAGATATACTTTGACAGCTTTTTGCCGTATATACCCTTCATAAATTCCTTGAAATAATACTGCCCCTCTGCGATTTTTTCCGCAAATTGATGATAAAACGGAATGTTCGGCAGATTGTTTATTGCAGGCATATTGAACGGCTTGAACTCTTCGTTTTCCATATCCCATACAAGTATATTTTCGTTTGTTACTATCATTGGTATTGTCTTTGCCATAATATAATTCCACCTTAAATTATAGTTTAGCGTATCAAGTTTAAAAGATGCTATTTGAATTTTTGTAGGGGATGGCGTCCTCGACATCCCGTAAATAAACAGCATTGTTGGGTAACTCGCGGGTCTCGCAGGGCGGTTCCCAAAATTTGCTGTCTGCTCGTATCGCAGGCAAATTTTGACCGCTACTAAGTTCTTTTTGCTCCCTTTATCTTCCACCGGAAGCGGTCGCAAACGAACCTCCTTACACAGGAGAGGCTTAATGCTATTCGCCATTAGTGTTTTAAATCACTCTCATTCTACTACACTCTTTTCATTAAATCAATAAATTTCAAAAAAATCAAAAAAACATAGTGAAATACAGACTGATATGTGATACAATAATAAAGAAAAGAATGACGGAAATTGAAAGGAGAATAAAAATGCCTGATTCAGACGAGCTTGACGATATACTCAACGAAATAAAAAGCTTTAAAAACGGCGAGCCTGACAGAACAAAGGAGGAGCCGAAGTTTGCTATAAACGATGCTCCCGCTGAAAACGAAGCCGAGCCTGAGGGCGAAATTCATTTTGATGAAGAGCCGAAGAAAAAGAACGCTGACGCAACCACAGATGATTTTCTCAGCTTTGACCGCTTTGAAAGCAAAAAGCCTGCGGAAAGTGTTCAGCCTGATTTTGATAATTTAGATTTCGGGGAGGACAAAAATATGCCTGACAATAAAAAATCAAACAAAAAGCCTATAATTATTGTGGCTGTTGTTTTAGCAGTTATTATTGCAATTGTTGTTGCTGTACTTCTTATCAATAAAGGCGGCGACGCAGAGGAAACAACTACCGCACCTGTACAGACCACTCAGCAGGAAACTACCGCAGCACCTCAGGTTGCTATGGAAAATCCGCTGACAGGCAGTGAAGATTTCAACGCTGACGCAGTAGGCAAGAGACCTGTTGCCTGCGTAGTGGAAAATGCCGCTGCTGCAAGACCGCAGTGGGGTATCAGCGACGAGAAAAACCCGCCTGACATTATCCTTGAGGGTGAAGTTGAAGGCGGAGAAACAAGAATGCTTTGGTTCTATGCCGACTATACAGCAGTTCCGTCACAGATTGGACCTACAAGAAGTGCAAGACCGCCGTACATCAAGTTCTCTGAGCTTTTCGACGCAATTTTCCTTCATTGGGGACAGAGCCAGACGAAGAAAGGCACAGCATACATTGGTGCAAATACAGTATTCAGAGTTGACAATGTTGACCATATCAACCAGATGACATACAGCGGTAAGGTACAGCTTTTCGGCAGAGACAGCTCAAGAGGTGTTTCCACCGAGCATACAGGCGTTATCTACGGTGACAAGATTGAGGCTGCCATTGAGGGTGAGGGCTTCAGAACAGAGGCTAACGAGGCAAGCTATACTAAGTTCAGCTTTGCCAAGGATATGAAATATGATACAGAATGTACTGCTCTGGGCTTGACATTCTCATCAAGAACTCGCACAAGAGATTGGACTTATAACGCAGACGACGGAATGTACCACAGCACAGACTACGGCACAGACGTTGCAAGAGAAAATCTTCTTATCCTTTTCGACACAACAGAATATATCGCTAAAGCAAATTACAAGAACAGCGGCTCTGCCGAGATTTACTGCAACTACAATTTAGCAGGCGGCAAGGGTATGATTGCTTGTAACGGCACAATGACAGATATTACCTGGTCTGTTGAAAACGGCGTTCTCGTTCTTAAGGATACTAACGGCAACGTTGCAAATCTCAGCACAGGCACCACCTGGATTGGCTACGCCTCATCAAATAACGGCGGCAGCGTAAGCGATAATACAACTAAATAAATTGAAATAAATAACAAAAGCACCTGGTTCAGGTGCTTTTTGTTTTGCGTATTTACTTAAAATCTGTCTTTCACAGATTCATCAAAAGGATATGCGGTTTTGTCTTTTTCGGTGATTCCCCTAATAGGCTTGCAAGGAACACCAACAGCAACTACATTAGCAGGAATGTCGCCTTTTACAACGCTTCCGGCACCGATAACACTATTGTCGCCGATAGTTGCACCTGCTAAAATCGTTGAGCCGGCACCTATCCATACGTTATTTCCAACAGTTATAGGCTTGGCAATTTCAACTCCTGCCTTTCTCATTTCAGGGTCTATCGCGTGCTCTGCGGTGGTGAAACAGCAGTTAGGTGCGATGAAAACATTGTTGCCGAATTTCACCTTTGCACCATCGGTAATTACAAGATTGTGGTTAGAGTAGAAATCGTCCCCAACCTCGATGTTATAACCGTAATCGCACCAAAACGGTGGCGTGATAATAGTGTCCTTGCCCATTTTACCAAGAAGAGTTTTCAGTATAGCAGTCTGACTTTCCCTGTCGTTAGGATTCAGCTTGTTGTACTCAAAGCATTTGTCCTTGCATTTTGCAATTTCCTTTTCAAATTCAGGATTGTAACAGCCTTGAAAAAAGCAGTTAATTGGTACTTTCGCCTTTCCCATATCTATCCTCCGTCGCTTTTTCTCATTATATCACATAAAACAGTATTGTAAATTATTGTTTAGCGTATCAAGTTTAAAAGATGCTGTTTGAATTTTTGTAGGGGATGGCGTCCTCGACATCCCGTAAATAAACAGCATTGTTGGGTAACTCGCGGGTCTCGCAGGGCGGTTCCCAAAATTTGCTGTCTGCTCATATCGCAGGCAAATTTTGACCGCTACTAAGTTCT
>JAQXUH010000103.1 GCA_029219885.1 Eubacteriales bacterium | reverse complement strand
ACCTGCAAGGATCGCTCCACTAGATCCTAAATCTAGCGTGTTTGCCAATTTCACCATACCTGCATTTATTCAAATCAGGCTCGTTTGAGTCTGATTTTTTCTATATTAAATTTTTACACCGAGGTATCGTTACCTAAATCTTGCGTGTCTGCCAATTCCACCATACCCGCGTATTTAACTTCCATATAATAACATTATCAAAAAGATTTTTCAAGTATATTTTGCTATTCTTATTGACATATTTGAATATCGTACTATAATATTACTTGTAAATGCGACGGCGCTTTTTGCCGTCGTATTTTTTATTTTACAAATAGATACATTTGTGCTAAAATGTATAGAAAGGCATATTGTGCCAAAATAGGAGGAAATGTGAAAATGACAAACAGGGAACTTACTATCAGGAATTTAGGGGAAAATCTTGACAAGCTGATGAATCTTGACCCAAGAGGCTATGGTGTGTGCAACATACTTTATGCCGGCTCAAGAGAATATACAGGCGAACCTCTTTCCACAAACGCCGCAAAGAAACTTATTGATACAATAAGCGAAGGTGACCTGGTTTACATAATTACAGGCTTTGTACTTATTCCTCATAACAAGGCAGAAACTGACGGTATGGTTTCGTCCCTTACTCTTGCCGATTTTCTTATTAAAGCTTTCGGCGTAAGAGTATGTTTTATTACACCTGAAGAGTGTACTAACGCAGTTGAAAATGTCTGCAAATATTTTGGTATGGATATCTGCTCTGTTGACGAGCTGACCGATAATAAAGGCTCTTTTGCTCACGTAGTATTTTCTAAAGATTTTGACGAGGCAGAGAAAATGGCAGACGAGCTGATTTCCGCCGAACTTCCCAAAGCAGTTCTTTCTATCGAGGCTCCAGGCAGAAATGCAGTAAATAAATATCATAACGCTATCGGTCAGGATATTACCGACCTTGAGGCAAAGACTGATATTCTTTTTGAAAAGCTCCTTGAAAAAGGCGTTTTCAATATCGCAATCGGTGACCTTGGTAACGAGTGCGGTATGGGTGCTATCAAAGACCATATTAAAACATATATCCCATATGCCGCAGAGAATGAATGTTCCTGCGGATGTAACGGCGGTCTCCTTTCAAATCAGGCTGCGGATAATATTATTACAGCTACCGTTTCCGATTGGGGAACAAATGCAATGATGGCGGCTATGGCGTATATCGCAGATAAGCACGAATATTTCAACAACGCAAAACAGCAGCAGGAGCTTATGCAGATTTGTGCCGATTCAGGACTTATTGATATGTACGGCGAGCATATTCCTCGTATTGACGGTATCGGCGGAGAAATTCTTTGCCCGATTATCGAGCTTATGGCACAGCTTATCGCTTTTCCTGCAACTGTTGAGGATAAGACAAGAACCTGGTTTGATAAAACTATTGAAAAAGGATATTTTGAATAATGCTCCCTGTTTTTAAACAAAGCGGTGACCACGCTTTAACAGTGTACTTTGAAAACGAAATATCACCTGAAATAAACGCTCAGGTCTGTTCTCTTTATGACAGCTTGCAAAAAAAAGAAATTAAAGGCGTAACAGAGCTTTTGCCTACATTCAACGCCTTGACTGTTTTCTATGACCCTTTTAAAATCAGCTCAAAATCTCTTGAAAAAAAGCTGACAAAAAGGCTCGGCAGTTCAACGGAAGATAAGCAGAAAGCGAAAAGAGTATTTATTATTCCTGTGTGCTACGACGAGGAATTTGCACTTGATATTGACAACGTGTGCAGACACAATTCTCTCACTCGTGACGAGGTTGTCAGAATTCACTCCTCGCAGGACTATCTTATTTATATGTTAGGCTTCCTTCCGGGCTTTGCCTATCTCGGCGGTCTTGACGAAAGACTTCACACCCCAAGGCTGAAATCACCGAGGACTGAAATTCCTGCCGGCTCTGTTGGTATCGGCGGAAATCAAACAGGTATGTACCCTTTAGCCTCTCCGGGCGGCTGGCAGATTATAGGCAAAACACCGCTTAAGCTTTTTGACGTTCAAAGGGAAAATCCTATATTTTATAACGCAGGTGACTATATCCGATTCAAGCCGATTTCAAAGGAAGAATTCTATGTGATAGAAAGCGACATAAACGCACAGCCTGAAATAGAGGAGGTGCAGTTATGAGCATAGAAATACTTGAAAGCGGAGCACTTACTACTGTTCAAGATTTAGGTAGAGAGGGTGCAAGGCTTCAGGGCTTTGGAACAAACGGCGTAATGGACGAATCATCAGCAAGACTTGCCAACGCTCTTGTGGGCAACGGGCAGGACTTTGCTGTTCTTGAAATGACAATGCTCGGTGCAAAAATCAGGTTTGACGAAAGCTGTCTGTTTGCCCTTTGCGGTGCAGATATGAAGCCTGAACTTAACGGCGAGCCTGTTAAAATGAATAAGCTTTACAAGGTTAATTCAGGGGATATTCTCAAGTTAGGATTTGCAGTATCGGGACTTAGAACTTATCTTGCAATTAGCGGCGGAATTGAGTGCCCTGAATTTTTAGGCTCTCGTTCTACTAATATAAAATGTATAGTAGGCGGATATTACGGCAGGAAGCTCCAAAGAGGGGACATTCTCCAAATCGGAAGTAAAAGGGGACATATATATAACCCAAATTATGCCGAAGTGCCATATAGTCCGCCGTCGCAGTCTGTAACGGTTAGAGCAGTTGCAGGACCGCAGTATGATATGTTTGACGAGAAAGGCAAAAACGCCTTTTGGAATACACCTTTCAAAACTACAGTTCAAAGCGACAGAATGGGTATTCGTCTTATGGGTGCTGAGCTTACAGCAAAAGGCACTACCGATATTATTTCCGACGCAATAGTTAAAGGCTCTGTTCAGGTCAGTGCAAATCTTCAGCCGATTATCCTTATGGCTGACGCACAGACTACAGGTGGTTATGCTAAAATCGCCAATGTTATTACTGCTGATTTACCGCTACTTGCTCAGCTAAAGCCTGACGCAGAGGTCAGATTTAAACAGGTGACTGTTAAACAGGCGGAAAAGGCGTATAAAAAATTCATCAAGCACTATAATAAATTATCATTTTAGGTGAGATTATGGATTATTCAAATACTAAACCAAGCGAAATAAGAAAGCTAATCAGGTCAGGGGAGATTGATTTTCAAACAAGCGGAATGGCTAACGGTTATGCTCAGGCTAACCTTTGCATACTGCCTAAAGATTACGCATACGAATTTCTCCTCCTTGCAATGAGAAATCCTGCTCCGTGTCCTATTCTTGAGGCAGGCGAGGTTGGCAGCAGGCTTATTAAAAAAATGGCTGATAATGCCGATGTTTGTACTGATTTTCCTAAGTACAGAATTTGGAAAAACGGCGTTCTTGAAAAAGAGGTTACAGACATAAGCGAATATTGGCAGGACGATTTTGTGTATTTTCTTATCGGCTGTTCATTCTCTTTTGAGGGCGAATTGCTGTCGGCAGGTATTCCTGTAAGGCATATTGAAAAAGGCAAAAACGTACCTATGTATAATACTAATATCGCTCTTGAAAGTGCAGGCAGACTTCACGGCAATATGGTAGTTTCAATGCGTCCTCTCCCATATGATATGGTGGTAAACGCTGTTAAGGTTACTGCCGCAATGCCGAGAGTTCACGGTGCTCCTGTTCATATCGGAAATCCCGAAATCATCGGAATTAAAGATGTTACAAAAGCCGATTACGGCGACGACCCTGATATTTACGAAAACGAAGTGCCTGTATTCTGGCCCTGCGGTGTTACTCCTCAAAATGTTGTGATGAATGCAAAACCGCCTATCGCAATTACTCATTCACCGGGACATATGTTTATCACAGATGTTAAAAATTCCGCTTTAAAGCTGTAAGGAGAGTAACTATGAAAATTGATTTAAACAGCGACCTTGGCGAAAGCTTCGGTGCGTATAAAATCGGCAATGATGAAAATATAATTCCACTTATTTCAAGTGCCAATATTGCTTGCGGTTATCACGCAGGTGACCCTTTGGTTATGGATAAAACTCTGTCGCTTTGTAAGGATAACGGCGTTTCGGTGGGCGTTCATCCCGGCTTTCCCGATTTGATGGGATTCGGCAGACGTCAGCTTAATGCGTCTCCAAAAGAGGTTGAGGCATATATTCTCTATCAGGTTGGTGCAATCAGCGGTTTCTGTAAAAAGTACGGCTTGAAAATAAATCACGTAAAGCCCCACGGAGCACTTTATAATATGGCTGTAAAGGATGAAAAATACGCTGCCGCAATCGTTACGGCGGTTAAGGAATTTGACAGCAGTATAAAGCTCCTTGCACCTTTCGGCTCTCAGATGGTTATGCAGGCAGAAAAGCAGGGACTTCCTTATGCCTGCGAGGTCTTTGCAGACAGAGCCTATGAGCCTGACGGAAGTCTTGTGGCACGAACTAAAGAGGGTGCAATGATTACTGATGAAGACGAAGCGGTAAGCCGAGTTCTCGGTATGATTTTAAAGGGCGAGGTTACGGCAATCGACGGCTCGGTTATCAAAATCAAAGCCGACAGCGTCTGCGTTCACGGCGACGGCGAAAAAGCACTTGCCTTCGTTCAAAAGCTCCGCACCGCCTTCGCAGAAAATAACATCACCATAACTCATTTTTAACAAAACAAAAGCGGTTGATATGTTTTCATATCAACCGCTTTTTCTGCAATCAAAAAGGCTATGACTTAGCATATGCTATGTCACAGCCTTTAATTTATTTCTGCAAAAGGATTCTGTCGTTATCGAAGTCCTTATTTTCTTTTTCTTTATAAAGATTCAAAAGGTCGGGGACAGTCATTTCCTTTCTTGTGTCGCTGTCAAGGTCGATGATGATTTCGCCTGAGTCCATCATAATAGTTCTCGTTCCGGTGGTGAGAGCCTGGGA
>JAQXUH010000102.1 GCA_029219885.1 Eubacteriales bacterium | reverse complement strand
TCAGACAGCACCCATCTGAAAGCAAATGCAAATAAAAACAAGTTCACAGAGAAGGAAGTAAGAAAAGAATCTCAGGACTACATAGAAGCGTTAAACGAAGCAATAAATGAAGACAGAGCATTGCACGGAAAAAAGCCATTAGCTTTTGAAAAAGACGAAATAAAGCAAACAAGTGAAGAAGAAAACGAAGATTACTTTGATGATAATAGTGATGGCAATACAACAAGTGGAAAAGAAGAAACAAAAACAGTAAAATCAAGCACAACTGACCCGGACAGCGGATTTATGCACAGAGACGGAAAACCAAAAGGATTTTTCTATCTTGACCACAGAACAGTTGATTCAAAAGCTAATATAATAACAGATGTATTTGTAACACCCGGAAACACAAATGATGTAAAGCCGTATATAAACAGATTAGATGAACAAATTGCAAAGTTTGGATTTAAAGTAGAAACAGTAGGATTAGACGCAGGATATAATGTGTCAGCAATATGTAAGCAGCTTTTCGACAGAGGCATAAATGCTGCAATGGGTACCAGACGAGGTGTTCATCAAAAAGGTAAGTTCGGAAAGTATAAATTCAAATATATAAAAGAATGGGATGTATATATTTGTCCCGAAAGAAATTATCTTGAATATACAACAACCAATAGACAAGGCTACAAGGAATACAAATGCAAAAACGGTAAATGTGCAAATTGTCCAAGCAGAGAACAATGTCTAAGTGCAAAGGCAAAAACAAAATCACTCAGAAGGCATGTTTGGGAGGACTACAAGGATGAGTTTTACACATTTACACATACCGATGTTGGTAAAAAGATTTATTCAAGAAGAAAAGAAACGGTCGAACGAAGTTTCGCCGATTCAAAAGAACTGTTTGGACTACGCTATTGCAGAATGCGTGGTCTTTCGAAGGTTGCCGAGCAATGCCTGCTTACGGCAGCTGCTCAAAATATGAAAAAAATAGCAATGTGTTGTGGGTAATACATTGCTATTTTTGTGCGATTTTATAAAAATAGCCCTCGAATCACTTCTGAATCGAGGGTTTGTCAGCAGTCTGCACCGAGAAAAGTTTAACTTTTCTCGGTATTTTTGTTATTAGTATCAAGTTAGTCGATAAGTTCTTTCATATCATAAAGACCTGCCGGTTTACCTTTCATATAGCAAGCGGCATTAACTGCACCGACTGCAAAAACCTCTTTACTTCTTGCAGAATGTGAAAGAGTAATAATTTCGTCACGGCCTGCAAAAATGATTTCGTGCTCTCCGACGATTGTACCGCCTCTTACTGCGTGCATACCAATTTCATTTTTGGTTCTCTTTTCACGCTTTGAGTGGCGGTCATATTCGTATTTCATAGGGTTCGGTATCTCCTCGCACATAGCATCAGCAAGCATTAAAGCAGTACCGCTTGGTGCGTCAATCTTTTGGTTGTGGTGCTTTTCAACAATTTCAATATCGAAATCATCACCAAGAACCTGAACTGCTTTTTTAGCAAGATTTGCAAGGAGGTTAATTCCCATACTCATATTATAAGTAAAGAAGATAGGGGACTCCTTAGAAGCGTCCTGAATCTTTTTCTTCTGCTCGCCGCTGTAACCTGTTGTTGCAATAACAATAGGTGTATCAGTCTTCTTTGAATATGCAAGCAAATCATCAAGAAGTACGGGGTTTGAAAAATCAATTACTGCGTCAGCTTCTTCCGCAACATCATTAATTGATGAATAAATAGGGAAGTTGCCGTTACTTTCGGTATTAAGGTCAACACCTGCAACGATTTCGCAGTCGTCTCTCTTGGCAACGATGTCCTGAATAACTCTACCCATCTTGCCGTTAGCACCTGTTATAATTAACTTCGTCATTTTAAAATTCCTCGGTTTAAATTACTTTACAAGACCGTATTCTTCCATTGTAGACTTAACATACGCCTTGTTCTTCTCGTCCATTTCGATAAGAGGAAGTCTGCATGGACCGGCATTAAATCCGATAAGGCTAACTGCTTCCTTAACAGGAATTGGGTTAACGTCAACGAACATAGCCTTTGCAAGTTTCAAATACTTATCCATAAGCTCCTTGCTGCCTGTCTTGTCACCTGCAAGATACTTAGCAGGAATATCGTGAGCAGCCTGTGGTGCAATGTTTGAAAGTACGCTGATAACGCCTTTACCGCCACGTTCCATAATATCGTAAATCTGGTCGTCGTTACCGCTCCAAATGTTAAGCTCGTCGCCGCAAAGCTCTCTAATCTTTTCAACCTGCTCAAGATTGCCTGATGCTTCCTTAATACCATTGATTCTTGGAAGCTTTGAAAGCTCATAAGCAGTTTCAGGGGCAATGTTAAGGCCTGTTCTTGACGGAACATTATAGAGGATAATCGGCTTATCTGTAGCGTCGTGAATAGCTGTGTAATGAGCAATAAGACCTCTTTGACTTGTCTTGTTGTAGTAAGGAGTAACAAGAAGAAGTGCGTCTGCACCATTCTCGCAAGCCTCCTTGCTGATTTCAATAGCACAAGCTGTGCTGTTTGAACCTGTACCTGCAATAACAGGAATTCTGCCGTTTACATATTCAACACACCACTTGATGCACTCGTTATGCTCAACTACTCTGAGTGTTGATGATTCGCCTGTAGTACCGCATACTACGATAGCGTCAGTACCATTTTCAATTTGGAAATCAATGAACTTTGCAAATTCTTCATAGTTAACAGAGCCATCCTCCTTCATTGGAGTAATAATAGCAACTGCTGCACCTGTAAAAATTGGTTCCTTCATAAGTAAATTCACTCCTTAAATTATCTGTCCATATAGCCTTCAGCTGCAAGAAGCTCTGCAAGAAGAACTGCTCCGCCTGCTGCACCTCTTAATGTGTTGTGTGAAAGGCATACGAACTTGTAGTCATACTGTGTATCTTCTCTGAGTCTGCCGATTGAAACAGCCATACCGTTTTCAAGCATTCTCTCAGATTTAATCTGTGGTCTGTCGTCCTCTGTGAAGTAGTTGAGGAAATGCTTTGGAGCAGATGGTAACTGAAGCTCCTGTGCTCTTCCTGAAAAGCCTTCCCAAACCTTGATGATTTCTTCCTTGCTTGGAACTTCATTTTCAAACTTCATAAATACTGCACCGAGGTGTCCATTAGAAACAGGGACTCTGATGCACTGAGCTGTGAAGTTAGGCTTATCTGCTGAAGCGATAACATCGCCGTCAATCTTACCAAGAAGCTTAAGAGGCTCTTTTTCACTCTTTTCTTCCTCGCCGCCGATATAAGGGATAACGTTATCAACCATTTCTGGCCATCTTTCAAATGTTTTGCCTGCACCTGAAATTGCCTGATAAGTACAAACAAGAACATCCTTTACGCCATATTTCTGATGAAGAGGGAAGATAGCAGGAACATAAGACTGAAGTGAGCAGTTAGACTTAACTGCGATAAAGCCTCTCTTAGTACCAAGTCTCTTTCTCTGTGCAGGGATAATATTGATATGCTCTGCGTTAAGCTCAGGCACTACCATTGGTACATCAGGTGTAAATCTGTGAGCACTGTTGTTTGATACAACAGGACATTCGTGCTTAGCGTATTCTTCTTCAAGAGCCTTGATTTCATCTTTCTTCATATCAACGGCACAGAAAACGAAATCAACCATAGAAGTGATTTTGTCAATATCTCCTGTTGCGTCCATAACAACAATATCTTTCATATTCTCAGGAATAGGTACATCCATACACCATTTTTTACCTACTGCCTCTTCGTATGTTTTTCCTGCACTTCTTGAAGATGCTGCAAGACATACTACATTAAACCAAGGATGATTTTCAAGCAGAGTAGCAAATCTCTGTCCAACCATACCTGTTGCGCCTACGATTCCGACATTAAACTTTTTTTCCATATTTGTGTCTCCTTAAAAAATAACTTGTAAAACAAGTTAATATGCAATATAATACTTGTTAGTGCCAAGGCAATTTGTCGGCAGATTTAGTTTTTGCCGTAATGCCATAAGCAGTTATTAGATATAATACCACTTATTATATATATATGTCAATTATAAATTTATGGAGAATTGTATGAAAACCTCAGATTTTTATTATGACCTGCCTGAAGAGCTTATTGCTCAGACCCCAGTTGAGCCGAGAAATTCATCAAGGATGATGATTTTAAACAAGGAAACAGGCGAAATTCAGCACAAAATTTTTAAAGACTTAACCGATTATCTCAATCCCGGTGACTGCTTAATTCTTAATGATACAAGAGTTATACCTGCAAGAATTTACGGCGTAAAGAAAGAAACAGGTGCTGTTGTGGAATTTTTACTTCTTAAGCAGCACGAAAATCTTGTTTGGGAATGTCTTTGCGGTCCCGGAAAAAGAGCTAAAATCGGCACTGAGTTTGTCTTTGGTGACGGACAGCTTGAGTGTACTGTGAAAGACATTTTGGATGACGGCAACAGAATTATTGAATTTCGCTGTGACGACAATATTTTTGCAGTTCTTGACGAAATCGGTCAAATGCCTTTGCCGCCTTATATCAAAGCAAAGCTTGAGGATAAGGAAAGATATCAAACTGTTTACAGTGAGCATTTAGGTTCTGCTGCGGCCCCAACGGCAGGACTTCACTTTACAAACGAAATGCTTGATGAAATTAAAGCAAAAGGCGTAAATATCGGCTATGTAACGCTTCACGTCGGTCTTGGAACATTCAGACCTGTTAAAGTAGATGATGTAACAAAGCATAAAATGCATACGGAGCATTATATTATTCCAAAGGAAACTGCTGATTTAATTAACGAAACTCATAAAAACGGCGGCAGAGTAATTTGTGTAGGAACAACAAGCTGTAGAACTATTGAATCTTCTGCAACTAAAAATGGTTGCATTAAAGAAGACGAAGACGACACAAGTATTTTTATTTATCCGGGATATAAATTCAAATGTATGGACGCACTTATTACAAATTTCCATTTGCCTGAAAGCACGCTGATTATGCTAGTTTCTGCTTTTGCCGGCTATGATAATGTTATGAATGCGTATAAAACAGCTGTCGAGGAAAAGTATAGATTTTTCTCGTTTGGCGACGCTATGTTTATTTGTTGATAAAATATATAGAGGTAATGTATGTACAAATTATTGAAAAAAGAGGGAACAGCGAGAAGAGGGGAGTTTCAGACAGTTCACGGAACAGTTCAGACTCCTGCATTTATGAATGTTGCAACATCTGCGGCTATTAAGGGCGGTCTTTCAACTGAAGATTTAAAAGATATCGGCTGTCAGGTTATGCTTTGCAACACATATCATCTTCACGTAAGACCATCGGATAAGCTCATATATGATATGGGCGGACTTCATAAATTCACAAATTGGGACAGACCAATCTTAACTGACAGCGGTGGATTTCAGGTTTTCAGTCTTGCTAAACTTAACAAGATTAAAGAAGAAGGCGTATATTTTAATTCCCACGTCGACGGAAGAAAAATATTTATGGGACCCGAGGAAAGTATGCAGATTCAGTCAAATCTCGGCTCAACGATTGCTATGGCGTTTGATGAATGTGTTGAAAATCCTGCTACTCCAAAATACGCAAAGGAAGCCTGCGAAAGAACGCTAAGATGGCTTGAACGCTGTAAAATTGAAATGGACAGGCTTAATTCTCTTGATACTACTATAAATAAGCATCAAATGCTTTTCGGCATAAACCAAGGCTGCACCTATGACAACTTAAGAATTGAGCATATGAAAGAAATTGCAAAAATGGACCTTGACGGTTATGCAATCGGCGGTCTCGCAGTCGGTGAGCCGAAAGAAGATATGTACAGAATTATATCTGCCGTTGAGCCATATGCTCCTGAAAATAAGCCAAGATATCTTATGGGTGTAGGTACACCGGGTAATATTCTTGAAGGTGTCAGCAGGGGAGTTGACCTTTTTGACTGCGTTATGCCGATCCGTAATGCAAGGCACGGACATCTTTTTACAAAAGACGGTATAATAAATATCAATAACGCCAAATATGAAAGAGACGAGCATCCGATTGACAGCAAATGCTCCTGTCCTGTTTGCAGTAAATATTCTCGTTCATATATCAGGCATCTTTTCAAGAGTAACGAAATTTTAGCTATGCGTCTTGCTGTAATGCATAATCTTTATTTTTACAACAACTTGATGCAGGAAATCAGGGATAATTTAGACAATGGTTCATTTACTGATTATAAAAATGAATATTGTGTAAAACTTGATACCAGAATTTAGAAAACACTTGCAAATATGTCGATTATCTAATATAATATGTACATTATGTTTAGGAGGTAAACAAAATGAATTTAATTTTAATGACCGCACAGGCAAGCTCATCAGGTGCAAGCGGTTCAACTGCAAGCAGTTCTTCATACATCATTCTTATGGTAGTTCTTATTGCTGTAATGTATTTCCTTATGATTCGCCCACAGAAGAAGCGTCAGAAGGAAGAGCAGGAAATGAGAAACTCTCTTGAAATCGGTGACGAGATTGTTACAATCGGCGGTATCGTTGGCAGAGTTGTTACTATCAGAGAAAACGACCTTGTTATCGAAACAGGTGCAGACAGAAACAAGATGAGAATTGAGCGTTGGGCTGTTAATACTAACAGAACTAAGGCTGAACAGCATCAGAAGGAAGTTGAAGCTGCCAGAGAAGCTGCCAAAGATAAGAAGAACAAGAAGGGCAAGAAAGCTAAAGAAGAAAGCCCTGAAGCTTCTAATGACGAAAAAAAGGACTAATTCGTTCTAAAAATTAACCCCCTTGAATATATAATTTCAAGGGGGATTTTTTATGCCTAAAATTAACAGTACAAACGCAAAAGAATTGATAATTAAATTTATCGTCAAAGTAATATTATCAACAACAGTGTCAATTGTTGTTTTAAATTCACTGTTTTCATTTCTGCTTTTAAAGCTTGATATAGATCTGAATTTCAGTAAGTATATCGGCGTTTTTATTTGTCTGCTGACAGCTATAATTGTTTCTTATATATCTGTAGGCGGATTTAAAAGTAATCTGCTTTTCCTGTCGATTATTTCTGTTTTACCGCTTTTAATCTTAGTAATAACGAATTTCTGTATAAATAACAGCGAAGCTGTATTTGTAATAATCAAAATCGCTGTAGTTTTAATCAGTTCGGTAATATCGTCATTTTTAAGATTAAAAAGCAGGAAAAGGTGAATATTATGGAAGAAAAAGCAAAACCGAAGAATAGTAAACTGACTGATGAGTTTAGAAAGCTTAAAATTGATTTTGATTTTGAAAATGATAAACAGCTCATATATTCTGTCTTGTTTTACATATGCGGTATTATGGTAGGCACAAGCTTTTACAAAGCAGTTACAAGCGAGACTCTAGATAAAATTTTAATGCCTAAAAACAGTACATTTATTAATCTGTTTTTATCGGATGTGTGTTTGTATCTTGCTTTGTTCCTTATAATAGTTTTCTTGGGCTTATGCCTTATAGGCTATCCTTTAATCAACATAATTCCTGCATTTTTAGGCATTGAATATGGTATGAAAATGGCATATTTTCTTGTAAATTATTCAGCTAAAGGCTTAGGTTATGCTGTTTTAATGGTTGTGCCGTTTTCAGCCGCATATGTAACAATAATCAGTTATACTCTACGTATAAGTTCTAAAATGTCAAAAAATCTGATTGAAGTCACAAAAGAGGGGAGTACGTCAGAATTTAATCTTAAACCATATGTTAAACAGTACGCAGTCATCGGTGCTGTTATAATTATAATGTCACTTATTTCAGCAGGCGTGACAACGTTATTTTTCGGCGTAGTTACCATTTAGATTTTTCGTTTGCAAGAGGATTTGAGTCGATTGCATCTTTGGTAGCATCGTTGCTCAAATGAGTGTAAATTTCGGTGGTGCCGACATTTTCGTGCCCCAAAATTTCTTTAAGAAGAAGTAAGTCTGCATTTCCATGCTGATACATCAGCGTTGCAGCCGTGTGCCTTAATTTGTGGACAGACAAACCTCTGCCACCGAATCCTGCTTTTTCCAAATACTTTTCAACAAGCTGCTGCACTGAACGTTTACTGATTCGCTGATTTCGAGAGCTTAGAAACAACGCTCGGTCTTTAACACCATCGTTGGGTCTGACTTTTCTGTAATCTGCAATAGCTTTCAAGCAGGCAGTATTAAGGTAAACTTTGCGTTCTTTATTTCCTTTACCGGTTATAACGAGCGTTCCGTCAGACTTGATATCCGTGTAATTAATAGACACAAGTTCACTAAGTCGCATACCACAATTTAAGAATAAAGTAATTATTGCATAATCTCTTTCTTTGTTTTTACCATCTATTACAGAGAGTAATTTTTCTGACTCTTCGAGGGTAAGATACTTAGGAAGAGATTTTTTTACTTTAGGAGTATCGAGATTTTTCAGCGGATTAGTTTCAAGAACTCCTAAGTTATCTGTTAAATAAGAATAAAATCTGCGAACAGCAATTACACGTCTTGCTCTGGTAGCTTCATTGTTTTTGCGGACATTTTTGCAGTACACAAGAAACTGATAAGCATCAGTAAGCTGAATGCTTCCAATGAAATTTATATCCAGATTGGAAATATCAATTTCGTCATCGTCAGTATCCATTGAATATAAACCTTTAAGTCTTGACATATATCTGAAGAAAGTTCTGAGGTCAGATGCGTATTCAACAACCGATAACTCGCTGTGACCTTTGATAGCTTCTATATATATAAGATATTGCTGTACGAGCTTTGGTAATGTATAAAAATCTTCTTTTCTCATAAAATCAGTCCCTTTTTATCTTTTTTACTCCCCTAAATTGCACAAAATATTAATTTTGTGCAATTATATCATTTTTTCGTTACCCTGTCAAGTAGGCGTGAAAATATAAAAAAATAAGCAAAAGCTACTTATTGTAACCTTTGCTTATTGATAAAACATTTCAAGTTATTTCATTATTCTTCAACGAGTGCTGAAAATGCCTCTCTTATTGTTCTTACCGGAACTATATCAAGACTCACTTTCAAATTCTTTGGAAGTGCCTTGTAATTATGAAACGGAATGATACATCTTTCAAAGCCTAATCTGTACGCCTCGCTGACACGCTGCTCACAACAGCTTACTGCACGAATTTCTCCTGCAAGTCCCACTTCTCCGAAAGCGAGTACCTTATCCCCTACTGCTTTATCCTTAAGCGATGATACAAGTGCAAGAGCTACAGTTAAGTCAGCTGCAGGCTCATCAAGCCTTAAACCGCCTATGACATTGATATAAGCGTCCATATTATTGAAGAAATATCCTGCTCTTTTCTCAAGAACAGCAAGGAGCATACTCATTCTATTATAATCAAAGCCTGTACTCATTCTTCTCGGAGTACCGAAGCCTGTAGCACATACAAGCCCCTGAACCTCTGCAAGTATAGGTCTTGTGCCCTCCATAATACAGGCCACACAGGTTCCTGCGGTATTTTTCGGTCTGCCTGAAATCATCATAAGTGACGGGTTTAAAACTTCTTTAAGTCCCTCCCCTGTCATCTCAAAAACGCCGATTTCGTTTGTTGAGCCAAATCTGTTTTTTACGCCTCTTAAAATTCTGTAAGAGTAATTTCTTTCGCCCTCAAAATAGAGAACGGTATCTACAATATGCTCAAGCACCTTAGGCCCAGCAATTGCACCGTCTTTATTTACGTGTCCTACAACAAATATCGGTATTCCTAAACCTTTTGCGGTGTGCATAAATATATTTGTGCATTCTCTGACCTGAGTTACAGAGCCTGCTGACGATGAAATTTCGTCATAAACCATTGTCTGTATAGAGTCGATTATAACTACATCAGGCTTTTCAGTCTTGATTGTTTCAACAATTACTCCAACATTAGTTTGCGGTAAAATGAAAAGACTGTCGGTAGTTACGCCAAGTCGGGTTGCTCTCATTTTAATTTGAGAAGCAGACTCCTCACCGCTGACATAAAGTATCTTATTGTTTTTTCCAAGATATTCGCATATTTGCAGAAGTATAGTTGATTTACCGATTCCGGGATCA
>JAQXUH010000101.1 GCA_029219885.1 Eubacteriales bacterium | reverse complement strand
ATATGTATGCTCATTCGTTGCCGGCATAACTGCATAATGCTTGTCACCGCATACAGAACAAACTGCATACTTACTGCCGTCTGTACTACAGGTAGGACTGACCTCAACAGTATAACTGCCGTAATCGTGAACGCCTGTTGCGGGAGTAAAGCTGTCCTGATATGATACACCGCAGTAAATGCAGGTGTGAGTTGTATATCCTTGAGAAACGCAGGTAGGAGCTGTAACACTATCCTGATAGGAGTGAGTGCCTGCTCCGATTACTCTGTGAACAACGTCACCGCAGACTGTACATACAGAGGACTCTACTCCTTGAGAAATACAAGTTGCAGGAGAAATCTGCTCCCACTGTGAATAGCTGTGATTTCTTGCCGTAACCGAAACAATAGAGGAATAAGGGCCGTATACCTTTTTGCCCTTAACTGTTTTATAGGCTCTTACCTTATAGTAGCCCTTACTGCCTACCTTGATTGAATGAGTGTACGATGTAGATTTTACAGAAGAAGAAACAGATTTGTATGTGCCGTTTTTGGAACTGCTGTACCTAACCTCATATCCGCCGGCACCGCTTACCTTTTTGTAGCTGATTGTTGCCTGACCGCAGTAGGCAGATACTGCCTTTACACCGCTGACCTTTGCAGGAGTGCACTTTATCTTAACAGGCTTTGAGGTCTTTTTCGTACTTCCTTTAACAGCAGTAACCTTATAGTAATAGGTTTTACCGCAGGAGGCTTTTTTATCTGTATATTCCGCTTTCGTGACTGTGGCAATAGTTTTATAGCCGGAGCTTTTCTTTGTAGAACGCAGAACGGTATATTTCTTTGCACCCTTAACCTTTTTCCAGCTGAGCTTGATAGATTTATATGATGCATTTGACGCCTTAACAGTTGGTGCAGACATACTTGCCGCATAAGCCACAATACTGCTTTGAGTTAAAACTAAATCGCAGAATGTTACAGCGGAAAATGCAAGAATTACAGACAGAACAACTGCCAGAAAGCTTTTCTTTGCCATAAAATAACCTCCGTAAATTTCTTGATAACAGACATATTTTACCATATGTGTCGCAGTAAATCAAGTTTATAAAGTATTCATAATTAAGATACGGCGGTCAGCATAAACAATTGATTTCAGGAGGAAAGTGTGATACTATATAATCATTATGAAAATTGGTAATGTAGAATTTGAAAACAACATATTTTTAGCTCCCATGGCAGGCATTGCCGACAGAGCATTCCGTGAGCTTTGCATAAGCTACGGTGCAGGCTATACCGTTACGGAAATGGTATCGTCAAAGGGACTTACAATGGGCGACAAAAAAAGTGCCCAGCTCCTTACTTTAGGCGAAACGGAAAATCCGGCAGGTGCACAGATTTTCGGCGATGACCCTGAAATTATGGCTCAGGCGGCGGTTAAGTGCCTTGAATTTCATCCTGCGATAATCGACATCAATATGGGCTGTCCCGCTCCTAAAGTTGCTATGAACGGCGGCGGTGCAAGTCTTATGAAAAATCCTCAATTAGCAGGAGAAATTGTTAAAGCAGTGTCAAGTGCCGTTGACATTCCCGTAACTGTCAAGATACGCAAAGGCTGGGACGATGAAACAGTAAACGCTGTTGAAATGGCACAGATTGCAGAAAAAAATGGTGCGGCGGCGGTGGCTGTTCACGGCAGAACGAGAACGCAGATGTACTCCGGCAAGGTGGACTATGACATAATCGCACAGGTTAAACAGGCAGTTGATATTCCCGTTATCGGCAACGGCGACATTATCGACGAGCAGTCAGCGGCAATTATGGTTGAAAAAACAAACTGCGACGCTGTTATGATTGGCAGAGGTGCCTTGGGCAACCCGTGGCTTTTCAGGAGAATTAACGCATATTTTAACGAGTGCCGTGTTCTTCCCGAAGTCAGCGTCAGCGAAAAAATGGTGGTTATGCTGCGGCACATAAGAACGCTGATTGACTACAAAGGCGAATATACAGGTATGAGAGAGGCTCGTCACCACGCAGGATATTACACAAAGGGACTTCGAGGCGGTGCGTCTTTCCGCAGAGAAATGGGACAGCTTGAGCATTATGAGCAGCTTGAAGAGCTGGCATACAGAATAGCAAAGGAAAATGAGTAATGATTTTTAAAAACTGCACTTTCTTTAACGAAAGCTTTGAAAAAGAATTCGGCGACATTGAAATAGAGAACGGCAGAATTAAACAAATAGGCGTTCTTGAGGGCGAGGATGAAAAGGATATGAGCGGTCTTATCCTTATTCCAGGCTTTGTTGACGTGCATATTCACGGCTGCGGCGGCGGTGATGCGTCGGACGCAAATGCTGAAAGTCTTGACAAAATGACGGCAGAGCTTGCTCGTCACGGCGTAACATCATTCTGCCCCACTTCAATGACTCTCGGCAGAGAAACTCTTGTTGATATAGTTAAAACTATTGACGCCTATCATTCAAAAAAGACAAAAATTGCCGGAATAAATCTTGAGGGACCTTTTATCGCAATGGCTAAAAAGGGTGCTCAGAATGCAGAATATGTTCGAGCAGGCAGTATTGAGGAATTTGACGAGCTTTACAATTCCTGCGGTGGAAAAATCAAGCTTATCACTATTGCACCTGAAGCCTTTGACAGCAAGGAATTTATCGAATATGTAAGCAAAAAATGTACAGTTTCCGTAGGTCATTCCTGTGCAGACGGCGATGAATGTAAAAAGGCAGTTGACCTTGGTGCAAGGCACGCCACTCACCTGTTTAACGCAATGACGCCTATGACTCACAGAGAGCCGGGAATTGTTGGCACAATGCTTGACGATGAAAGAGTTATGTGTGAGCTTATCTGCGACGGCGGTCATATCTGTCCTGCTGTTTTGAGAAACGCCTTTGACATTTTAGGCGAGGACAGAGCAGTAGTTGTCAGCGACTCAATGCGTGGTGCAGGTCTCGGAGAGGGTGAATTTGAGCTTGGCGGTCAGCAGGTTTTTGTTGAAAAGAACGGCAAATACGCTGTTCTCGGCGACGGAACAATTGCCGCGTCAATCACTAATATTCATCAGGAATTTAAAAATCTTATTTCATTCGGAATTGATTTTAAAACGGCACTTAAAAGCTGTACAATCAATCCTGCAAAATCTATCGGCGAGGATAATAACATCGGCTCAATTCAGGTGGGAAAGGCGGCGGACCTTGTTTTCCTTGACGAAAAGCTTGACATTAAAGAGGTATATATAGATGGAATACTCGCTTAACATTGCACTTATCGAGCCTGAAATTCCGCAGAATACAGGCAATATTGCACGCACCTGTGCCGCCACCGGTGCAAGACTTCATCTTGTGGGACCTATGGGCTTTCAGATTACCGACAAGCAGGTAAAAAGAGCAGGTCTTGACTATTGGGACAAGCTGGATATTACATTCTACGACAGCACCGAGGAGTTTTTTCAGCGTAACAAGGACGGCAAATTTTACTACTTCACCACCAAGGGCGAAATTGCTCACTCGGATATGACATATGAAAACGGTGCATTTCTCGTTTTCGGCAAAGAGACAAAAGGTCTGCCTGAAGAACTGCTGAAAGAAAATCACGACACCTGTGTCCGCCTGCCAATGAGGGGAATTATCAGGAGCTTGAATCTTTCAAACGCTGTCTGCGTGGGCACATATGAGGTGCTCAGGCAGTGGGGCTATCCTGCACTTTCTCAAAAAGGCAAGCTCACAAAATACGAATGGTAATTTGTCGAGATAATTTGCAAAACGATAAATTATAGTTTAGCAAAGGTGTGTAGCTGATATTTCGTAGGGGTCGGCGTCCTCGACGACCCGTGAGTTACCCAACAATGCTGTTTATTTACGGGATGTCGAGGACGCCATCCCCTACAAAAATTCAATTAGTATCTGT
>JAQXUH010000100.1 GCA_029219885.1 Eubacteriales bacterium | reverse complement strand
AGTTCAATGTAACAGACGATTTGGGCAAGCTCACCGCTATGGGTGCAGATTTGTCAAAGACATATTTCGTAATCTGGACAACAACCACATGGACACTTCCTGCTAACGTTGCAATCTGCGTAGGCCCTAACTTTGAGTATTCTCTCATCAAGTCAGGCGACGAGTATTACGTTATGGCAACAGACCTTGCTCCGGCAGCTATGGAGGCAAAGGGCGTTACAGATTATGAAACTGTCGGCACTATTATGGGCTCCGAGCTTGAGTATATGAAAACTAAGCATCCTTTCCTTGACCGCACCTCTCTTGTTATCGTGGGCGACCACGTAACTCTTGAAAGCGGTACAGGCTGCGTTCATACTGCTCCGGGTCATGGTGTTGATGACTTTATCGTATGTAAAAAATATCCTGAAATTCCTGTTATCGTTCCTGTTGATGCTAAGGGCAGACTTACCGAGGAGGCAGGTCAGTTTGCAGGTCTTACCACAGAAGAAGCAAACAAGCCTATTGCTATGCACCTTGATGAAATCGGTGCACTCTTTGCACTTAAGAAGATTGAGCACCAGTATCCTCACTGCTGGAGATGTCACAAGCCTGTTATCTTCAGAGCAACAAGCCAGTGGTTCTGCTCTGTTGACGATTTCAAGGACGCTGCTGTTGAGGCTGCCGAGGATGTTAAATGGTATCCTGAATGGGGTAAGGACAGACTTCAGTCAATGGTTCGTGAGCGTGCCGATTGGTGTATCTCACGTCAGAGAAAATGGGGCGTTCCTATTCCTGTTGTATATTGTCAGGAGTGCGGTAAGGAGATTATCGACAACGACCTGATGATGAAAGTTTCAAAGATTTTCGGCGAAGAGGGCTCAGACGCTTGGTTTGCTCACGATGCTGAATACTTCCTTCCTGAGGGCTTTAAGTGTCCTCATTGCGGCAGCGATAAGGGCTTTGACAAAGAGAAGGATATTATGGACGTTTGGTTCGATTCAGGCTCTTCTCACGCTGCTGTTTGTAAGAACAGAGATTATCTTAAAACTCCTGCTGATGTTTATCTTGAGGGTGCTGACCAGTACAGAGGCTGGTTCCAGTCATCACTTCTCACATCTGTTGCAGGCGGCGGAAAGGCTCCTTACAAGCAGATTATCACTCACGGCTGGACTGTTGACGGCGAGGGCAAGAAGATGTCAAAATCTCTCGGCAACGGTATCGACCCACAGGAAATTGTCAGCAAGTATGGTGCAGATATTCTTCGTCTTTGGGTTGCAAGTGCCGATTATCACGCAGATATCCGTATCAGCCCTGAAATTCTTAAGCAGATTTCCGATAATTACAGAAAGATTCGTAACACCGCAAGATATTGCCTTGGCAACCTTTACGACTTTAACCCAGATACCGATATGGTTGAAAACGATAAGCTTGAGGAGCTTGACAAGTACGCTCTTATGAAGCTTGACGAGGTTATTGCCGTTGCACGCAAGGCATATGAGGAGTACGATTATCATACTGCTGCACACTCACTCCACAACTTCTGCGTTGTTGATATGAGTAACTTCTACTTTGACGTTCTTAAGGACAGACTTTATACTTCTGCTCCTGAAAGCAATACAAGAAGAGCAGCACAGACTGTTCTTTACAAGGTCCTTGACGTTTTAACTCTTATTCTCACACCTATTCTTGCATTTACTTGTGATGAGATTTGGCTTGCTATGCCTCACGATAAGAGCAGAAATCCTGAATCTCCTCTCTTTAACGAAATTCCGCAGCCTGACTTTATCGAGGCTGACGAGGACTTTATTGCAAAGTGGGATAGAATTCACGCTGTAAGATTTGATGTGCAGAAAGCTCTTGAGCTTGCAAGAAATGAAAAGGTTATCGGTAAGCCTCTCGAGGCAAGCGTTACTCTTTATGCTGACGGCGAGCTTTACGATTTCTTAAAGTCAGTTGAGGCTGAGCTTCCTGAAATCTTCATTACCTCTGCTGTTGCAGTTGAAAAGGGCGAGGGTGCAGTTAAGGGCGATGTTGACGGACTTTCCGTTACCGTTTCCAAGGCTCAGGGTGAAAAGTGCGAAAGATGCTGGAAGTATTCCGATACTGTTGGCTCTTCTGCTGACCATCCTACCCTTTGTGCTCATTGTGCTCAGGTTATGCAGGAGCTTGGTAAATAATAAATTACAAGGCACATAGAGAATTTTCTATGTGCCTGTTTGAATTTGTTGGTATGAAAGACAAAGATTGAACAGTCGGTTTTTGTAGGGGTCGGCGTCCTTGACGACCCGTTTGCAGTACCTTTTGAATGAAACTATTAAATCAGTAAGGATGTGTAGCTTTGAAACTGAAAAATAAAAATTTCTGGTGCATTGTAATGATAGTTGTTATCGTTGCCATTGACCAGGTTACCAAGTATTTTGCAAAGCTGTATCTTTACGGCAAAGAGGCGGTAACATTCATAAAGGGCGTTGTGGAATTTGTCTATGCCGAAAATACAGGCGTGGCGTTTTCTATGTTTTCCGGCGGAAGATGGCTGTTTATTGTTCTCACCTGCGTGGCAGTTGTTGCCTGCCTTTTGTATATGTTCAAGGGCAAAGGAAAGAATAATCTTTGGCTTTTCTGGTCACTTGGCGTAATTGTTTCAGGTGCGATAGGTAATTTGATTGACAGAGTTTTCCTCGGTTATGTTATAGATTTTATTAATCCTACCTTTGTGAATTTCGCAGTATTCAATATTGCAGATTGTGCAGTAACTTTAGGCTCTGTAAGCCTTATTGCATATCTCGTTTACGATATTTTCAAAAGCGAGAAAAAGGAGAAAGAAAATGAGTGATATTCTTACCCTTACAGCCGATACTGATGACGCTGGAGCAAGAATAGACAAGCTCATTTCCGACAAGGCTGACGGCTTAACACGAAGTGCCGCCGCAAAGCTTATCGAGGACGGCAATGTTATTGTTGGCGGACAGGCAGTAGCTAAAAATTATAAGTGCAAAGAAAACGATATTATCACCGTCACTATTCCCGACGCAAAACCGCTTGAGGCAAAGGCGGAAAATATACCTCTTGATATTGTCTATGAGGATGATGATTTACTTGTGGTGAATAAGCCGAAAGGTATGGTTGTTCATCCTGCGGCAGGAAATTTCGACGGCACTCTCGTTAATGCTTTGCTCTATCATTGTAAAGACAGCCTCAGCGGTATTAACGGCGTTATCCGTCCCGGAATAGTCCATAGAATTGACAAGGACACATCAGGACTTTTAATCGTTGCAAAAAACGATTTTGCCCATATTGACTTGGCACAGCAGATTAAGGAGCACTCCTTTCATCGTGCGTATCAAGCAGTAGTTTACGGCAATATTAAAGAGGACAGCGGTACAGTTAATCAGCCTATCGGCAGGAACCCTAACGATAGGAAAAAGATGGCGGTTACCTTTAAAAATTCAAAAAATGCAGTCACCCACTATGAGGTTTTAAACCGCTTCGGTGACTTTACACATATAAAATGTATACTTGAAACGGGAAGAACTCACCAGATAAGAGTTCATATGTCATATATCGGTCATCCTCTTGCAGGCGATTCGGTTTACGGACCGAAAAAGGTTATTACAAGCCTTAACGGTCAATGCCTTCACGCAGGAGAAATCGGCTTTGTTCATCCGAGAACTCGTGAATATATGGAGTTTAAGTCCGAACTTCCCGATTATTTCAAAGCTTTCCTTTCAAAGCTTGAAAATAAAAGACAGTAGAAATTGGAGAAAATATGGAAAAAACCTTTGAAAATTGGCTGGTAGTTTCTGATATTGACGGAACGCTTAACAATAAAGTCAGAAAGCTTCCGAAAAGAAATTATGACGCAATAAAGAAGTTTACCGATTTGGGCGGTAATTTTACCTTGGCGTCAGGCAGACTTCAGTCAAGTCTTGAAAGAAATTATAACAGAATTACGCCAAATCAGCCTGCCGTCGTTCTCAACGGTGCAGGAATTTATGATTACAACAAGCGTGAAATGCTGTGGCGTAGCACAATCGGACCTAAAGGGCAGGAATTTGTAAGGCAGATTTCCGAGGAGTTCGATGATGTTTTCAAAAGCGTTGACATCGGTATTTATTTTGACGATTATGTTTATATAGTCAAAAACGGTCTCCTTTCTCAAGGCACTATGTATTTTGACAAGGCTCATTACGAACACGTAAAATCTCTTGACGAAGTGCCGAAAGATGGCTGGATGAAAGTTATTTTCTGGTCAAATCCTTTGGGAATAAATATGCTGCGTGAGGTTATCAGCAAGGTGGAAAATCCCGACGCTAACTTTATGGCGTCATCCCGCTGGAGCCTTGAAATGCTCCAAAAAGACACCCACAAGGGCGTGGGAATTATGAAGCTTGCAGATATGATTGGAATTGAAAAAAGTCACGTTGCAGCTATTGGCGACTACTATAACGATTGGGATATGCTCAAAACTGTTGGACTTCCTGCCTGTGCAGGTCAGGCTCCCTCATCAATTCACAAGATTTGTAAGTTTGAGGCCTGCCATTGCAATAAGGGCTGTGTTGCCGATTTGCTGGAGTACATAATGTCAGGCAAGGCTGAAGAGGATATGCAAAAGGAGAAATAATATGCTTACAATAGGCGCACACCTCAGTGCATCAAAAGGCTATACCGCAATGCTCAAGCAGGCAATGGAGATAGGTGCAAACACCTTTCAGTTTTTCACTCGAAACCCACGTGGCGGAAGTGCAAAGGCCATTGATGAAAAGGACGTGGAAACTTTTTTATCTCTTATGAAAGAGAACGATTTTCCTGTTATTCTGGCTCACGCACCATACACTCTCAACTGCTGTTCCGCTAAGCCTGAAACAAGAGAGTTTGCAATAAACACCTTTGCAGACGATTTGCAGAGAATGGAATATACACCTAATCAGCTTTACAATTTTCATCCAGGCTCTCATGTTGGACAAGGTGAGGAAGTGGGAATTGACCTTATTGCCGATGCACTTAACAAGGTGCTTTTTGAGGATATGACTACCACCGTACTTCTTGAAACTATGGCGGGTAAAGGCTCAGAAATCGGCAAAACCTTTGAGGAAATCAGAGCTATTATTGACAAGGTTGACCTGAATGACAAGCTTGGCGTATGCCTTGACACCTGCCACATTAACGACGGCGGATATGATGTTGTCAATAATCTTGACGGCGTTCTTGAAGAGTTTGACCAGGTAATCGGTCTTGACAGGTTAAAGGCTGTTCATCTCAACGATTCCAAAAATCCATTGGGTGCTCATAAGGACAGGCACGAAAAGATTGGCGAGGGCTATATCGGAACTGACGCGATTGAAAGAATTATCAACCATCCGTCGCTTAAAAATCTGCCGTTTTTCCTTGAAACCCCTAACGAGCTTGACGGCTATGCAAAGGAAATCGCTTTGCTCAAATCACTTTATAAAGATTAATATATTTATTCGGCGTAGCCTTTTGGCTATGCCGTTTTCGTTTTTTTACACCTTATAGGTGTTACATCTTGTTTTGCAAATTTCAAAAAAAATACAGAAAACTCTTGACTTGGAGTCAACTCTAAGTAGTATAATTAAAACAACCTCGAAAGGATGGTGTTGACTATGGGCCTGACAATTAAGGAAATAAGCGAAAAATACAATATTCCCGCTGATACGTTGAGATATTACGAAAAGGTGGGAGTTATTCCTCCGGTAACAAGGACATCCGGAGGTATAAGAGATTACTGCGAAAGCGATATTTCGTGGGTTGAACACGCAATTTGTATGCGTTCAGCAGGTCTTTCAATTGAATTTTTGATTGAATATCAAAAGCTGTACAACGAGGGAGACGCTACCTTGCAGGCAAGACTTGACTTGCTTAAAGAACAGCGGGAAATACTTCAAGTACAGCAGGAACAGTTAGAAAGAACACTTAACAAATTAAACTACAAAATTTCAAAATATGAAACTGCCGTAAAAACAGGAAAATTAGTTTGGGATTAAAAAACAGGAGGAATCACAATGAGCAAAAATGTACTTATCATTTCATCAAGTTTGAGAAAAGGCAGTAACTCTGAAATGCTTGCCGATGAGTTTTTGAAAGGTGCAAAAGAAGCAGGACATAACGCAGAAAAGATAAGCCTTTCCGGTAAAAAAATCAACTTTTGCACAGGTTGTCTTGTTTGTCAAAAAAAGCAGAAATGTGTGATAAATGATGACAGCATAGAGATTGTCGAAAAAATGTTGAATTCAGATGTGCTTGTATTTGCAACACCTGTGTATTATTACAGTGTTTGCGGTCAACTTAAAACTTTGCTTGACAGAGCGAATCCGCTTTTTGCGTCTGACTACAGATTTCGTGATATTTATCTCCTTGCAACTGCTGCCGAAGATGAAGACGAAACGGTTAAAGGAACAGAAACAGCGGTGCAAGGCTGGATTGATTGTTCTGAAAAAGCAGAACTTAAAAAAACAATTTTTGCAGGAGGGGTAAATGATGCAGGCGAGATAAAAGGACATTCTGCTTTGAAGGAAGCGTATGAAACAGGAAAACAATTATAAGGAGTTTTTATTATGAACGATTTTATTTATCATAATCCCGACAAAGTATATTTCGGAAAAAATCAAATCAAACACTTGCCTGAGGAACTTTTAAAATTCGGTAAAAAGATACTTCTTGTTTACGGCGGCGGTTCTATTAAAAAGAACGGACTTTACGACACTGTTGTCGAATTGCTTAAATCTGCCGATTTTGAGGTGTTCGAACTTGCAGGAGTTGAGCCAAATCCTCGTCACACCACAGTTAACAAAGGCGTTGAAATCTGCAAAAATGAAGACGTCGATGTGGTTTTAGCCGTAGGCGGCGGTTCCACTATCGACTGTGCAAAAGGTATAGCCGCGGCGGCGGTAACCGAAAGCGGAGATGTTTGGGATTTGGTATCAAACAGAGTTTGGATAACGAATGCTATGCCTGTTGTCGCTATTCTGACAAACGCTGCAACCGGTTCTGAAATGGACGGTTGGGCTGTAATTTCAAATATGGATACAAATGAGAAAATCGGTCTCGGCGGCAACGCTCTCATTCCGAGAGTTGCTTTTGAGAATCCTAAACTGAGCTTTTCACTTCCTACATATCAAACGGCCTGTGGTGCATTTGACATTTTTAATCACGTATTAGATAACTATTATCTTGCAGGTGACGCAACCTTTGATTTAATTTTGGAATTTCAGGAGGCTGTTATGCGTGCCGTTGTAAAATGGGCGCCTGTTGCTATGAAAGAGCCAACAAATTATGACGCAAGAGCAAACCTTATGTGGGCTTCTTCAATGGCACTCAATACAATTCTTGACGGAGGAACAGTTCACGGCTGTGCCTGTCACGCAATGGAGCACGAGCTTTCCGCATACTATGATATTACACATGGTCACGGTCTTGCGATTGTAACACCTCGCTGGCTTGAATATATTTTGGATGAAACAACAGCTCCTGCTATTTATCGTCTCGGCGTAAAGGTGTTCGGTATTCCTGAAAATCTTTCTGTAATTGATGGAGCAAAGAAAGCAATTGAAGCGGTTGAAAATTTCTGCTTTAACATTCTTGGTTTAAAGCCTAACCTTTCTGATTTAGGTATAGATGAAAAGCACTTTAAGGCTATGGCTGAACACGCTTGCCGCGGCTCTGTAATATCGGGACCGAAAAACCTCGCTCCTGATGATGTATTAGCAATTTATAAGATGTGCTTGTGATTACGGCGATTTTGAAAGCTAGCAAATAGTTAAAAAAGACTGCCTTTTGGGGCAGTCTTTTTGTGTGGCATTTTATTTAATAAACCTTTTAAGCCTGATTGTTAAAAGTGATGCTATTGCAATTTTTACTCCGTCGGGAATAATAAACGGCACAACGCACCAGCCGAGTATGGTTGTAAGTGCAGCAGGACTGCTGTTTTGATTTGCGTAAATCACAGCAAACCAAATTGTGCCGAAAATGTAGCAGGCAATAACGCCTGTAATCATTGACAGAACAAGAGGTATAATTTTACCCTTTGACCTGTCGGACACGATTCCGACTATAAGTGCCGTAAAAATAAAACCGATTACATATCCGCCGGTAGGACTTAAAAGTGCACCTATTCCTGACTTAAAGCCGGAGAAAACAGGCAGTCCCACTATGCCGAGAAATATGTAAATTGCAACCGAAAGTACGCCTTTTTTTGCTCCCGAAAGTCCTGCGGTAAGGCAGACGGCGAGGGTTTGCAGAGTTACAGGAACAGTCAGCGGTATTGATATCCAGGAGCATATCACAATAAGCGACGCAAAAAGCCCTATGTATACAATATCTTTTGTATTAAATTTTTTCGCTTTTTTCTCTGCCATAATGACCTCGCTGAGCATTTTTTGAAATTATGGCATTTTATCAGGAGAATGTCAACTTTTATTTTAAGCTAGGTTTACAATCGGAATTATTAAATTTTTCATAATTTCTACATTTTAGTTGATTTATGCAAAAGTTTAATATATAATCTATGATGAATTATTACGGAAAAGAGCAGGGTAAATTTTATGAAGAAAACGAAAACGAAGATTCTTTCAATAATTTTAAGTATTGCGATTGTGCTTTCAGCCGTTACAGGCTTAAGCTTAACGGCAAGTGCTGCTACAAAAACAGGTACCACAGGCGATTTGTCCTGGTCCCTTGATACAAGCACAGGTGTGTTCACTTTAAGCGGAACAGGTTACGGTGCAAACTACGCTAACAGCTACTCTAAAAGAGCACCTTGGTACACCTCCTACCGTTCACAGATTAAAAGCGTTGTAGTTGAAAGCGGTGTAGTAGGTATCGGTGACTACAGTTTCTATAACTGCACCAACCTCACATCTGTTACTATTGCAAGTACGGTTGATACTATCGGAACCTGCTGTTTCAGAAGCTGTACTTCTCTTGAAAATATCACTCTTCCGTCAGGCTGTTCCTGGTATTATAAGGAGCTTTTCCTTGACTGTACATCTCTTAAGTGGGCGGTAATGCCTACTACAAATTCCACCGACAGTTACGGCGGAAAGCTTCCTGACGGTACATTCAGCGGTTGTACTTCTCTTGAAGAGGTATATATCGGCTCAGGTCATACCGCACTTGATACAAAGGCGTTTTATAATTGCAAAAGCCTTAAAGGCGTTGTTTGGGCAAGCGGTACAATTAATTCTGTAGGTACAAGTGCCCTTGACAGCGTACCTTCAAGCTGTGTATTCGTTGATGACACTTCAATGGCAAGCTGGGCATCAAGTAACGGCGTTTCTTATCTCAGTGCAACTAACACTTGCTCCGATGATACATATTCTTCATCAAAGCTTACTGCCACCCTTAATACTGATACTATGAAACTCAGCTTTTCCGGCAGCGGTAATATGAGCAGTACACCTTGGTCTGTTTTCCACTATCTTATTAAAGACATTTCCTTTGAAAATGTTGACAATACATACTCAATCAGCACAAGAGCCTTTGAAAACTGTGTGAGCCTTAATACTATAGTATTTAACAGTTCATCAAACGGCGAGCTTCATATTTACCCTTACGCTTTCAACGGCTGCGGAAAAACTACATATTGGATAAATCTTCCTGCAAACGTGAGATACATTGATGACCACGCTTTTTACGGCACAGGATTTAACTATATCACTATTGCATCCGATATCGTTTCGGTAGGGGATAGTGCATTCGGCAACGGCACAGGCAGCTATGCAAGATTTTTCGGCGTACGTAACAGCGGTGTTTATGATTTCGTTAAGGCAGGTCAGGCAAAGGGTTACGATTGGCACTACTACTGCTATAACGACGAGCATCTTTTCAATTCAACAACAGTTTCGCCAACCTGTACCGAGCAGGGATATGATATTTTCAGCTGTCCTTACTGCGATGCTGAAAATGAAAAAACTCACTATACTGAGCCTTTGGGACATAAATATTCCTACACTTCAACAAACGGCTCAACTCTTATCTACAACTGCGAAAGATGCTCTGCAACAGGACTTGAGCTTGACGCTTACGGCGTTCTTAATCTTTTCACAGATGCTATCAGCCACGATAACGACAACGCACCATACAATCAGTCAAACTATGCGTCGGCAGTAGACGTTTATCAGGACGGATATATTAACGCAAAGGACTTCCTTATTATCGACAGTGCGGCAAACAACGTTGATTTAACAAACAAGCAGACTGTTCTTAACGAAAGCACTACTTATCAGACAATTGAGGGCTTCGGTGCGTCTGCCTGCTGGTGGTCACAGTCAGTAGGTAATTGGGAAAATATTGACGAGGTAATGGAGCTCCTTTACGGTACTGACAAGGGAATCGGACTTAATATTTACAGATATAATCTTGGTGCCGGCTCACAGGACGATACTGTAATGTATGATACTGACAGACGAACAGAATGTTTCCTTCAGTCTGACGGCACATATGATTGGACTGCTGATGCCGGAGCAATGAATGCTCTTGCAACAGCACAAAAGATAAACAGCGATTTAAAAGTTACTCTTTTCTGCAACTCTGCTCCTATTTCTATGACAGACAACGGCCACGCCTTCTGCAGTCCTTCAAGCAGCAGTTCATATAACTCCAATATGTCCTCATCAAATTATCAGGCATTTGCAGATTACGTTGTAAAGTGTGCTGAGCATTTTATTGACGAGGGCTACAACGTAACAAGCGTTTCACCTATCAATGAGCCTGAATGGTCTTGGGCTGCTTGGTATAATACCGACGGCTCAATGTCAATGAATCAGGAGGGTTGTCATTGGAAAGTAGGCGACGCAAGAACTTTCTACAACGATTATATGGTTCCTGCTATGCAGAACAGCAATAAGCTTAACGGCAAGGTAGACTTGTCAGTTTGGGAAAGCGGACAGATTAACCACAGCAGTTATTGGGATGACTTTATGAACTATATGTTCTCATCAAGCACAAGTATTTTCAGTAACTACGGCGACAAGAACTCCAACATCAGAAGCTACTGCGACAGCCTTGACACTCACTCCTATTGGTCAAGTCAAAGCGACAAGGAAGCTGTTGCCGACCAGCTTACGGAAAGCAAGTATTCAGCAGTTAAAAAGGTACGTTGCACCGAGTATTGCCAGATGACAGGCGACACAAATTCCGGCGTATATGACCTTATTCAGCAGGAGGGCGGAAACACCAACGGAATGACAATGCCTTACGGTCTCGCTCTTGCAAATATTATTTATCAGGATTTAACAATTCTCAACGCAGTTGAGTGGGATTGGTGGGTAGCCTGTGCAAAGGGCATTTATCCTGACGGTCTTATCTATATTAACGAAAATGACCATTCCGACCTTCAAATTGCTAAGAGACTTTGGGTACTGGGTAACTACTCTAAATTTATTGACGAGGGTGCAAAGAGAATTTCTGTTTCAACACAGAGTGCAATTACCTCGGATATTAAGGAGTCAGCTTACCTCAATCCTGACGGAAGTGTAGCAATTGTTTATATCAACAGTGGTGACACTACTCAGTTCACCACCTTTGATTCTTCAAAGTACAGCACATTTACAACATATGTTACAGACGAAATGCACGACCTTGACAGATATCAGTCAGGTACTGTCGGCAAAAAAGCCGTTGCAATTCCTGCAAACAGCGTTACAACAGTTGTGCTTGGTAAATAATTAAATAGGTATAATAAAATGCTCTCTTATAAAAAGGGAGCATTTTTTGTTGAAACTGAAATTTTATTTAAGATATTCTTTTATGGTGTCAAGTAATGTAATATCCACAAGTGCGTCGAGGAAAATACCGTCGGCGGTGTATTCCTCACTGTAAATAACGCCGTCATTTCTGATTTTTGCCGTCAAGCTTCCTTTGTCAAAGGGAATAAGGAGAGTAACTCTCTTCCTCGTTTGAGGCAAAGCATTTTCGATTGCGGTCAGCAGGTCCTCTATTCCTTCACCTGTCTGTGCACTGATTTTAACACAGGCGTCGCCGTCCTTGTACGGATAGGCAATATCGGAAATATTTTCTGCGATATCGCATTTGTTAAATACGTTTATGACAGGCACATCAACAACTCCGCCCTCAAACAAGGACTCCAGAATCTCATTAGTAGTTTTAATGTGATTGTGACATTCCTCGCTTGACGCATCGCAGACATTTAGTATCAAATCTGCATAGGTTGCCTCTTCAAGAGTTGAGCGAAAGGCGTCTACAAGCTGATGTGGAAGACGGCTGATAAAGCCTACCGTGTCGATAAGCATAATTTGCTGACCGTTTGGAAGTGTCAGCTTTCTTGCCGTCGGGTCAAGAGTGGCGAACAGTTTGTCCTCCTGCAAAACTCCTGCGTCGGTGAGCCTGTTCATCAGCGTTGATTTTCCTGCGTTTGTGTAGCCTACTATGGCAACAGCAACAGCACCGTTTTTCTTTCTTCTGCTGTGCTGCATATTTCTGCGACGCTCTACGCCGTCAAGCTCCTGCTTGATATACTGAATACGCCGTCTGATATGACGCTTGTCTGTTTCAAGCTTCGTTTCACCGGGACCTCTTGTGCCGATACCGCCGCCAAGCCTTGAAAGACTTGTGCCCTTACCTGTGAGCCTCGGCAGAGAATATTTAAGCTGTGCAAGCTCGATTTGGAGCTTGCCCTCTTTCGACCTTGCTCTGCCTGCAAAAATATCAAGTATCAGCGTAGTTCTGTCTACAACCCTCGTGTCCGTTTCGTCCTCAATATTTCTTACCTGAACAGGCGACAGCTCGCTGTCTGCAATTATCAGGTCAATATCGTTTGTCTGGCAGTATTCGGCAATTTCCGCAAGACGGCCTTTGCCCACAAAGGATGCACCGTCGGCAACATCCCTTTTCTGTATAATTTCTGCCATAACCTCTGCACCTGCCGTTTTGGCAAGCTCACGAAGCTCTGCAATTGACACTTCTGCGTCGTAGTCTCCTGTGTCTACCGCAACAAGAAGTGCTTTTTCTTTTTTATCATCGTTTATTAAATCAAAATTCATATTAGTCCTTTACTAATGCCTGAAGTACCTTATTTGCAATACGGCCTGCCGTTTGCGAGCCTGAATTTCCGTATTCTACAAGAACAACAAAGGCGTAAGGATTTTCCTCATCATCCATAAAGCCTGTAAACCAAGCGGTATTGTGAGCGTCAACCTCATCAATCTGTGCCGTACCTGATTTTGCACAAAGGTGAAGTCCCTCGTAATTATAGTCGCCGTACTGCTCTTTAACATTGTTCCTGAGAAGTGATTTCATTTCGCTTGCCGTTTCGCTGCTTAAAAGGGGAGTTTCTTTGGTGGTAAAATCAAGGTCAAGTGCCTTTCCTGCCTTGGTGGCAAAGGACTCCACAAGATTGAACGAAACAGCCTTGCCGTCATTTGCAATTGCACCAACAAGCCTGAGCATTGCGGCAGGGGATACAAGTGTGTCGCCTTGACCGATTCCTGTCCAGCCCACATAATCGTCTGCGTCGCCTTTTTCAAGGAAAAATCTGCCAGTAGATGACACAATATCACCGCTGACGGAAACCGCCGAGGTCAGGCCTAATTCTTTAGCCGTGTCCGCTAATTTTTCAGGACCGAGTTCAATGGCGATTTCAGCGAAAGCCGAGTTACAAGATTTGGCAAGTGCCTCTTCAAAGGTTATTGTGCCGTGACGGGCATTACATTCAATAGGCGTACCGCTTCCCGGGTCATATTCGCCTGTGCATTTAAATTCTCTGCTTTTAATGTCAGGAATATTCTCAAGAGCACAGATTGCCGTAACAATCTTGAATGTTGAGCCGGGAGTGTAAAGTCCCGACAAAAGCCTGTTGATGTATGCACCCTCATATTTTTCGTTGGTGTCAAGGTCGTATGGCTCATCCTGAGGGTCATAGCTTGGTGTGGAAACCATACATACTATATCGCCTGTTTTGTAATTTATAACGCCAACACAACCTGCTTTGTAGTCGGAAAGAGCCTCGTATGCCACATCGCACACATCAGCGTTAATAGTCAGCTGCATATCGTTACCGCTGCCGTTTTTTGTAACGCTGTATATTCCCGTAAGAACGCTGTAGCCTGTCAGCTTTGCTTTGTAAACAGTCTGCACGCCTGTTGAGATAAAGCCTTTTGTGTCGCCAACTGTATGAAGTGTAGCCTTTCTTGTGGTGAGAGAATCGTTATATTCTCTCTTGCCGTTGTTGGTTTCAGCAAGACTTCTGCCGTTGCAGTCTGTAATTTTGCCTGCTCCGATAAGCTCGCCGTTGTGATAAACGCTGCTGTTATACGGCTGCATAACCCACTGACTGCCGTCATTTACAAGACTGACAGTGAGAAAAACAAGTCCGCCGCAAAAGGCAAGTACAAGTATCAGGAGGAAAAGTCCTCGTTTAGTTATCATTTTCATTTCTTCTTAACACCTCCAAGATAATTGTAGGTGCGGACATCCGACGCTTTGATAAATGCCAGAACTGCCCAACATGAAAGCATTGAGCTTCCGCCTTGGCTGACAAAGGGAAGTGTTACACCTGTCAGCGGAAGTACATCGGTAATGCCGAATATGTTAAGTGCTGTCTGAAAAAGCAACATTCCTGCACCTGCAACTGCCGCAATAGAATAGAATGTTGACCTTGCAGCTATTGAATTAACAAGTGCCGAAACTGCTATTGCCACAAAGGAAAGCACGAGAACGAGTGCAAAAAGAAAGCCCCATTCTTCCGAAATAAAGCCGAAAATATCATCAGTTGTAACAAGATAATTGTCAAAATAATTTCTGATATTTCCGTTTCCGATTCCTAAGCCTAAAAGTCCGCCAGACGCCATTCCCGTAAGGATATGAGTCTGCTGATATCCCTTGCCGTAAACGTCCTCCCAAATGTGGCGATAAACGGAAAATCTCGCGGTAACATAGGGCTTGTATTTTATTACGATTGCACCGCCGAGACCTGCCGCCGCAACAGCAAGGCCTGCAGTTTTAACATCTCCTGAATTCATAAATGCTATGATAAGGAAGGTGACGAAAAATATAAGTGCCGTACCGAAGTCACGGATGAGAATAAGTGCTCCCACGCAAGCAACGGAAAATATGATAAATTTGATAATATTTTTTGAAGTCTGTATTTTTTCAAGTGTGGCAGCACCTACAAAAATAAATGCAACCTTAACGAATTCCGACGGCTGAAATGTAAATCCGCCGACGCTTATCCAGTTTTGTGCACCGTATTTTACAGTACCGATAATGAGATTTAAAGCAAGCAGAACGAGCGCACCGATTGCAACAGGTGTCCTGAGCTTCATACATAAATCGACATCGCCTAAAATGAATACAAAAATCGTAAAGCCGATTATTCCGCAAAGTACAATAATGAGCTGTTTAAAGCAAGCGTCAGGGTCCACCGAGCCTATTGCCGCCAAGCCTACTCCCGAAAGAAAAAGAGCTATAAATTCAAGCTCAAAATTCCTCCTGTGCATTAGTGTGTAAAGAAGTGTAACATACGCCCATTCCGCAGCAATAAGAATTATCATGGAGAGAATTGCCCTGAATGAAAATTCATCACCTGCCGCTGCCGCCTGAACTCCCGTAATAAGCTGAAAAACAGAGAGAACAAGCAAAAGAGCAAAGTTGTTTATAGGTTTAATGTTAGGTATTTTTTTAGTCCTTGCTGCCATTTGCCCGCCTCCTTATTTTTCGTAGAATACAAATACTCTTTCGCCGAAGGTAACAGTATCTCCGTCAAAAATCAGCTGCGGCTGAGTAATAAACCTGCCGTTGAGCTTTGTGCCGTTGTGGCTGTTCAGGTCGGATAATGCCCAACCTCTTGAAGTCAGATGAATTCTTGCGTGCTCAGAGCTTACTGTGTCAAGATTGATTTGAATATCCGCTTTTTCACCTCTGCCGATAAGCACGTCCTTTTTACGCAGGTATACAGGTCTGTGTGTTTTAACGTCAACTAAAACTGCATATGCCACGTTGTTGCTTTTTTGTCCCAATTCGCCTGCCGCATTTCTCATTTGAGTTTTCGACTCGGCGGAAACTGCCTCGGCACATAAAAACTTAAGGGGTATTGAGCCTATGGTGATAATGTCGCCGTCTTCAATAACAGACTTGTCCTCGATTTTTTTGCCGTTTACAAGTATGCCTGTTTTTGAAAAAGTGTCGGTAATAACCCACTCGTTTCGCTTTTTTGCAATTACTGCGTGAAATCTTGAAATATCAGGCATCGGCAGTACGATATCGTTTGACTTGCTTTTGCCGATAGAGGTTTCGTATCGGTCAATATCAATAATCGAGCCGTTGTTCTGGTCAACAAGCTGTGCTAATTTATGAAGTCTCGGTCTGTTCCTGAAAAGAGAAATAATGCAGGTGGCAAGAATTACTATTGCAAGTATAGGCAGAATGTATCTTACCGCTCCTGTAATCATAGAAATTATTGTATCCAAGAAATCAACTCCTTGCTTTCATTACACTTTTATTATAGTATAGTATTATACTACAGTAAACAGAAAAAAGCAAAATCTTAAAATTACTGTTAATTTTAATTAAATATCATAGTTAAATTTAGCCTGTTCCTATTGAATTTACGGCAGATTTGGAATATACTAAAATAAAAATGACAGGAGCTTTGTTATGAGCATAAAAAAGAAATCTTTCGGCTGTCTTGACGACGGCAGAGAAGTTGAGCTTTACACAATTACCAACGCATCCGGTATGTCTGTTTCTCTTATGACCTTAGGTGCAGGAATTCAGTCAATCAACGTACCTGATAAAAACGGCGTTCTCGGTGATGTGGTTTTAGGCTTTGAGGAGCCGAAATATTATGTTGATGCCGATTTAGGATATCAGGGACTTGTGGTTGGCAGATATGCTAACAGAATAAGAGATGCTAAATTCTCTATCGACGGCGTCGAATACAATACGCCGAAAAATCAAGGCACGTGGACACTTCACGGCGGCGGACGCTTCAGCTTTAATATTTGGGAGGTTAAGGAAACTACAGACAACAGCGTAACCTTTTCTTTCTTCTCACCTGATATGGAGGACGGCTTCCCGGGTGATTTTACAATGACAGTAAAGTATACTCTCGGCGACGATAACACTCTGCGTCTTGATTATACTGTTCTTTCAAACAAAAAGACTGTTGCAAATCCAACAAATCATACATACTTTAACCTTTCCTGCGACAATTCAAAAACTGTTGAAGATTTACTTCTTCAGGTCAACGCAGATTATTTCACCGAAACAGATGACTCACAGCTTCCTACAGGTGAGTTAGGCGAGGTAAAGGGCACAATGATGGACTTCACCTCACTTCATAAGATAGGCGACAAGATTGACGAGCCTTTCCGTGCAATTATTGAGGGCGTTGGTTATGACAACAACTACTGCCTTAAAAATAAGGAAATCGGCAAAATGGCACAGGCGGCAGTTCTCGCAGATGAAGCGTCAGGCAGAAAAATGGAAGTGTGGACCGATCTTCCCGGTATTCAGGTTTATTGCGGCGGTTGGCTTAACAAGGACGGCAATCCCGGAAAAAACGGCTCTCTTGTAACATTCAGGAGAGGTGTTGCACTTGAAACGCAGTTTTATCCCGACGCTGTAAATCATTCCAATTTCCCATTTGTTTATGTAGAGCCGAATAAGGAATTCAAAACCGCAACAGAGTTCAGATTTTCTGTAATGTAAATGACAACAACCTCCGATTTCTCGGAGGTTGTTTGTTTTGGGTAAATTATAGTTTAATGGAAGTGTGTATCTAACATTTCGTAGGGGTCGGCGTCCTCGACGACCCGCGAGTTACCCAACAATGCTGTTTATTTACGGGATGTCGAGGACGCCATCCCCTACAAAAATTCAATTAGTATCTGT
>JAQXUH010000099.1 GCA_029219885.1 Eubacteriales bacterium | reverse complement strand
CAGTGCAAAAAATACAGATAACACAACAACAGAAAGCGTTACATCATCTACCGCCTTTGAAAACGAAAGCACCACAAAATCGGGCACTACAAATGTGGCACAGACAGATGTTCAGCCTGACGCAGTAGGAGCACAGGCATACAGTACAGACAAGATTATTTGGGGTCCCGGCAGAGCAGAAAATCATCAGCAGCCCACAGACCCTGTAATGCTTCAGTCACAGTATAAAAATCTTGATGCGTCATTTCTTCTTGAGGACAAAAAGAAAGTCTGCCTGACCTTTGACGAGGGCTACGAAAACGGCTACACGCCTGCTATTTTAGATACTCTTAAGGAAAAGAAGGTTAAGGCAATTTTCTTTGTCACTTACGATTTTGCAAAGGACAATCCCGATTTAATCAAGCGAATGATAGACGAGGGGCATATCGTCGGAAATCACACCTACCGCCATTACACAATGGACGAGGTCAGCCGTGACACCGCCACAGAGGAAATAATGTTTCTCCACGGCTATATGAAAGAAACGTTTAATTATGATATGACGCTGTTCAGGTTTCCAAAGGGTGAATTCAGCGAGGACACTTTGGCACTTGCAAAAGAGCTTGGATATAAAAGTATCTTTTGGTCCTTTGCCTACGCTGATTGGGACACTCAAAACCCACCTGACAAAACCGAGGCGTTAAAGGAAATTACAACTTATATTCATCCAGGTGAAATTATGCTGCTCCACGCCGTTTGTGCAACAAACGCAGAAATTCTCCCTGCCGTTATTGACGAAGTTAAAAATCAGGGATATAGCTTTACCGTGGAGATTTAAATACAAAAAGCAATTGACTTTCTTGTAGGGGATGGCGTCCTCGACATCCCGTTAATAATACGGTATTGTCAGTATGATTAAAAATCGGCTCCCTTATAAAAGAGAGCCGAAATATACATATACTATTTACTTTTTTCTGCTCTCGGCTTTAAGGCGGAGGGCTTTATCAAGAATAGTTTTGCGAAGTCGGATAGACTTTGGAGTGACCTCCAAAAGCTCATCATCAGCCAAAAATTCCATACTCTGCTCAAGAGAAAGAGTAGTAGGCGGAACAAGCTTTAACGCCTCGTCGGAACCGCTGGCACGAGTATTTGTAACGTGCTTTTTCTTGCAGACGTTGCAGACGATATCCTCATCCTTTGCACATTCGCCTACAATCATTCCCTCGTAAACCTCAACACCCGGACCTACAAAAAGCTTACCTCTGTCCTGAGTATTCCACAAGCCGTAGCCTGTTGTAGTACCTGTTTCGTGAACAACGATTGAGCCTCTGCTCCTTGTTTCAATATCGCCCTTAAATGGCTCATATCCTGCAAAAAGCTGATTCATAATGCCGTTGCCGTTGGTGTCGGTAAGAAACTCGGAACGATAGCCGATAAGACCTCTTGACGGAATTTTAATTTCAAGATGAGTCATACCTGTTGAGCGAGTGTCCATATTTTCGATTTCGCCTTTACGTGAGCAAAGCTTTTCCATAACAGCACCCACATATTCCTCAGGCACTTCAATAATCGCAAGCTCCATAGGCTCGAGAGTCTGTCCGTTTTCATCCTTTTTAAGAATAACCTGCGGACGTGAAACCTGAAATTCGTAATTCTCACGACGCATTGTTTCGATAAGAATTGACAGGTGAAGCTCACCTCTGCCGGAAACCTTAAAGGTGTCCATTGAGTCTGTTTCCTCAACTCGCATTGAAACGTTGGTTTCAACCTCTTTAAAAAGTCTGTCACGAAGATTTCTTGAGGTAACATACTTGCCCTCTCTGCCTGCAAAAGGAGAGTCATTTACAATGAAATTCATTGAAATTGTAGGCTCGTCAATTTTAACAAAAGGCAGCGGCTCGATATGCTCAGGGTCGCAGGCAGTTTCACCGATGTTCAAATCAGATACACCTGCAACGCAGACTAAATCACCGAATGACGCCTCAGGGCAGTCAACTCTCTTAAGTCCCTCGAACTGATAAATTTTGGAGAATTTTATATTTTCCTGTGAGCCGTCCTGACGGCAGAGAACGTAAGGAGTATTTACCTTAATTGTACCTCTTTCAACTCTGCCCACACCGATTCTGCCTACATAATCATCATATTCGAGAGAGGAAAAAAGTATCTGTGCAGGGCCGTCAATATCACCCTCAGGTGACGGTATGTACTGAAGAATTGCATCGAGGAGCGGACGCATATCGCCTTCCCTTACATCAGGGTCAAGACTTGCATAGCCGTCTCTTGCTGATGCGTAAACAACAGGAAAATCAATTTGGTCATCGTCTGCACCAAGCTCGATGAAAAGGTCCAGTACCTCGTCAACAACCTCCTGCGGTCTTTCAGCCTCACGGTCAACCTTATTGACAACAACAAGAGGAGTTTTGTGAAGACCAAGAGCCTTTTTAAGAACAAATCTTGTCTGTGGCATACAGCCCTCAAAAGCGTCAACAAGGAGCAGAACGCCGTCAACCATAGTGAGAATACGCTCAACCTCGCCGCCGAAATCTGCGTGGCCGGGAGTGTCAACTATATTTATCTTTGTGTCTTTATAATGGATAGATGTGTTTTTGGAAAGAATTGTAATTCCTCTCTCTTTTTCAAGGTCGTTGGAGTCCATAACTCTTTCCTGTACTGTTTCGTTATCACGGAAGATACCGCTTTGGTGAAGCATTTCGTCAACAAGAGTAGTCTTGCCGTGGTCAACGTGAGCGATAATTGCTATATTTTTTATATCTTTTCTTGTACTCAAAACTTGTCACCTGATTTACTTTGTAATTTTAAAGCCGTCACGAAGCGGTACTGTCCTGTTGAATACAGGCATTTCGTCTGTAGAATCTTTATCCTTGCAGAAATATCCGTTTCTCATAAACTGATACTTAGCACCGACCTCACAATCGGCAATGGCCTTTTCAACATAACCCTGAACTACTGTGAGAGAATCAGGATTAAGATTATCCTCAAAGGAGCTTACGCCCTCTTCATCACTTGGATTAGGCACGTCGAAAAGTCTTTCGTAAAGTCTGATTTCGGCAGGAGAATTGTCTGCGGCAGATACCCAATGAATAGTACCCTTAACCTTTCTGCCGTCAGGAGCGTCACCGCCGAGAGTCTGCGGGTCGTATGTACAATGTACACAGCAAACCTCACCGTTCTCATCTAAATCATATCCTGTGCAGGTTACGAAATATGCCTTGTAAAGTCTTACCTCGTTACCGGGATAAAGACGTCTGTACTTCTTGATAGGCTCTACCATAAAGTCATTTTTCTCTATCCACAGCTCCTTTGAAAATGGCATACTTCTTGAGCCGTATTCAGGATGGTCAGGATGATATTCGCACTCGATATCTTCAATCTTGTCCTCAGGATAGTTGTCGATTACAAGCTTTAACGGGTCGATAACAGCCATAGCCCTTGGTGAATTTGCACCGAGATTATCTCTTACGCAAGCCTCAAGGAGAGCGAAATCTACAACGCTGTACGCCTTTGAAACGCCGATTCTGTCGCAGAAATCACGGATAGCCTCAGCAGGATAACCGCGTCTTCTCATACCGCTGATTGTAGCCATTCTCGGGTCATCCCAGCCTGAAACGATTTTATCCTGAACAAGCTTTAAGCATTTACGCTTTGAGGTGAGAGTGTAGTTAAGGTTAAGTCTTGCAAACTCAATCTGTCTTGGCTTTTCGCCGTCGATACATTCATTAACTACCCAATCGTAAAGCGGTCTGTGATTTTCAAATTCAAGGGAGCAGAGAGAGTGAGTAACCTTCTCGTAAGCGTCGGAGAGAGGATGAGCAAAATCGTACATAGGATAAACGCACCACTTGTCGCCTGTTCTGTGGTGGTGAGCATACATAATTCTGTAGATGATAGGGTCTCTCATATTAAGGTTAGGTGACGCCATATCAATCTTTGCACGAAGAACCATTTTGCCCTCAGGAAATTCGCCGTTTGTCATTCGCTGGAACAAATCGAGGCTTTCCTCAACAGGTCTGTCACGGTAAGGTGAATTCTTTCCCGCCTCGGTAAGAGTACCTCTGTACTCTCTTATTTCATCAGGAGTAAGCTCGCAGACATAAGCCTTGCCTTTTTTGATAAGCTTAACGGCACATTCGTAAATAAAGTCGAAATAGTCGGATGCGTAGTAAACGTTATCGTAATCAAAGCCGAGCCACTTGATATCCTCCTCAATAGCCTCAACATATTCTGTATCCTCTTTTGTGGGGTTAGTGTCATCAAGACGGAGATTGCAGATACCTTTGTACTTTTCCTTAACGCCGAAGTTAATACAGATAGCCTTTGCGTGACCGATATGAAGATATCCGTTAGGCTCAGGAGGAAAACGTGTCTGTATTCTGCTGTATTTACCCTCTGACAAATCTTCGTCAATAAAATCGTGGATAAAATTGGAGCTTTCTTTTACTTCTTCATTCTTTTCAATTTCTTCTGCCATTACTTTTCCTCCTTGTAGTGAGCAATTGCTTTTTCTATTCTTGCCTTTACTCTTTCTTCGCCTAAAAGAGCGGTGATACAGTAAAGGTCGGGAGTGTTTGTCCTGCCTGTAAGAGCCACACGGATAACTGTTGAAACGTCGCCCACGTGACCTTTGAAAGCGTCGGGATTCTGCTTAAATTCCTTAACGTTAGGAGTGCAGCCGCAAGGCTCGCAAATTGATTTAATCTTGTCAAACCAAGTGTCCTTGTCGTCGTTTATATCAACGATATCCTTGTATTTTTCAAGAACATCAACGGCAAGTGACGGCGTTGCGTTGCCTGTCAGGTCATAACATTCCTCAAAGGTTTCATCATACATATAGCTGATGTAATCAGGAATATCCGACCACTTGGCAATATCCTTTCTAGGCTTTTTATTCTCTCTGTCGATATTGAGAACTGCTTTTGCGTAGTCCTTATCTTTCTCATAAAGAGCCGCAAGCTGAGGGTTAAATTCCTTTGCCCACTCGTAAGACTGCTCAAAAACATCATCGGCGGTCATTTTGCAAATAACATTCTTTGAAACGTCGGTGAGCTTTGCAATATCAAAAAGAGCACCTGAAACAGACATTTTCTTTGGGTTATACGGGAACTTCTCAATAGGCTCGTCTTTGTTCACTCTACGCCAATCTTCAAAGTTGGAGTTGGCAATAGTCATAACATACTCGTTTACGCTGTCCTTTGGATATCCCTGCTCGGCATAATAAGTAACTGCCGCCTCAGGGTCTTTACGCTTTGAAAGCTTACGCTTGCCGCCGTTTTCCTCTTTCATAATAGGAGCAACGTGAGCATATTTAACAGGCTTGAATCCCAATACCTTAAAGAGCTGTAAATGAAGCGGAACAGACGCTATCCACTCGTCGCCTCTGAAAACGTGAGTAGTTCTCATAAGGTGGTCGTCAACTGCGTGGGCAAAATGATATGTAGGTATACCGTCTGCCTTGAGAAGTACAACATCAATAACATTCTCCGGCATTTCAATCTTGCCCTTGATTACGTCATCAAAATAGCACTTTTTAGTAATGTCGCCGGGAGATTTCAAACGGAGTGTCCAAGGCATACCTGCGTCGATATTCTTCTTAACTTCTTCCACAGACAAATCACGGCATTTTGCATACTTGCCGTAATAGCCCTTTATATCCTCGTTTTCCTGAGCATTTCTTATTTCGTCAAGCTCCTCGGGAGTACAGAAGCAAGGATAAGCAAGTCCTTGCTGTACAAGGCTTTTGGCGTAGGCTTGATATATCTCTTTTCTCTTGCTTTGGTAGTAAGGACCGTAGTCGCCGATTTCCTCATTTTCGCCTACAACGCCCTCGTCAGCCTTAACGCCGTAAACCGAAAGGCTTTTGAGCATTGACTCAACAGCACCCTCAACCTTTCTCTTTTGGTCAGTATCCTCAACACGAACATAGAAAACGCCGCCTGTATTCTTGGCTGTGGTATAAGCGTTTATGCAGGTAAAGAGGTTGCCGAAATGGAGAAAGCCTGTGGGGCTCGGTGCAAAACGTGTTACTCTTGCACCCTCTTTAAGCTGTCTTGGAGGATAAAGCTCCTCATAGTATTCGGGTGTCTTGTCAATATCTGCAAAAAGCAGGTTTGCAAGTTCTTCATATTTTGTCATATTTTCACCTGTATATATAAAATTACATAATATTATCGCACATCTTTAAAGATTATTCAATATTAATTATTAATATTTTGACAAAAAGTTTTTAAGAAATGAGTTATAATTCGGTTTTAACGGGTTTTCAGGCGGTTTGTTTTACTTTCCTTTAATTCTTTTAAGTGCATTTTTCTCAAGTCTGCTGACCTGTGCCTGAGAAATTCCCACTTCTTTTGCAACCTCCATTTGAGTTTTTCCCTGCATAAATCGAAGATACATAATATTTCTTTCTCTGTCATCGAGCTTACTGATTTCGTCTTTAATCATAATTTCGTCTATCCAGTCGCTGTCCCCTGTAGAATCGCCCACCTGGTCCATAACGTAAATCGTATCGCCTCCGTCGGAATAAACCGGCTCGTATAGGGACACAGGGTCCACAATAGCCTCAAGAGCGAGCACAACATCCGACTTTTTCATATTAAGCTCACGGGCAATTTCCTCTACCGACGGCTCCTTTTGATTTTCGTTTATCAGCCTTTCTTTAACCTGCATTGCCTTGTACGCCGTATCTCTCATTGAGCGTGAAACTCTCACCGCATTGTCATCTCTGAGGTAACGGCGTATTTCTCCTATACACATAGGCACTGCATAGGTGGAAAAGCGTACATCCAAATCAAGATTAAAATTGTCAATCGCCTTTATAAGTCCTATTACGCCCACCTGAAACAAATCATCCATATTTTCTCCTCTGCCGGCAAAACGCTGAATTACCGACAGCACAAGACGCAGATTGCCCTTTATCAGCTCATCTCTTGCTCCTTTGTCACCTGCGTGGGACCTTTTGAGAAGCTCCATTTTTTCGCTTTCCTTAAGCACCTTAAGCTCGTTTGTGTTGATTCCGCAAATTTCCACCTTATTATACTGCACATAATTCATCCTTTTCTTTTTTATGTAATGTGCAAGGTGCAAAAGTAACTGCTTAATTATTATTGACAGGCAGGAATGATTTTATTGAAACAAGAAAATTTATTTTTCGCAGTCCAAAAATCGTCCCTGAAAATTTAGACTGCTTGCCGTTTTTGTATAATTTTTAATATTTGTTTAAAAATTGTTGAGGTTTAGTTTAGTTTTATTTGACAATTAGTTCACCGACAACTATAATAAGATTGTTCAATATGCTAAAAGGGAGTAATTTTATGAAAAAACTATTAACTAAAATCATCTGTACGGTGCTTGCTGTTGTTATGGTATTTTCCTGCACAACAGTTGCATTCGCAGGAAACACGGTAACACCTGTGGTTATCGTTCACGGCTTAGGCGGTTCGCCTATCTACAAAAATCCACAGTCGGACAGCAGAGAGCTTTTAGGCTCATTCGATATCGGTTCACTTTTCACCTCCAACAAGGACGCTGTTGATTTAGTCGTTGACGCCGCTTACGGAAAGCTTGATGACCCTGCAAAGCTTATCAAAGCTGCCGCAAGAATTATGGGCGACTATGCAGAGATGGGCTGTGACAAGAACGGCAACCCGCTGCCTGATACAGGTATTGCAAACTATTGGACCGACAGTCTTGCTAATCACACCGATTTTCTCCAAAGCGAAACCTCCAGCGAGCCTGCTTTGTGCAGAGCAATCTGTGACAAAATCGGTGCACAAAACGCTTACGCTTTCAACTATGATTGGAGAATTGACGCTTACGAAACAGGCGAAAAGCTTGACGAATTTATCGAGCTTGTTAAAAATCAGACAGGTAAAAGCAAGGTTACTCTTATCGGTGCGTCTGAGGGTACTGATATAATTTCAGCTTATATCGACTCTCACAAAAACGATAACGAGGTTGAAAAGGTTGTATTCCTCAACGGTGCATTTAACGGCGTAGGTGTATGCAGACTTTTTGCTATGGACTTCGTTCTTGACAAAAAGGTTATTCAAAGCTACATCAAGAATGTTACAACCACAATGAGAAACAAAGATTTCGATATGACAAGGCTCACCTGGCTGGCAGATTCCGCCGGTGACACTATTGAAAATGTCTGCGTTCTCTTTAACAAAATTGTAAACGACCCTGAACTTCTTAAAATGCTTTACAACGAGGCATTATATCCAATCTTGGGAAGTATTCCGGCTTATTGGGAATTTATTCCGTATAATGTTTACGACACCGCAGTTGAGAAAACCAGTGCTATCGGTTTCCTTGACAAAAGCTCAGGCCTTTTCTCAAAAATTCAAAGATATCACGGCATTCAGGGCAGACTTGTAAGCAATATTGCAGAGCTTAAGAATAAGGGCGTACAGATTGCAATTGTGGCAAACTACGGACTTCCCGCAGTTCCCGTAACCTCTGACTGCTATACTCAGTCCGACGCTCTTATCGAGACAAAGTACGCATCATTAGGTGCTACCACCGCAAATGTAGGAAAGACACTTCCTCTTTCAAAGACTTCAAAGAATAAGTACGCATCTCCTGACGAGATAATTGACGCATCAACCTGTGCATTCCCTGACAACACGTGGTTCTTCAAGGGTGTTCAGCACGTGGCATATTGGTACGGCTCACAGGCGTGTAACTTTATTGCAGAGCTTGTTACAACAGACGCACCGCTGACAATCAGCAGTATCAAATCTTTAACAGGCAAAACTCAGTTTATCGGCACAGATGACAATCTTAACTTTGCTGAGCTTACAACAAAGAATCCAAAGACTCCTAAAATCAGCAAGCTTAAAAAAGGCAGTAAATCATTTAAGATAACTGTTGGTAAGGTTTCATCAATTTCAGGATATCAAATTCAGTATTCAACCTCAAGCAAGTTCTACAAGAGCAAGACAAAGACCGTAAATCTCAGTTCAAAGAGCACAAGCAAGACAATCAAAAAGCTTAAGAAGAACAAGAAATATTACGTTCGTGTCCGCACATACAAGGTTGTTGCAAACAAAAAGGTATACTCAAGCTGGTCAACTGTAAAAACAGTTACTACAAAAAAGTAATCATACAGTTTAATAAAGAAAGAGAATAAATAAATCCGCAGAGCTGATAACTCTGCGGATTACTTTTTATATTAGATTTATTACAGGTGGAAGATAATATCGTCGCTCTTCCAATTAAAGAAGATAATACCGATAATCAATGTTGCTACTGAAACAACAGCCGCATACAAAAGCATACGAGGGCTCATAATCTGTCCGTAAAGCACACACTGCCTGAAAAGCTCAATCATTGAATAAAGCGGATTAATCTTGATAAGAGCGATTGTCCAGTCGGTAGTGATTTTTTGAAGCGGATAAATGATAGGCACCATATAAAAGAGAAGTGTACAAAATACATCCCAAATATACTCAACATCTCTGAAATATACAGCGATAACCGAAAGGATAAGTCCCACGCCTGTGCTGAACACCAAAAGAAGAAACATAGGAACAAAGCACAGTAACGCATACGGCGTAATAGTCAAACCTGAACCGCCCTGAAGTCCTGTAACCTTAAAGAATATCCATACACAGATAAGGCAAAGAATAGAGATTGCAAAGGTTACGAAGTTTGAGAAAATCGAGGACAACGGGTACATATATTTAGGAACATATACCTTTTTGAGAATACCTGCATTTCTCCTGAAAGAGGTCATAGCCTGCTTTGTTGATGAAGTAAAGAAACTGAAAAGCAGACGGCCTGTAAAAATAAATACCGGATAGCACACAATATATTTATTATGTCTGCCGAAAATTCCGCCGAATACGACAGAAAGAACTATCATATTGAGAAGCGGCTGAATAAAGCTCCAGAGAATACCGAGCCACGAATTTCTATATTTAAGCTTAACATTTTTCATTGTCAGCTCTTTAAGAAGATTTTTATACTTCTTAAACATTCTGACGTCGTGGTCAAGCTCCTTTTTCTTATTTTTTCCCATATTACACCTCCGCAAACACAAAAAAATCGTTGTGTTCAAAGGAAAATATCAAATTTGTCACATTGGCATTTCCACATTATAGCACAGTATAATACATTTTTCAACAAATAATTATTTAAACATTTCGGCGATTTCGACTGCGGTTTTGCGTGCAGCCATATTTCCGTCGATGACTATATCGGCAGCCTCAAGGTATTTTGACTTTCTCTCGTCATAAAGAGCCTTAGCCTTTTCCCTATCCTGAAAAAGCGGTCTGGTGGTTGAATTGCCTATACGGCCACAGATAACATCAAAATCAGCGTCAAGGAAAACCACCTTGCCTGAATCTTTAACGGCGTCAACATTACGCTGATATGTCATTGCACCGCCGCCTGTTGAAACAACGCAGTTTTTCATATCTGCAATCTGCTTACAACATTCATATTCCAAATCTCTGAAATAGTCCTCGCCGTATGTCGCAAAAATCGCCTTGATGGCAATTCCCTGCTGCTGTTCAATCATTTCATCTGTATCAACAAATTTTCTTCCCATTATTTTGGCAAGCTCGGTACCAACTACTGTTTTACCGCTTCCCATAAATCCGCAAAGTATTATGTTCATAGCTTTTCCATTTCTCTTTCTGTTATATCTAAAACTTTCTTCACATCATCCATTGTGAATTTTACGCCGAACCAAATCTCCTGAGCCACAGCCGCCTGCCATACAAGCATAGGTAAGCCGTTTGAACATTTAATTCCTGCCTCTTTGGCGTATTTGATAAGGAGAGTTTCGCGAGGGTTATATACTGCGTCAAAAACCGCACCGCATTTTTGCACCTGCTCTTTAGAAAGAACGCAGGCGTCCACGTGAGGAAACATTCCCACAGGAGTGCCGTTAATCATAACGTCGTATTCCTCGTTTACGTCGGCAAGCCTTTTAACTTCAACATCCTTTTTGAGCTTGTCCGATATTTCCTTTTTGATAAGCATTGCGGCGTCAATGTCGTCGTCACGTACTGCAATAGTCAAATCTGCTCCTGCAAGCACGCTTTCAAAAGCAAACATTCTTGAAACTCCGCCGCTGCCGCAGACAAGAGCCTTACCGCCTAATTTGATATCCGCCATTTCAAGTGCACGGAGGAAACCAAAGCAGTCTGTATTGTGGCCATACGCCTTGCCGTCCTTAACATCGACAGTATTAACTGCACCGAAAAGCTCTGCTCTTTCCGACAAATTATCGAGGGCAGGAATTATTCCTGTCTTGTGGGGAATAGTTACATTAAAGCCGTCATACTCCTTAAGGCTCTCAAAATTTCTGCTCAAATCTTCAGGAGAAATTTCATTAAGCTCATATGAGGCGTCGATATTATTGATTTTGAAAAGCTCCTTATGAATTACGGGGGACATTGAATGGCCTAAAGGATAGCCTATAAGACAAAATTTTTTCATTATTTTTTTACCTCTTGAAAAATATTTGTTGACAATTCGAGGAGAATTATATAATATGATAATAACATAATCATTCAGTTTTAACAACATTTTTTTGAGGTGAACAAAATTATGGTATTCGAAAAATTAAAGGCAATACTTGCCGAACAGCTTGATATTGATGAAAATTCTATTACTGCTGACAGCCTTCTTGTTGAAGATTTAGGTGCTGACAGTCTTGACGCTATTGACATTGTTATGTCTGTTGAGGACGAGTTTAAGATTGAGGTTCCTGACGAAATTATCGAGAAGATTGAGTCAGTAGGCGATATTCTTAATTACGTAGAAAATAATATATAACCCCTTTACTGCTTTCAGTATAATACCGATTTGTGTAAATTGCTTAAACAATTTGTGAAAACAGTACAAAAGTTATATTTTAGTTTGGTATATCATTGACATTATTTAATAAAAGAAGTAAAATAAAAGCAGGTATTTATGCCTGCTTTTTGTTATACCATTAAGTAGGCGTAGTACCAAATCAAAAGAGGGGTATATTCATATGGCTGAAAAATATGTTATGGCTCTGGACCAGGGTACAACCTCCTCCCGTGCCATCATTTTCAATAAAAAGGGTGAGATTGTTGCCAAGGCTCAGAATGAGTTCAAGCAGTATTATCCCGAAAACGGTTGGGTAGAGCACGACCCGATGGAAATTCTTTTTTCGCAGATTAGTGCTATCCTTTCCTGTCTTCGTCTCGAAAAGGTTGACCCTAAGGATATTGCCGGAATAGGCATTACCAATCAGCGTGAAACCACAATTGTGTGGGACAGACACACAGGCAAGCCTGTATACAACGCTATCGTTTGGCAGTGCAGAAGAACGGCACCTACCTG
>JAQXUH010000098.1 GCA_029219885.1 Eubacteriales bacterium | reverse complement strand
ATTACACTTAACATCCCTGTTATGACTGCGGCAATGGATACTGTTACTGAATCACGTATGGCAATCGCTATTGCACGTGAGGGCGGTATCGGTGTTATTCATAAGAATATGACCATTGAGGAGCAGGCAACAGAGGTTGATAAGGTTAAGAGGTCTGAAAACGGCGTTATCACAAATCCTTTCTTTCTTTCACCAAACCATCTTGCTTCCGATGCAGAAGCACTTATGCACAAATATCGTATCAGCGGTGTTCCTATTTGTGAAGAGGACGGCACACTTGTCGGTATTCTTACAAACCGTGATATGCGTTTTATGACAGATTTCAGCGTTAAAATTTCAACCGTTATGACACCGAAAGAACAGCTTGTTACTGCTCCAAAGGGTACTACTCTTGAGCAAGCAAAGGAAATGCTGATGAAATCTAAGGTTGAAAAGCTTCCTTTCGTTGACGAAAACGGCAAGCTTTGCGGTCTTGTAACTATCAAGGATATCGAAAAGAGCGTTAAATATCCTAATACAGCAAGAGATAAGGACGGCAGACTTCTTTGTGCCGCTGCTCTCGGCGTAACAGACGATGTTCTTGTTCGTGCTCAGGCACTCGCAGATGCAGGCGTTGACGCTTTTGTTCTTGACTCTGCTCACGGTCACAGCAAAAACATTATGATGTCTGTTGATAAGGTTAAAAACGCATTCCCTCACATTTCTCTTATTGCAGGTAACGTTGCAACTGCTGACGCTACAGAGGCTCTTATTAAGGCAGGTGCAGACGCTGTTAAGGTTGGTATCGGTCCCGGCTCAATCTGTACAACTCGTGTTGTTGCAGGTATCGGTGTGCCGCAGATTACAGCTATTTATGATTCAGCAGAGAGAGCTGACAAGTATGGTATTCCTGTTATCGCAGACGGCGGTATCAAGTACAGCGGTGAAATCGTTAAGGCTATTGCAGCAGGCGGTTCAGTTGTTATGATGGGCTCACTTGTAGCAGGCTGTGAGGAGTCTCCCGGAGATACAGAAATTTATCAGGGACGTCAGTTCAAGGTTTACAGAGGTATGGGCTCACTTGGTGCAATGAATAAGGGCAGTGCTGACCGTTACTTCCAGAAAGGCTCAAAGAAGTTTGTTCCTGAGGGCGTTGAGGGACGTGTTCCTTACAAGGGACCTCTCGGCGACACTATTTATCAGATGATGGGCGGTCTTCGTTCAGGTATGGGCTACTGCGGTTGCCATACTATCGAAGAGCTTCGTACAAACGCTAAGTTCATCAAAATTACAAGTGCAGGTCTTGTTGAGAGCCATCCTCACGATATTTCAATCACTAAGGAAGCTCCTAACTATTCAGGCAGCAACAGATAAAATTATTCATTATAAAACAACATCAAGGGCAGTATCATTTTCGGTTCTGCCCTTTTTAAACGGCAGGTTATCATATGACTGAGAAAATCTCTAAATGGACAAAATTTAAAAGATTTTTAAAAAGAAATATGACTCCCACGTGGGCAAAGCACGTGTCATATCAAATATTCGCCTTTATCGTATCAGTTGCTATGATAGTAGGCGTTGCTGATTATGCCGTAACCAAATCATATGACGAGAGGAAGCTGAGCTTCGTGGACGGTTTTACAATCACAGCACACACAGGTGCATATAATACAACGATGAATAGCATAGAATCTGTTCAGGCGGCTATTGATAATAACGCACAGATTGTAGAGCTTGACATCAGGCAAAGACCTGACGGAACAGTTGTAATGAGCCACGATTTAGTTGTTACAAACAATGACGGCACTCCTCTTGCAGACGCTCTTGCGTTGATTAAAGATGCAGGGGAGATGCAGATTAACTTTGACATTAAGGAAACAAGAGCACTTAATAACCTCTATGCCTTGATTATTGAATATAATCTTCTTGACCGTTCATTTTTAACAGGTATTGAGCAGATTAATGTTAAGGCTGTCAAGGAGTCCGATTGTGCCTCTATGGATTACTATCTTAACTATAAGCCGTCAAAGTATAAGATTTTCTCTGATGATTACAGGCAGAAGATTATCAGCCTCCTTGAGGATACAGGTGCAATAGGAATTAACTGCAATTATAAGTATGCAGGCTCTCAGCTTTCAAGTCTACTCCACACAAAAGGTTATAAGCTTTCTGTCTGGACTATTGATACCGAGAGGAACGCAAAAAAGATGCTTGTCATCAAACCTGACAATATTACTACCAAAAATCCTGATATGCTCCACTCCGTTATAGACAATTGGAAAAAATAGATTAAAAAATTTGAAAAAAACACTTGACTATGAGTTAATTTTATGATATATTGTTTAAGCGTTGGAGATACGCTGGTGTAGCTCAGTTGGTAGAGCAGCTGATTTGTAATCAGCAGGTCAGGGGTTCGAGTCCGTTCACCAGCTCCAAACAGGGTGATAGCTTCGGCTGTCACCCATATAATATGGAAGAGTTCCCGAGTGGCCAAAGGGAGCAGACTGTAAATCTGCCGTCAACGACTTCGGTGGTTCGAATCCACCCTCTTCCACCAGAAAAAGCACTTCTCACGAAGTGCTTTTTTCAATGAAATAAATCCTTTTTGAGATTTATGAAATATACTTCGTAATGAAATATTCCTGCGGAATATGAAATACACTGTGGCGTATAAGCGGATTTATTTTATATCATATTTTGCCGACAGGCGAAATATTTCATAATCGCAAGATTATATCATATTGCACCAGCAATATTTCATTATATGTACTGTTCTTATATAGGGGTGATGTTTTGAAAGAAAATAAACTCATTGATTTATCAATGGATTTTTCCGTTAGGATAGTTAAATTGTGCGAAAATATTAAAGGACACTATTCTCTTGTAAATCAGTTGGAGCGTTCAGCCACAAGTATAGGTGCTAATATTCACGAGGCTAATTACGCTCACGGCAAGGCTGATTTTATTGCAAAGCTTCAAATATCACTTAAAGAATGTTATGAAACAGAATATTGGCTTGAATTGTTTGTAAAGACTGAATTGATTGATGAATCTGACGCTAAAGAGTTGCATAACCAGTGCGGAACAATTCGCAGAATACTTATCGCCTCAATCAACACAGCAAAAGAAAACGAAAAATAAAGAATAAACTATTATCAACATATGCGTATTGTGAGTTATGCCGATATCATCTATAACCACAATTAAGTAAAAGTAATAGTAATTTACATGAAAACAATGCATTGAATTTTGAAACAGCACAGGAATTATACATATTATAAGTATTGCATATTTTTAACCTTTGTGATAGAATAGGCAACGGAAAATTTCGTGACGGGAGAAAGACATATGGAAAATATAAATCATATCCTTGAACAGTTTAAATTTAAAGGTACGCTGACCGATTGTGAGATTTTCGGCTCAGGTCATATTAACACTACATATCTTGCATCCTACGAATGTGAGGATATGAATCGTCAGTACATTGTGCAGAAGGTTAATACAAATGTTTTTAAGGACATTGACAGCCTGATGGAAAACGTATTTGCCGTTACATCTTATCTTCGCAACGTGATTAAGGAGAACGGCGGTAACCCGAGCCGTGAAACTCTTCATTTTATTAAGACTGCTGACGGCAAAAAGTATTTTAAGGATGATGACGGCTCCTGCTATCGTGCATACAGATTTGTTGACAGAAGTATCAGCCACGACAGCGTTGAAAGTGCAGAGGTTTTCAAAAAAAGCGGTGAGGCATTCGGCAGATTTCAAAAGTATCTTTCCGATTTTCCTGCACAGACTCTTACAGAAACTATACCGAATTTCCACAATACTATCTGGAGATATGAAAACGAGTTTCTTCCTGCTTTGGAGAAAAACCTTTCAGGCAGAGCAGACACCTGTCAGGCGGAAATTGATTTCGTCAAGGCGAGAAAAGATGATTGCTCAAGACTTGTAAATTTAATCAATGACGGCAGTCTGCCACTTCGTGTAACTCATAACGATACAAAGCTTAACAATGTTATGTTTGATATCGACACCGACGACGCTATCTGCGTTATCGACCTTGATACTGTTATGCCGGGTCTGGCACTTTATGATTTCGGCGACTCTATCCGCTTTGGTGCAAATACTTGTGCCGAGGATGAAAAGGACACATCAAAGGTTGCCATTGACCTTGATTATTTCAAGGCGTATGCCGAGGGCTTTTTGTCTCAGGCAGGCAAGAGCTTTAATCAATGCGAAATTGACAATCTCGCTTTCTCTGCAAAGCTGATGACCTTTGAGTGCGGTATGAGATTTTTAACCGACTATATCAACGGCGACACCTATTTCAAAACTGCTTATCCTGAGCACAATTTAGTCCGTGCAAGATGTCAATTTGCTCTCGTTTCCGATATGGAAAGCAAAATGGATGAAATGGAAAGCATTATTAAAAATATCAAATATTGATTAAAAGAAAAATCATCGTCAAAGGGCGGTGATTTTTTGCATTTAGTGTTGATTTTTGTTTATGACTGAATTATAATACTCCTTGTCAGTTCGCAAAATCCTGACCAGTTCGGCAGCCTGCCGAGCTTCTAAAAACAAAACTAAGGAGACAATTTAATTATGAACAAAAAGGTTACATTAGTTGTACAAACTGCAGTTATTGCCGCTTTATACGCCGCTTTAACCTATGCCCAAAATCTGCTTTTGCCGGGTACTACTTCCGCCGCTGTGCAGTTTCGTGTGTCCGAGGCACTGAATGTGCTGGCACTTTTCACGCCTGCCGCCATTCCGGGACTTACTTTGGGCTGTGTTATTTCCAACCTGTATAACATCGGCTCGGGACTTCCTCTTGATATGATTTTCGGCTCTCTTGCTACTCTCGGTGCAAGCTTGTGTATCTATCTTTTCAGGAATGTTAAGATTAAAACATATCCGCTTATCTCTATGCTGATGCCGGCGATATTTAACGGTATTGTTGTGGGATGGGAGATTGAATTTTTCTTCATAGAGGGACCATTTGAATTTGCAGGCTTTCTTATCCAATGCGGTTTAGTTGCACTTGGAGAATTAGGCGTTATGCTTATTCTCGGCAGTTTGCTCTATTATGTTATGATAAAGCGAAATCTTGATAAAAAGCTTTTTGTCAATTCAAAAAGCTCAATGTGACATAAAAAATACACCACCTGAAAGATAATTCTTTTCGGTGGTGTTTTTACTTAATAATCTTAACTGCAAAGCTCTTGACTTTTTACATCGGGCTGTGAGATGACTTGAGCATTGCACAAATTGCTTTTGAAAGCTCGTCTTTTTTGAAAATCGGCAGAGGCTCAATCAAAGCGTCAATACATCCTGCAACTGCAAAGGTAATAATGGAAACCTCAAAATAGTTATTCTCCACAGTGAAGCCATTGCTTTCACTTATAGCAGAAACAAGATTCTCCTTAAGCACCTTAATTGCAGGACCGCAGATGTTACTTGCCTTAAACTTGTAAAGGTAGTCGATATTCTTCTCTACCTCGTCAAGGAGCTTACCTACAACAGGCTCAGGATTATACTTGATTTCGTTATAATTGATATGCTTTGAAACTTCAACTACACCATTCATAATGCTCTCAAAGCAAGACTGAAGACAGTCGTCCATACTCTTGTAGTGAAGATAGAATGTGCTCTTGTTAATGTCTGCTCTTTTGCAAAGCTCAAGCACTGTTATCTTGCTGGTTTCCTTTTCAACCATAAGGTCAAGAACGGCATTGAATACAGCAGACCTTGTCCTTTTTATTCTTCTGTCCATAAACTTTTCCCCTTGGATATTTATTTATTCGTTTTTGCCAACAGGTATTCTAACATAATAAATTTTCAAAAGCAATTAAGTGACGCATATTCGGCATATTCCCCAAATTTGTCGATGAAAATTTGTCGAAATACACAATATATTTTGCTGAAAGTTTATTTTCAGTTTATACAAACAGGAATTATCTGCATAACTTTTTGGATATTTTTGAATTTTGTTGTTGTATTACTGAAAATTCTATTGTATAATAGAAAAGTAGTGTGAAAGCGTTGATAAACGGACGCTTTAATTTATGAGAATTAATTTTTCAGGGGGATAAAAATAATGAGTGATTGTTGTAAAGCTATCGGCGGTGATTGGCTCAGCGGTAAGACTGTTATCGTAACAGGTGCTTCAGGCGGAATGGGTGCAGGTATCGCTGCAACTCTTATTAAAAAGCACGGCTGCCGTGTTGTCGGCGTAGCAAGAAGCGAGTCAAAGATGCTTAAGTTTATTGAGGAGTTAGGTCCTACATATGCTGAGCAGTTTTCATATAAGCTTTTTGACGTTTCAGTCAAAGAAAATTGGGAGAATTTTGCTAAGGAGCTTGAGGAAGAGGGCATCAGACCTTCAGTTCTCGTAAACAATGCAGGTATTCTTCCTAAGTTTAAGAGATTTGACAGATATTCCGATGAGGAAATCGAAAGAGCAATGAAGATTAACTTCTACTCCTGCGTATACGGCGTGCAGACTTTCCTGCCTGTACTTCTTCAGGAGAGCGACCCGGGTATCATCAATATCGACTCTTCCGCAGCACTTATGACTCTTGCAGGCACATCAATGTACAGTGCGTCTAAGGCTGCTCTCAAGGGCTTTACAGAGGCTCTCAGAGTTGAGTTCAGGGGTAAGTGCTATGTTGGCCTTGTTTGCCCTGGATTTACAAAGACTGACATTTTCCGTGACCAGAAGAATGAGGGCGGTAAGGGACAGAAGATTATGGATATGATTTCTACCGACTGCGACCTTATGGTTAAGATGATTATGTTCGGTATCGAGCATAAGCGTCCTATGATGGTTCACGGCCTTGACGCTCACGCAATGTCAATATTCAACAGAATGATGCCTGTTATGGGCTCAGAGCTGTTCTCAGCTGTTATGAAAGCCGCTGACATTGACTTGTTCTCTGACGTATTTAAAGACTGATTTTAAGCATTTAGGGTTAAAGCTGTCAACGGCGACAGCTTTGCCCTTTTGTGTTTTTAGAGAGAAAAGGAGAAATTTATGGAAGATATCACAAAAAAGAAGCATATGAATTTTAAGGAAATAGCCGCATATTCCTTAGGCCTTTTCGGCTTTCAGGCTATTGTAGGATTGCTTAATTCCTATCAGGCAGAATTTGACGGCTCAATTTTAGGAGCAAATGTCAGCATTGTGGCAATTCTTATTCTTGTGGCAAAGATTGTTTCCGCAGTTGCAGACCCTGTTGTGGGTAATCTTATTGACCGCTCAAAAAGTAAGAACGGCAAGTTTAAATCAATGATTATTTATTCTCTTGCACCGCTTCTTATTATGACCGCAGTAGTGTTCCTTAAAGTTCCTTTTAAGGGCGTAGGACTTTACATTTGGATTTTTGTTACATACCTTATTTGGAGTATTGCAATGACAATGGGTGATGTTCCGTCACAGGGTATTGCCTCTGTTCTCACTCCTAATCCTACCGAGAGAACAAATGTTGTTTCAATCTCAAATACATTCAAGCAGGTCGGTTTTTCTGCATGCGTTGTAATCGTTCCAATCGTTTGTCTTATCATTCCCGGCGGCTCAAAGGTTTTCGTTAAAAGCGGTGAAACCGACACTCCTATGATTAGCACCGAGTATTTTTGGACTGCTGTTTTAACTGCTGTTTTAGGCTGTGTTCTCTTTGCTCTCATTCCTATGCTTAACAAGGAAAGAGTGCCTTATGAGGCAGGCGAAAAGACAACCTTTAAGGATATGGTAAACGCACTCAAGAATAATAAGCCTTTTATGCTTGTTATCATTTCATACTTCTTAGGCTTCGGCCGTCAGATGGCTATGGGTATTCAGGTGCAGTCTGCAACTGTTATTCTCGGCAGCCAGAATCTTGTTGCCGTTTTAGGTATCGTTACGGCAGTTGGCTCAATGATAAGTATGGCACTTTGCCCGATGCTTATTAAGAAGATGAATGAGAAAAATGCGTACATTCTTCTTTCCGTTTACGGCTTTGCAGCGTCTATATTCTCATTTGTAATCGGTCATTTTTGGTTCAGGTCACCTGACAATATGGTGCTGACAGTCCTTTTCTATGCATCACTTTTCCTTATCGGTCTTCAGTTTGGTGCAGTTACTCTTATGCCGATGATTATGACTGCTGACTGCGTTGACTACTACGAGTACGAAACAGGCAAGAGAATGGAGGGTGCCGCTTATTCAATCTTAACTCTCACAATTAAAGTTTGTCTTGCTTTAGGTACTGCTGTAGGACTTATCTTTGTGCAGAGGTCAGGCTACTATGAGGCACTTGAGGCAGGCTCATTTACCACAAAAACTAAAGATATTATCTTCTTTGCATATACTGCTCTTCCAGGTATCCTTGCACTTCTTTCCACAATTCCTATGTTCAAGTATGATATCGTAGGCGAGAAGAAAGCAAAGATTTCAACAGAGCTTGCGGCAAGACGAGCTAAATAAACTCAAGATAAACCAAATATTAAATTTTACAAAAAGCCCACAGCTTAGTTGAAACTGCGGGCTTTTTTTGCTACAATATATGTAATTAAAGCTTTTTTGAAAGGTCGAGAAGAATGAAAAAGATTTTTTCGGTATTTCTGTCTTTAGTAATGGCGTTTACCATGTGCTTCGGCTTTGCGGGAATTTCCTTTGCAGAGGAAAGTGAAGTTGTTGATATTTGCGGTGGTGTTCAAGGCATTTATGAGCCTGACACAGCAACCTTAACGGTTAAGTCGAGAAGCGGCAGTACAGTTTCAATGCTCAAATTTTACGAGAATAATAGAATTAAGCATTGTGACGAGATAGAAACTATTATTGTCGAAGATACTATTAACCTGATTACACAATACGCTTTTTATAACTGTTCAAATCTTAAGACGATTATGGTTTATAACAGCTCCTGCGAAATGGAGGAAAACTGTATTCCTGATAATAAGGATATAGTCATTTACGGTCAAACAGGCTCAAAGGCTATTTCTTTCCAAAGAAAGTACGGATATCAGAGAAACAGACTTTATACTGTTAAATTTGAAGATTTCAACGGCAATGTTATTTCAAGTGCACTTTATCCTGACGGAACAGATGTAAACAGCGTTCCAAAGCCTGATTTTTCAACATCATATGCGTCAAAAGAATATACAGACATAAACGGTGAAAAAGTTTATCAGCATATTACAAGTGCTAAAGAATGGAGAACTCCTGTTACGTTAAGAGATAGCGAATCAATAGTTGTTTCTGTAACATACAGGGAAAAGGCTACTGATAGAGAAAATTGTACTTTTGATGAAGGCGAAAAAATTCCTGCAACCTGTCAGTATGGTGAATATACTGTTTATAATTGTATTTACTGTGGTGCCGAGAAAATAGGACCTGTTGAATCATATTTGCTCCCTCACGATTTCGATTCGTCAACTGAGTATGTTTCAAACGGCGACGGCACACACAACAAGGTTTGTGCTTATGACGATTGCGACGAAATTTCCGAAGAGAGTTATGAATGCGAATACCAAAACAAAACAATAACAGTAAATGGCGAGGAATGTGTTTGCAGAATTTGTAAGGACTGCGGATATACATATATTGACGGCTTTACCGTTGATTCCGAAAACTGCGAGCACAAAAACACAGCTTTCCTTGACGAAACAGCCAAAGCACCAACATGCAGAAATAAGGGTAAAGAGGCAGACACAATTTGCCTTGACTGCGGTGCAATAATTGAAATAGGTGATGAGATTCCGTCTAATCATCAGTCCAAGGCAACAGTAGAATATGACGGTGAATTTATTGAGCCAACCTGTACCGAACCGGGATACAGACCAAAGGGAACTTGTACTGTCTGTGAAAAGGTAATTGATAAAGAAAAGGTTATTCCTGCTGACGGCCATCACGAGGTTCCGGCAGACAACGGTTTTGATGCTACTTGTACTGAAAATGGTAGAAATCCTGACACTATATGCGATAAGTGCGGTATAACTATGAGCGTAGGTTTACCGATTATTGCTCCGGGTCACGACCTGTCAATAGAAGTACCGGGTACGGCAGTTGCTCCTACCTGTACTACGGCAGGACAGCAGTCAGATATGAAGTGCTCCGTTTGCGGTTATGTAGAGGACGGCGTAGGACTTCCTGCAACAGGTCACAATTTAAGTATTGAGTTAAGCGGTACAGCAAAACCTGCAACCTGTACTGAAAACGGCAAGCAGGCAAGCAGACAATGCTCTGTTTGCGGAATAGTAGTTGAGGGAGATGTTATTCCTGCAACAGGTCATACATTCATCAAAGGAAATGCTACCTGCCTTAACTGCACGGCTGCTAACCCAAGCTATGTGCCGACTACTGCATATACTCCGCCTCAGCCTGTTGTAACTACTCAGCCTGCTACTGCTTCCCAAACAACTAAAAAGCCTACTGCTCCGTCAGGTGCTAAAAAGGTAGACGGCGTGTTTGTAAACAGCAAATATAAAAAGCCCTCAATCAGCAAGCTGACTAAAGGCAAAAAGCAGTTCAAGGTTTCGTGGAAAAAGGTATCAGGTGTCAGCGGATATCAGATTCAGTATTCCACTTCAAGTAAATTTACTAAGAAAACAACTAAATCTTCCACAATCGGCAGTAATAAGTCAAAGAGTCCGTCAAAGGCAATCAAGAGCCTTAAAGCCAAGAAAACCTATTATGTTCGTGTTCGTACATATAAGAACGTAAAGTTCAACGGCAAGACAGTAAAGGTTTACTCCGGCTGGTCAAAGGTTAAGTCAGTTAAAACTAAATAGTGCGTAGATAACAACAACCTCCGAGAAATCGGAGGTTGTTGTTTTAAACTATTCATTATTCATCATTCATTATTCATTAAAAAATGCTCCCTAACAAAAGGGAGCATTTTTTGTCAACTAAATTACATATCCTCGCCTTGCATCATTTCAATGCCTGTATAAGGAGCGAGGGTGCCGGAGCTTTCGTCAGCCGGAATAATAATTGTTTCGCCTGAAATATCCACATCTGACATTCTGATTATAACCTTAACGTCGCCCGTAAGCTTGCCAAGGTCAAACTTCAAAGGCTCTTTTCTGCCGTCAAGCTTTATGGTCGTGCAGTCGATTTTTTCACCTTTTTTATCTGGGTCATCAAACTCGAGCCTTTTATATTCCTTGTCGCATACTTCCTTGTAGTTGACGTAAAGCTTTGTTTCCTTATCATTGTAGTATGGGAGCTTTACGTAAACAGTAACGTCACGCTTTTTAGCCTTTTCGGTAGTAGACTCGGTTGTTTCGTCCTTTTTAGTTGTAGTAGTGGTTGTCTTTTCTGTTGACTTTTTGCTTGTGCTTTCGTTCTTAGAATTTTTTTTGGTAGTGCTTTCCTTTGACTTTGCTGTGGTGTCGGAAGAAGATTTTTTTGTGGTAGTTTTGCTGTCCTTTGAGGTGTTGGAAGTTGTTTCCTTGTCCTCTTTCTTTTCGCTTTCGGCAGCTTCGGTTACTACCTCCATAACAACATTACCGCTGTTGTCAGTTACATTTTCGCCGTTTTCGTCTGTTACGGGAATAGTTACGGCGGTTTCCGTATACTCCTTTGATGAACAGCCTGCAAAGGCAAAAAGTATTGAAATTACCATTAATACTGCTAATATTTTTTTCATAATACCACCTGAAATAATTAGTTTAGATAAAACAGTTATATGATGCGTCGCTTGGCATTCTCCAATCGCCTCTCGGACTGAGAGAAACTGAACCGACTTTCGGCGAGTCGGGAATACAGGAACGCTTAAACTGACTGATGAAAAATCTTTTTGTAAATACGCCGAGCCACTTGTCAACAGTTTCCTTGTCATACTTGCCGTCAAATGCCTTGAGGGCTAACGCTGACAGCTTTTCTTTTTCAAAACCGAAACGTACAAAGTGATAAAGGAAAAAGTCGTGAAGCTCGTATGGTCCGATATTATCCTCTGTTTTTTGAGCAATCTTGCCATTTTCATCAGGAGGAAGAAGCTCAGGGGAAACAGGAGTGTCAAGTATGTCATAAAGGACTGCGGCAATTTTCTCGTCGCTGATGTCGGCAACATACTTAACAAGGTAGCGGACAAGAGTTTTCGGAACAGATGCGTTGACGCCGTACATTGACATATGGTCGCCGTTGTATGTGCACCAGCCCATTGCAAGCTCGCTTAAGTCGCCTGTACCAACAAGAAGCTTGCCGTGCTTGTTTGCCATATCAAAAAGAATTTGAGTACGCTCTCTTGCCTGAGTGTTTTCGTAGGTAATATCCTTAACGCTTTCATCGTGCTCAATATCTTTCATATGAAGTACACAGGCATCTTTAATGCTGATTTCTTTAGTAGTTACTCCGAGAAGCTCCATAAGCTTTACGGCGTTATCGTGAGTTCTGTCGGTAGTGCCGAAGCCCGGCATTGTAATACCTAAAATATCGCTGTTGTCCTTGCCTAAAAGCTTCATAGCCTCTGCACACACAAGGAGAGCGAGAGTCGAATCAAGACCGCCTGAAATGCCCACAACGGCACCTGACGAGCCTACGTGCTCAAGCCTTTTAGCAAGACCGGCAGCCTGAATATTGAATATTTCCTGACAGCGTTCTCTGCGTTTTTCATCATCGGCAGGAACAAAAGGATGAGGGTCAACGAAACGGTATTTCAAATCGTTTTCGTCATTGTTTATATCTATCCTGCCAAAACCGATTTCGCCGTGGCTGAGGTTTTCAAAGGACATATTGCTTTGCCTTTGAGCATTCAGCTTTTCAATATCCACATCACCGATAGTGATAACACTTTCTCTTGAAAATCTCTCACCATCGCTGACCATACCGCCGTTTTCTGCCACAGCTGTTGCACCGCTGAAAACTAAATCGGTAGTGCTCTCACAAACAGATGCACCTGCATACACGTAAGCACAAATACATCTTGCCGACTGGTTGAGAATAAGCTCTTTGCGGTACTGTGCCTTTGAAACATACTCGTCGCTGGCAGAAAGGTTTGCAATAATATTTGCACCATGGCAGGCGAGAGTACTGCTTGGCGGATTAGGTACCCACAAATCTTCGCAAAGCTCAACGCCTAAAACTGCACCGCCGCCTAAATCAAACAGCTGTGAGCCGATTTTAGTTTTATATCCTGCGACTGTGATATCCTGACAACTTTTAAACTGACTGCCTGACGCAAACCAACGCTTTTCGTAAAACTCGTTATAGTTAGCTATATGAATTTTTGGTACGATACCGCAGATTTCGCCGCCGCTGATAACAACTGCACAGTTGTAAATACTGTTGTAAAAGGGGACAGGCATACCCACAATAACTGCAATATTTTTTTCATCGGTATATCTTACAATATCACCGAGAGCTTTTTCGGCACTTTCCTGAAGAGCTTTTGTAAAAAACAAATCAGCACAGGTGTAGCCTGTAACAGACAACTCAGGTGTAACTAAAAGACGCACATTTTCCTCAAGTGCTCTGTCAATAGCCTTTATAATTTCCTTTTTATTATAGTCAGGGTCGGCAACCTTAAGCTTGAGCGAAGCTGCTGCCGTTCTGAACATTCCGTAATTCATACTGTCACCATACTATCATTACTTTGTTAATAACATATTTATAAAAGTTTAAATCATTGTGATTTTAAATTTAAAAGATATTGTTTCGTCAGGCTCGAGAATTGTCATTCCTCTTTTATGCTCAAATATTCCGTCCTCGTCAAGACAGCTTGAAATGCCTGTCCAAGGCTCAAGTGCTACGAAAGGTGCATTACCTACCGCAGACCAGATAAGGAGATTTCTCATATCCTGAAATTCAACCTTAATGCCTTTTCCTTTTTTGCCCACAAGCGTTACAGATTTTGCAGAACAGTTTTCAAAAATCAAAGCATCATTTTCTTCAAAAAGATTATGCTCCATTTTAAGTGTGTTTGAGCCATGCATTACATCATATTTCTTATCTGTATCCACAAGACCGCTGTGGTGGTCGGGACGCAGACAAGGCTCGGTAATGTCTTCGTCAAAAATCACCTTGTAGTCCTCAAAGCATTCGTCATCGTCAACAGGACAGTTAAATGCAGGATGACCGCCGATAGTAAATGGGAGTTTGTCTTTTCCTGTGTTGGTGATGATATATTCGTTAGTAACCGTATCGCCGTTAATGGTGTATTTTATTTTCAGCTCGTAGTCAAAGGGGAAAGCCTTTTTTGTTTCGTCAGAGCTTTTCTGAATAAAGGTCACGCTGTTTTTGTGCTCTTCAAAAAGCTCAAAAGGGCTGATTCTTGCCACGCCGTGACGCTTCATATTACATTCCTTGCCGAAAGCAGTCGCCTTGCCCTCAGGCAGAACGCCGTTTATCGGGAAGCATACAGGTGCCTGTCCTGCCCAAAAATCGCTGTTGCCTTGCCAAAGATATTCTTTGCCGTCTTTCATCAGCGAATTAAGCTGAGCACCATCAAGACCTAAAACCGCCTTGCTTTCACCGCTTGTTATTTCAAATTGCATTGAAACACTCCAATCATTCTAATTATTTTTATTATAACTTATATAAAGTTATAATGCAATATTGAAAATCTTATACTTATAGGTTACAATATAGAATATAAAAGAAAAGCAAGGAGAATTAAGATGGATATTGAAGAATTTATTGAGGACGCGATTTTTTCAGAGAAAGACGAGCATAGATGCTTTTATATGCTGATTTGGGAAAGCTTTAAGGAAATCGGTTACGCAATCACAGACGAAGAGGGCTACGAGATTGACGCTATAATCAAGGCAGTATCTCTCCAAAATCTTTTGGGCGAATTTGTATACAGGCTTTATGATGAAATAAACGAAACAGGCTTTGAGGATGTTCTGGACTACTGCGAGTCTGCCGGCTATGGCGAGGAAGAAATTCTCGAATACTGCAAAAGCCGTCAGGGAATAGAGGTTGACGAGGAAGATTTTGAGCTGACAGTTAAAAACGCTCTCGATTATGTTACAGAAACCTCTGCCGACAAAATGCTTGAGGAATTTTCTGCCGACGATTTGTTTGACTATATGTTCACTGCCACATATGCCTTTGAGCAGGACTTTACATTTGATTTTGAAGATTCCGAGGAGCTTCAGGCGTTTATCGAAACTAATCACGAACAGCTTGATAACTACAAAGAGGAATATCCGTCAGTTATGTCCTGGGTTGAGGGCGGTATGATTTGCTGATAATCTGCCGTAAATTCCTTTTTACAAATAAATACGCAACAAAAAAGACTGCCTCATTACTGAAGCAGTCTTAATTTTATTTGGCTTTTAATTAAGCAACTGTTGCTGCGTCTGCAACTGTCTGAGCAATTGAAGAAACGATGATTGTGCAGCCAGCCTTAAGGTCAGCGTCTGATGCATATCCGTCTTCGCCTACTGCTGCTGTGATTTCAGCTGCGGTCTTGCCGATAGCAAACTTCTCAAATGAAGCAGCCTGCTCGTACCACTCAGCACCGATTGGAGAAATAGCCTTCATACCATAATCGTCGCCAAGCTCCTTCTTTGACTTGTAAGAACCAGCCTCAACTGTGAACTTACCGCCGTCCATTGAGCACTTAGCCTGTGATGCGTCGATGATGCAAGATGTAATCTTACCGTCAGCATCAAGAGTTACGATAGCGTAGTTTGAATCGTACTGAAGATTTGTTTCGTCGCTCTCATAATACTTCTCTGTGTTGATGTCAAGCTTAAGAGTATCAGTAGCAGAAGCACCAAGGTCCTGAGCATTGTTTACAGCGTTTGCAACTGCTGTTGCGATGTCGCTAACGTGAATTGTGCAGCCAGCCTTAAGGTCAGCGTCTGATGGATAACCATCCTCGCCTACTGCTGCTGTGATTTCAGCTGCGGTCTTACCCTTTGCGAAATCTTCAAAAGCAGCAATCTGCTCATACCACTCAGCACCGATTGGAGATACGCCCTTCATGCCGTAATCTTCCTTCTTCTCGAGCTTTGTTCTAAGGTCTGCTACATTACCGTCGTCTGTTGCAAGGTCAGGCTTTGTCTGAGCTTCATCAATCTTAACGTCGATAATCTTACCGTCAGCGTCAACAAGAACTGCTGCACATACAGAGTCGATTGTGAGTGTGGTGTCCTCAACATCTGCAATAGAGCTGATGATTGAGTAACCGGTCTTTGCTGCTGCAGCTTCTGCGGCACCTGTTGTTGTAGTTGTGTCGTCAGCTGCGTCGCCGCCGTTGCTGCATGCTGCAAATGAAACTGCAAGCACTGAAGCAAGACCAACGGCAAGAATTTTTTTCATTTTGTTCATAAAAAAATCCTCTCCTTAAATATTAAAAGATTTTGTTTGCACTCGGCATAATTTGTTACGCCAAAATGTTGAGTATATAATATACCAAAAAGTGATGATTGTCAATAATTTATCAATAATTTGACAAGGTAAAAATTTCAAATTTGCCTTTGGCGAATATATCCGAAAGATAAATTATGTATAGAATGTTGACGTTATATCAGCCCTTTTCAAGCTTTTTTATGTTTATAAGAAAAAAATTATTATAATTACACAAAAATATAGTTGCATTGTGTTAAATTTATGTTAAAATGTAATGTATCAATTGTTAAGGGGAAAACTCTATGGCTGAAAAGAAATTAAGCTCAGCGGTAAAACGCTTGGGCAAGGATGTTAAGGAGCATTGGAAAAAGCCTGCTCCCGGTAAATATGTTCCTTATAAGGAATATGTTGACATTCTTTTAGGTGTCGGCAGTAACTATGTCGGCTCAAAAACACTTGAGTATCTGACCTTTGCGGCAAGCTGTTATCTGATGATGTATCATTACAAGCTGCCGTATCTGTCATTCTCAATTATCTCGCTTATCAATATGCCGCTTAATTACATATGGATAATGATAGGCTGGGTAATCAATGATAACTTGGGCTTTCTGCCTAAAAAAACAGAGCGGAAATTTAATCTGCTGTATCTGTTCCTGTTCGTGTTCGGACTTTATTTGATTATCGGCGATTTTTCCGCAATTCTCGACCCGACTAATAAATTGGTTGCATATCTTAACGGACTTGAGGGTGTAAGTGCAGCCTCGGCAATTAAGATTTTGGGTACGCATATTTTGTGGAATGGTTGGGCAGGTGCAAGAAATATTTTCTGGCGTAAAAAACTCATTCCGAAATTCGGCAGATATAAGTACAGCCTTTATTGCGACTTTATTCCTAAAGTAGTTATGGTATTCCTTCTCGGCTGGCTTCCTTTCTACACAACTATCACAGACGTTACCACAAGAGTCTGGGTTGCTAATTTGCTGTTTTCAATTTACAATTTGTTCGGCTTTGCAAATAACCTTGAAAACTGTGCACAGAACTGTAGCCCTAATGTCCGTGAAAGAATTTTTGTAAGAACATATCCTATTAAGCTTTCTCACTTTGCACAGTCTATACTTCAGATTTTACTTCCTGTATTTATCGGTATGTGCAAGGATGAGTGGGCTGATATTGCTGTATTTAAATATATCATTCCTTTCACATTCCTTATTTCAGCGTCGCTGACAATGGTGTTTGCAGGACGAATTAAAGAGAGAATTCCGCAGCCGCCTTTGGAGAAAAAAGTCAACATCAACTTCTGGGATGGTATGTTCGGCGTAATGCGAAATAAGTATAAGTGGATACAGACGATAGTAGGTCTTTTAGACTCCCTCGGCAATGGTATGCTTGTATTCACAACTGTACTTTATCTGTATACTTTCCGTCTCAGCGGTTTGGCATACAGTTTGATTGTTGCACTTGTTTCCTTTGCAGGTACGCCGCCTGATTTCTTCACGCCGTACTTTATTAAGAGATTTTCATATAAACAGATTATGGTATTCTATCAGCTTTCACGAGCCGTTGGATATAGTGTCATCGTTTGCTGTTATCTCTTCTTCGGCGACAATCTCACATTGTGCGGTACTATCAGCGTTGTTATGCTGTTTCTTATGGAAATGTGCAAAACTGTTCCTACCGCTGTCAGCCACGATATGGATATCCGTGTCAACGACTATCAGATGTACCTTTCAGGCGAAAGACTTGAAAGCTTTTCAGGCGTATTCGGTTGGTTTACAGGCCCTATAACCTCATTTATCAGCCTTATTATTCCTGTACTTCTTCTCAAGTTCGGCTTCAATAGTAACTGGGACGTTCTGTTTATCGACGAGTCGAGAATTAAGATTATTGTTATACCTATTATATTTGATATTGTAGGCTATCTTCTTATGACTATTCCTTATCTCTTCTGGGACTATGATGACGATAAGCAGAATAAGGTTATGGAAGTTCTCCGCCGCCGTGAAGAGGTTACGAGAAAGCAGTATAACGAGGAACACGGAATTACGGCAGAGGAAGAAAGTGAAACTCCTGCCCAAACCGTAAACGAAGCTGAGGAGGTGATGTCGTGAGTAAGCGTAAGGAAAAGAAAGCTAAAAAGCAGAATGACGATTTCCTTGCACAGGAAGCAATGGAAGAACAGGAAACTGCTCCTGAATACACTCTTGACATTCCCGAGGATGAGATTTGGTCATATCAAATCGAGGGACTTCAGGCTCCTCACATCAACAAGTCTTTCAGCAACGCAAAGATAAAGAAGATAGCAGTAGTTATTATTCTTATAGTTGCTATCGGCTTTTCAATTTACTTTTCTGTTCGTGCCGTTCATAATGACACTTATGAGTACGAGGCGTTGCCTGACGGCACATACGAGCTTGTAAAATTTTCAAATCCCGGCGACGTAACTGACATTACAATAGATTACGTTGTTGACAGCGAAACAGGGGAGAAAGATTTAACCAAACCTATTTCTGTTATCAACGAGTATGCTTTTAACTGCGACGAAACCCTTTATTCAATTTCATTGGGCAAAGATGTTAAGTCAATTGACGGCAAGTCGATTTACAGCTGCTGGTGGGTGCAGAATGTCTGGATTGATGACGAAAATCCTTACTACTGCGACCTTGACGGCGTAATCTACACTAAAGATTTAACTGAAATCGTTTTCTATCCTAATGACCACGATAAGTATCTCAGAGAGCAGTTAGGCTTTGACAATCTTCTTGACGATGACGGCAAGCCAATGGAGGAGCTTTGGGGCACTACCGAAAGATACGATGAGGAATTCTTAGCTGATTACAACGAAAAGATAAGAACATATGTTGTTCCGTCAACTGTTGAAACTGTGGGCGAGCTTGCTTTTGCATACTCTAACATTACAGATTTGTATCTTCCTGAGGGCTTGAAAACTATTGAGGAAATGGGCGTATTTAAGAATACTGTTCTTCTCAATGTTTACAGCTATACTACCGACAAGGATATTAGTGATACTACATACAAGGCAATTCCGTCATTCAAGTCGGTTTACAATTCTCTCCCGGAGGGACTTGAATATATCGGCTCTGACGCTTTCACCTATGACAGAGGACTGTCATATATGTATATTCCTGCATCAATCAAGCACATAGGCCACCACGCATTTTGGGATACTGTCTATAAAGAGGACGGCGAAATTAAAGGCGTAGGTCAGATCGAAACAGGTGCAGACGAGGAAAGCTTCAAGAGCGTTGAAAAAGGCGACCATTGGAGAGGTCAGTACGATTATAAGCTTTTCAAAAAGTCAGTAGATGTAATCTATTCCGCTGAAAGAAAGTGAATCAGTATAATTTAAACCGCCGTTAATTCGGCGGTTTGTTTTTTGTAAATATGAAAAATATGTAAAACCTTTTATTAAGGTTGAAGTTTAATTTTCTTTTTGTTATAATCAAGTTAAAGAAATTTTAAAGGGTGACGGCTATGAAAAAGTTTTTATCTCTCTTTATGTCCCTTGTAATGATGATTACAACCTGTTTTATATATAATTTCTCAGCATATGCTCAGGATATTTCATTCGGCGACGGAGTTTACGGCAGCTTTGATACCGAAACAGGAACACTTACTGTCAGCGGCGTTGAGGGTGGGGATATACCTGACTACGCATCACCAAACAGCTTTGATAATTGCAAGGCGGTTAAGATAATCAAGGTGCAGCCGCAAATTGATACAATCGGCACTAACGTCTTTTCTGCTTGTGATAATCTTGAAAAGATAATGATTTTTAACAATTCCTGTGACGTCAGAGATAATGCTTTACCAAATAACAGCAATATTATAATTTACGGTTTTGAAGATTCTCCGGCTTTAAGCTATGCAGAAAAAAACGGCTACAAAACGGACTATATCTATATTGTAACATTTATTGACTTTTACGACAATGCAATCAGTTCGGCATTTTATCCTAATGGTACTCCTGCCGATGATGTGGTTGTTCCGGAATTTTCAACCTATTGTTGTGAGCACTATGTTACTACTACCGGACAGCACAGGCACAAAAAGAGCGGATACTATTGGACTAAGGATAAAAATAATTACACTGCTGTTCAAGATGTGACGGCAAACGCTATCTATTTTGAAAAAAGCAGTTCTGGAAAATGCGAGTTTAACTATACAGTTACACCGCCTACCTGTACTGAAAAGGGTTATACAACTCATACCTGTAAGTACTGCGGACATTCCTATACCGATACTGAAACAGACCCGACGGGTCATACTTATACGTCTACAGTTACACCGCCTACCTGCACTGAAAAGGGTTATACAACCTACACCTGTGATGTGTGCGAATATAGTTATACAGATAATTATACCGACCCTAACGGTCACTCATTCACAAATTATGTAAGCGACAACAATGCTACTTGCACACAAGACGGCACAAAAACTGCGAAGTGTGACGTTTGCGGTGAGCCTGACACAGTAACAGATACAGGCACAGCAAAAGGTCATTCATTTACAAATTACGTAAGCGACAACAATGCTACTTGCACACAAGACGGCACAAAAACTGCGAAGTGTGACAGATGCGACGTTACCGATACAATAACAGATATAGGCACAGCAAAAGGTCATACAGTAGTAACAGATTCAGCAGTTGCTCCTACTTGCACAGCTAACGGACTTACAGAGGGCAGTCATTGTTCAGTATGCGGTACAGTTATCGTAGAACAGCAGGTTGTTCCTGCAACAGGTCATAATTTCGGCAATAATCAGCTGAACTGTTCAGTTTGCGGCGTAACTAACCCTAATTACGTTGCACCGCAGACTACAACCAAAAAGCCAACTGCT
>JAQXUH010000097.1 GCA_029219885.1 Eubacteriales bacterium | reverse complement strand
AAAGCTGTATATGGTTTTTACTATATAATAATTTCTCTCGTTTTCGGTTAAATCAGGATTTTGAATTACGCTGTTATTGTCAATAAATTCAGTCTGCCACTTGGCAAGGAATTCGTCGACCTTGTTTTCCATAGCAGCGGTGGTGGTATATTCAATTTCAAAATCGAGTTTATAATAACTGTATTTTGCACCTTCTGTATCCGACGCACTGATTCTTCCGCTGTTTGTGGTAGAGGAAAGAGTTTGCACGGTTTTCCGAAGATAATCTCCTGATTTTGCTTTTTCAAGATTATCTGTTATGCTGTCGGTTTTGTAAATGTTGCTCTTTATTTTGTTATAAATTTCATTGATGTTTTCGTCAGTAAGTTTTTCGGCTTGCGTCTTGTAATCTTCACTGTCAGGATTGAGCTTTTCGTTATATGCGTCATAGCTTAACGCAATATAGAATGTAACATTCTCATTCTTTTTTATCATTTCTCGCCTGAGGGCAGAAACAACTTTGTCAAGATTTTCACTGCTGTCAACAATATCGCAGTGCTCCCATTTGTTATTTGTCAGTACCCATTGGTCCTCTGCGCTGCCGTTATAATAGTAGTGCTTACCGCCTGCAAGTGCACCGATGTCCTCTGAGGTAAGGGCAAAAGCTGAGGAGGGGAAAGCCATACAGCATATTATCAATGCCGTAAATACTATTGTAAAAATAGAAAACTTTTTAACATTTGTCCGCATAAAATCACCTGTTTTATATTATCTTTCTTAATTACATTATACTATTTTTTTACATTTATTACAATTAAAAATAAACGGCAGGAATTTGTGCAGTTTATACAAATTCTCGCCGTTTAATAAACTTAGGTCTATTTTGTTAAAGCTCAGGAAAGTACGTTTTCTTCAATGAAATTGTTTATGTAATCGTAAACCTCTTCCTTGTTGAGCTCGTTTAAAATTTCGTGTCTTGCGTCAGGATAAAGCTTCATATCAACATTGGTGTGACCTGTTCTCTTAAGACGCTGATATACCTCCTGAACGCCCTTTTCGTAATTGCCTACCGGGTCCATTGAACCGCTGATAAGCAGTACAGGCGTATCCTTATCAACATTGTTTGCCCACTCATCTGTATTGCAGTCAACACAGAGCTTTGCCAAATCTTGATATCCCATAGCAGAGAAAACGAAACCGCAGTATTCATCCTGCTGATAATCGTCAACGCAGGCCTTATCTCTTGAGCCCCAATCGTAGTGAGTTCTATGCTCAAAAGGCTTGTCATATGCACCGAAGCCTAAACGCTGGAGCAGATTTGACTTGTAGGTTGTGCCCTTAAATTTGCTGATAACATTTGTAAGACCGATGCTGACATTAGCAAGTGGGTTAGAACCTGATGTGCCGATAAATACTGCACCGTCGAAGCAGCAGCCGTATTCGTTGATAAAGCACCTCATAATAAGGCTTCCCATTGAGTGACCGCTGATTATGTACTTCTTGTCTGGATATTCCTTTTTTGCAATATCCATAAGTGTTTTAGCGTCGGCAATAATGTCCTTGTAGCCGTCTTTGTCGCCGAAATAGCCAAGCATAGCCTTGTCGCTGTTTGATTTGCCGTGGTTAATCATATCGTTCATAAACACAGCATAGCCCATATCGGTAAAGGCCTTGATACAGTTTTTGTATCTTCCGCAATGCTCTGCCATTCCGTGATGAATCTGAAGTACAGCCTTTATCTGACTGTCATCATCAGGATACCATTGCCAGGCTTTGATTTCGCACAGTCCCGATTTGCTTGGGAATGAATATTCCTTTGTTCTCATAAAAATTACCCCTTAAAAAATTTTTAATTGTTTTCGTTTTCACTAAGGTCGGATGTGCAATGACAGCACTTTACTGCATCAATTGGAATTTCGCTTTTGCAGTAAGGGCATTTTTTAGTAGTGGGTGCAGGAGCTTCCTTTTCCTTTTTACCGATTGACATTGCCTTGTTAACTGCCTTTACAATGCAGAAAATTATAAATGCCATAATGATAAAGTTGATTATGGCGGATATAAATGCACCGTAATCTATGTAGTTTTCGCCTACAAGGTGAATTTTACCCTGAATTTCCGCACCGCCGATACAGTTGATAAGGGGATTGATGATGTTATCGGTAAGTGATGTTACGATAGATGAGAATGCACCGCCGATAATAACACCTACTGCCAAATCAAGCACGTTTCCCTTAGAAATGAACTCTTTGAATTCCTGTAAAAATTTTTTCATAAACTTCCTCTTTTCTGAATTTCCAAAAGTTTTTAGACTTTCGCTGATTTTATAATATCATATTACACCTGTAAAATCAAATGAGGGAATAAATTTTTTATCGGCAGATTTAAGCTCTTGTATAAAAATCTTATCCATATTTTGATTTATGGCGTAATTTACAACCTTTTCATATTCACGCTTTGTAATTTTTCTGTTTATTTCGTCATAGCCCTCAAGGTCGGTGCAGGGGATATATTGAGCCATAAGGGACATATATGTGTCAGGCAGATTGCTTTTCATCCAGTCTATAATTTCAAGAGAACTGTTAGTGTTTTGGGGGAGAATAAGATGGCGGACTATCATACCGCTTTTCATAATTCCGCTTTCATCAAAGCTGTCATTAACCTGCCGTCTCATTTCAAGAAGAGCCTTTGACGCTTTTTCAAAATAGTCCTCGGCTCTTGAATATCTGAGTGCCTTGTCAGGCCTGATATATTTCAAATCAGGCAGATAAATATCTACAAGTCCCTCAAGCTCCTTGAGAGAATCGACCTCCTCATATCCGCTTGAATTATATACGATAGGTACAGGACTTTTCCACTTTTTCAAAACCTCTGCAATTCTGTGGGAATAGTGGGTGGGGTTTACAAGATTGATGTTATTTGCACCTTGCTCTATAAGATTTTCAAAAATCTCGATAAGGTGGTTATCATCTATTTCAACGCCCTTGTTATCTCTGCTTATTTCAAAGTTCTGGCAGAATACGCATCTTAAATTACACCCGCTGAAAAATACTGCACCGCTGCCGTTTTCACCGCTTATGCAAGGCTCTTCCCAAAAATGAAGTGACGCTCTTGCAACCTTAAAGGCTTCACCGCTTTGACAGAAGCCTGTTGCTTTTTCTCTGTCAACATTACAGTGCCTTGGACAAATTGAACAAATCATACTAATGCCTTGTAAATATCTCCTTTTTTAAAAGGTGTCTTGCCTGCAATTTCTTTGGCTGCATTGTTTATGGACATACCTTTTTCTACGAGAGCCTTTGCCTGATTAACTGCGTCATCCAATGTGATTTCCGCCTCGATTTCAGCAGGCTTTCCCTCAATGATAATAACAAATTCGCCTTTAGGTGATTTGTCTGTATAAAGCTCCTGTGCGTCTTTCAGCGTTGTTTTTATAACTTCCTCGTGAACTTTTGTCAGCTCTCTCACCAACGCAATCTCACGGTCACCGAGAACGCTGTAAAGGTCTGAAAGAGTGTTTACCAGCTTGTGAGGTGCTTCGTAAAAAATCATAGTACGCTTTTCGTCTTTGATTTCCTCTAAATGCTCACGTCTCGACTTTTTACTGACAGACAGAAAGCCCTCAAAGGTAAATCGTCCGCTTGGCATACCTGATATGGCAAGTGCCGTAGCAAAAGCCGTCGGTCCCGGAACAGACTCAACTGTAATTCCAAGCTCGTGACAAAGCTTGACTAAATCTTCTCCCGGGTCGGAAATGGCAGGCATACCTGCGTCTGTCACTATCGCACAGCTTTCACCTGCAAGTATTCGCTGACAAATAATTTCTCCTCTTTGCCTTTTGTTGTGCTCAAAGTAGGAGACAGTTTCTTTTTTGATACCGAAATGGTTTAAAAGCTTCATTGTAACTCTTGTGTCCTCGGCAGCAATGAAATCTGCATTTTCAAGGACTTCGACTGCTCTCGGTGAGAAGTCGCCTAAATTACCAATCGGCGTTCCAACTACATATAATTTTCCGCTCATTTATCGTACCCGTCTGCGTAGGAGCCGTATATCTCCAGCATTTCGTCTGTAAATTTCCCGTTTTCTTTTTTTATGATAAGCTGAGATTCAACACGGAGAAAAGGCTTTGCACCTTTCTGCCCCTGAACGAGAAACAGAAACGGCTGTTCACCGCTTTTGTCCTGAACAAATCTCAGCCTTTTTGGCTCTAACTTATATTTTCTCATAATTTCCATTGTGTCAACAAGTCTTTCAGGTCTGTGACACATACAGAATTTGCCACCGTATTTCAGCAGATATGATGCCGCCTTAACAGCATCCTCAATATTACAGCATACCTCGTGCCTTGCAATTCTTGCACTTTCGCCTAATGACTCAATGCCTGTGCCAATCGGCTTGTAAGGCGGATTCATTGTCACAAGTGAAAATTCCTCTGCTTTAAAGGTTTTGTCAATTTCCCTCAAGTCACAAAGATACGGTGTAATTCTGCCCTCAAGGTGGTTTTCCTTAATAGTGCATTTCACCTGTTCAAAGGCGTTTTCCTGAATATCAAGGCAGGAAACGTTGTTGATTTTTTCATTTCTCAGCCACAGCATAGGAATAATTCCACAGCCTGTACCCATATCAAGTGCCTTGTCACGTGGCTTAATTCCTGCAAAGTAGGAGAGAATAACTGCGTCGGTGCCGAAGGTGTGGTCATCGCTGACAGCAATTTTTATATCATCAGATAAGCGTTCAAATCTATACATATTTTTACCTTAAATTATATAGCCTTTTTGCGTTTTCGTTTGTTATATCAAGTACCTTTTGTCCGTTCATTCCAAGTACCTCACCGATTTTCTCTGCAATATACGGAATATTGGATGAATCGTTTCTCGTTCCTCTTACGGGAGTGGGAGCAAGGTACGGACAGTCTGTTTCAAGAACAAGACGTTCTATGGGTATTTCACGGACAACCTCAAGGCTTTTTCGTGCGTTATTAAACGTTGCTACGCCGTTTAAGCCTATATACATACCAAGCTTGATAATTTCCCTGGCCATTTCCTTTGAGCCGGAGAAACAATGAAGTACGCCTGACGGCTTTGTATTCTTAAGAATGTCAAGAGTGTCTCCGTGAGCCTCTCTGTCGTGAACAATAACAGGCAAATTCATATTTTTTGCAAGCTCAATCTGTGCCTCAAAAAAGTCCTGCTGTACTTTTTTCGTTGAGCTCATCCAATGGTAGTCAAGACCGATTTCACCGATTGCCACGCATTTTTCATTTTTTGCAAATTTCTCAATTATCTTTAGATCATCAAGGCCTGCACCCTCTAAATTTTCAGGATGAAAGCCAGCGGCAAAATATATGTAATCATATTTTTGTGCCAAATCAAAATTAAACTGAGTTGAGTCAATGTCACATCCGCAGCTTACGATTATAGAAACACCCTGACTTTGAAGATTATTTAAAAGTGCTTCTCGGTCAGGGTTAAATTGTTCGTCGTCGTAGTGGGAATGTGTATCAAATATATTGTGATACATTCCTGAATTCCTTATCTTATTTTAGTACCTGCCGGCATTCCGTCAACAAAGAGAACCTTAACATCATCCTCGCTGACATCTCCTGCAAGGAGCATACCGTTGCTCATTTCACCGCAAAGCTTTGCAGGCTTAAGGTTTGCAACGATTACAACGCTTTTGCCAATCAAGTCTTCAGGCTTATACCAAGGAGCAATACCTGATACAATCTGTCTCGGCTGGCTTGAGCCGTCATTTACTGTGATTTTAAGAAGCTTTTTAGCTCTCTTGATAGGCTCGCAGTCTGTAATCTGAGCAACTCTGAGCTCAACCTTGCTGAAATCGTCAAATGCAATCTCTGCAAGTCCTTCAATTTCAGGCTTTGCCTTTTCTTCCTTTTCAGCTGCTGCCTCCTGCTTTGCTGCAATATCAGCAAGCATCTTTTCAGCATCAATTCTTGCAAACAATGCTTCAGCCTTGCCTACTGATTCGCCTGCCTTAAGACCGCCGAATGCAGAAAGTGAATCGTAGTCCTTAACGTCGCAGTTCATCTGTGCAAAAATTTTCTCTGCTGTTTCAGGCATAAATGGTGAAAGAAGAACTGCAATAAATCTGATTGACTCAAGAAGATTGTATAAAACAGTACCGAGTCTTGCTTTCTTGCTTTCGTCCTTTGCAAGTGCCCAAGGCATAGTTTCGTCAATATACTTGTTAGACCTTTTAGCAAGGTTCAAAACTGCCTCAATAGCGTCTGCAACTCTGTAAGTTTCAAAGCACTTATCAACCTTTTTAACTGTATCAAGTGCGGAAGCCTTAAGCTCATCATCAACCGGCTCGCAGTCTGTCGGCTCACAGATAACGCCGTCAAAGTACTTGTTCTGCATTGCGATAGTGCGGTTTACAAGATTGCCGAAAGTGTTTGCCAGGTCTGAATTATATCTTTCAATAATAGTTTCATAGGTGATAGAGCCGTCGGAAGCGTAAGGCATTTCGGAAAGAAGATAGTATCTTACAGCGTCAACGCCCAAAAGCTCCACAAGGTCATCAGCGTAAATAACATTACCTCTTGACTTGCTCATCTTATCCTCGCCGAAAAGGAGCCAAGGATGACCGAATACCTGCTTTGGCAAAGGCTCGCCTAAAGCCATAAGCATAATAGGCCAGTAAATAGTGTGGAACCTTACAATGTCCTTGCCAATACTGTGAACATCAGCAGGCCAGTATTTCTTATAAAGGTCGGATGAGCCGTCTGGGTCATAGCCGAGAGCAGTAATATAGTTTGAAAGTGCATCAATCCAAACATAAATAACGTGCTTTTCGTCAAAACTTACAGGAATACCCCACTTGAACGATGTTCTGCTGACGCACAGGTCCTGAAGTCCCGGCTTAATGAAGTTGTTGAGCATTTCCTTTTTCCTTGATTCAGGATAAATGAAGTTTTCGTTGCCCTCGATATATTCCTCTAACTGCTTTTGATATTTTGAAAGTCTAAGGAAATAAGCCTCCTCTTTAGCAGGCTTAACCTCACGGCCGCAGTCGGGACATTTGCCGTCAACAAGCTGGCTTTCAGTCCAGAAGCTTTCGCAAGGAGTACAGTACATACCCTCGTATTCGCCCTTGTAAATATCACCCTGGTCGTAAAGCTTTTTAAATATCTTCTGTACAACCTTTTCGTGATAATCATCAGTTGTCCTGATGAATTTGTCGTAGCTTGTGCCAAGCAAATCGCAGATGTCCTTGATTTCTCCTGAAACCTTGTCAACATATTCCTTTGGTGTCACACCTGCTGCCTTTGCATATTCCTCAATTTTCTGACCATGCTCGTCAGTACCTGTCAGCATAAATACATCATAGCCCTGAAGTCTTTTGTATCTTGCAATTGCGTCGGTTAAAACTATTTCATAGCTGTTACCGATATGAGGCTTCCTTGATGTGTATGCGATGGCGGTTGTTATATAAAATTTACCTTTGTCTGCCATTTTAATTTCTCCTTCAAATTAGAGTAAAGACGCCGCACCCTTGTCAATCATAAGGGTAACATCAGCGTGGAACTGAAGAACGGAAGCAGGGCACTGCGGTGTAACGTTTTCGTTAATCATCTGCTTAACTGCCTTTGCTTTATTTTCTCCTGTTGCAATGATAAGTATTCTCTTAGCCTGCATAATTGAGCCGATACCCATTGTTACTGCGTGAGTAGGTACCTCGTCAATAGATTTGAAAAATCTGCTGTTGTCCTTAATTGTGCTTTCCTTAAGAGCAACAACGTGGCTGATTCTTTCAAAGCAGTCAGCAGGCTCGTTGAATGCAATATGACCGTTTGAGCCGATGCCTAAAAGCTGAATATCAATACCGCCTGCATTCTTAATCTTTTCCTCATAGCTGATACATTCCTGCTCCATATCCTCTGCGTTTCCGTCAAGGAAATTGATATTTTCCTCAGGAATGTTAATGCTGTTAAAAAGATTGTCGTGCATAAAGCGATGGTATGAATTAACATCGTTTACATCAAGCTTGCAGTATTCGTCAAGATTAAATGTAGTAACCTTGCTGTAATCTACTGCACCGTCGCTATAAAGCTTTATCATCTGAGCGTAAGTCTTAAGAGGCGTTGAGCCTGTGGCAAGGCCCAAAACTGACTGAGGCTTTGCAATAACCTGAGATGCGATTAAACTGCCTGCGGCAACACCTATCTGCTCCTCGTTATCATAGATAAGTACGTTCATATCTTTTCTCCTTTTCACATCTTATATTTTCGTTCCTATATATTATAAACTAATTATTTCCTCTGTCAACTATATTTTTCCTGTTGTGTACATACTTAAAGATATGAAATATTACAAGAAAACCGATTGTTCCGAGAACTGCACCGCCTGTATCAATAGCCCAATCACCAAGCTGACAGGAGCGTCCCTCAACAAATAGCTGATGAAGTTCGTCTGTTACCGCGTAAAGAGAAGTAAATGCTGTGGCGTAAAGATACATAGGCCTGTCTTTAGTAAAATACAGCGAAATGTTAAACAGCAGGCTTAGTCCCGTAAATTCAAGGCAGTGAGCAGATTTTCTGACAATAAAAACAGTAAACACATTTTCGCCGAAAATATCTATCAAAAAATCGAGAATTGCTCCACTTTGAGCAGAGGACTCCTCGGCAGTTCGTGATGACAGCCAGAATATAACCGCCATGCAGATAACTGTCAGTACCCAGGATATTATGCAGAAAGTCTTATTTTTCTCTTTGAGCATTTACAAAACACACCCTTCCGCTGCCTGGATGGAACTGAATACCGCTGACGCCTTTAGCCTGAGCGTAATATGAAGATTCATAAAATACAGGCTTTATTGAATAGTCTGCCATAAGTGCCTTTTCACAGCTTTTTACTGCACCTGCAAGCTTATCGGCAGATGATGACTGTGCTTTCTTAAGTGCTGTTTGTGCGTCGCTGACAGTACCTGCATAATTTCCGTTTATTATGCTGTCAAGGAAATTAAGAGCACTTTGGCTTGATGCTGAAAAGCTGTAAAGAGCCAAATCGTAATCGCCGTTTGCAAATGCTGTGCTGAAATCTGCCTGAGATAACACCTCTATTTTAAGCGAAAAAGAAACAGGAGTATCGTCAATACCATATGACGAAATCTGACCTATGCCTTTTTGAATACCCTGTACAAGCTCCTTTGCAACATCCTCGTATTCCTCGGTAACGATTACAGTTAAGTCGGCAGTTGATATACCGAGCCTTTCAAGTCCGCTTTTCCAAAGCTCCTGTGCCTTTTCTATATCTTGCTTAGGGTTAATGTTTCCTATTGCGTCGGGAGCAGATTTCTCACCGATTGTACAGCTCGGAGGAGTAAAGCCTGTGGCTCTTGAAAGATATTCTCTGTCTGTCAAATCAATCTCGGAAATACTGAGGCAAACTGCCTGCCTGAGTTCTTTTTGTGAAAAGATTATTTTGTTCTTGTTGAGGATAAGTGCAGTAGTTGTATCTGCATATCCTGTGGCAGTTATACCGCTGTCCTTAAGCTGATGATATTCCTGTCCGCTGATATAGGCTGCGTCGTAATATCCGCTTTTGAGATTTTTAGGTATGTCTGCCGACTCGTCTGCAATCTTGAGTGTTATATCCGTAACCTGAGTTTTGTTGATTCCTGTGTATTGGGAATTGCTTTTCAATATGTATGAGCTTTCAAGTATTGAGCTGAGATAAAACTGACCGTTAAAAAGGGAATAGTCAATACCTAAGCCGTATCTGCCGTTGGTGGCGTTGAAAAACTGCTCGTTACAAGGCATTGCAGCAGCTGTGGCAAGAACCTTTATAAATGAATTGTCTGCTGACTTTAAGGTAATTTGAAGTGTGTAATCGTCAACAGCCTTAACACCTAACTGAGATGCTTTCTTTTTGCCGGAATGAATTTCCGATGCGTTTACGATATTTGAAATTGATGAGAACAGGGGAGCGTCTGTGTTTTTAGACGCAGTACGCTGAAGTGCAAAGACGAAATCGTTTGCGGTTATGTCAGGACCGTCGCCCACGCCGAAAACCTCTTCTGCCTTGCTGTCCTCTCCGATATGCCATTTAAGTCCCTTTTGAAGATAGAATGTATATGTTTTGCCGTCTTCGCTTATGCTCCATTTTTCCGCAGCAGCAGGCATTACAGTTCCGTCGTCGCTTACTCTCACAAGTCCCTCAAAGCAGTTTTCAGCAATAAGAAACTCATCGGCAGTTGATGCAACCTGCGGGTCAAAGCTCCTGATATCACCTGAAAAAGGATAAATAATGTCAAGCCTTTCGCTGTCCGACGAACAGCCTGAAAATGACAGTATCACCAACGATACCGCAAGAAATATACTTAAAACTCTCTTAATCTTATTCATTGATATTCACCTGGTAACAAAATATAAAACTATTATATCAAATAACCTTTTGTAAATCAACAAACAGGCGAACTATTTTTAAACGAATTTACAATGGTTAAAAAACTTAAAAAAACAGCCCAAATAAGATACGCCCGACGCCGTGTATCAAAAAGTTTTTAAACGAACTCAAAATTTCCGAAAAAAAGTGTTGACAACAACAATTTAATAGTTTATATTATTAGCCACCATTAAAATGGAAATTTGTGCGTAAATAGCTGTTATGCGTAACGGAAAACAACGGTTTTCAGGTCGTGGCTTAAGCGTAAATTTCCTGTGCAAATTTATCAGCAATATTTAAACTATAAAACAACGAACGGAGTGACTCTTATGGTAAATGTGAAGGATGTCCAGCTTGGTACCACCACAAGAAAGAGCTTTGCAAAAATCAATGAGGTTATGAAAATGCCTAA
>JAQXUH010000096.1 GCA_029219885.1 Eubacteriales bacterium | reverse complement strand
AAGTCATAACAACATCTCTTGGAGGGAGTGCATAATTACGAATCTGAATCTCTGGCTCTTCATATAATTTCTTCATAATTGATGTCCTCCTCTCTTAGTAGTTTGCTGTTGTGTCATCGTATGATGTTGAGTAGAATATCGACTGATTACCTGCCGAATCCTTAACGATTGCGTATGCTGCATACTTAAATGAAACATCGCTGCCGTCGCTTGGTGTCTTTACGTTAATAACGAACTGGTTACCAACTGTGTACTTAGATGACTTCATACGAGCTACGCCATCTGTTCCTACATTTTCTACTGTCAAATCAGCTGATGTATTGGATGAGAACAGGAAGCCTGATTCAACCAATGTGTAACCCTCAGGTAATGCGAATGTACCAACAAGTGAAATCTTCTCAAGAGCTGCTGAAGAATTATAAATCGGAACAGCAGAATCGTTAGCAATTACTGTTGGCTGTGCCTTGTAATTGTATGAGAAGAATGAATCGATAACATCCTGTGAGCATGCGATAATGTTCATATCTGAGTAAGCATAGAACTCATAGTCACCGCCCAATGTAAGAAGCTGGTAGGTATCATAATCTGTTGGGTCTTCTGCTGTGAAGATACCGTACACATCAGTCATACCGATATCGTTAAGCCAGAAGCCTTCAGTCAGGAACTCAACCTTTTCGTTGTAGTCATAAACAGCCTTAATCATCTTGCCGTCTGATGACTCACAATCGTAACCGATACCATCATCGCTGTTAAGAACGAATGACGGGTCATCACCCATATAAACATTGATTGCAAAACCATTTGAATAGGTTGAATCAACTTCATAGTTAGCGGTGATTGTACAGTAATCATCTACACGAAGTGAGCCGTCCTCCATTGTTTCAAGTGTTGCTGTGTCACAGGTGTAACCAACGAACTTGTAGAACGGATATGACGGAGCTGCCGGAGCGTCAATAAGAACGCCGTCAGCATCTGTGTAGCAAACAGCATATGTCTTTGTTGAAGTACCTGCAAGGTTTGCTACCAATTTAACAACTACTCCTTCAACCTCGGTGCTGTTTTCATCTGTTGTGGTGAGATAAGTATCACCCTTAACGATGAAGCCGAGTGACGGAGCGGCTGTCATATACTTTCTTGCTGTCTGTGTGCCATTTGTTGACGGAGCAGAGTAGCTGTAGAACCAAGAAACGCTTGCACCGCTGTAATCAGGATGTGTATCATCAACATTAACCTGACAAGTACCATCGCTGTTTACAATAACAGGAGTACCGTAGTCAACAGTTGCAATAGGTTCAGTCGCACCATTGAGATAAATCTTGTAACTTCTAACTGTAAGAGCAGCTCTGAGAGCGGCATCAAGTTCTTCTGTTGTTTCGTAAGCAAAGCCGATTACTGACTTATCTGCAACAGTTACAGTTTTGTAAACGTCAACAGTTGCGGAATATCTATCCTGGTCGCCGCCGATTGAATCAGCAACACTTGTATCAACGGTTGATGGAGTGAGACCTTTCTTAAGCTCAACCATCTTATCAGCCTGAGCGTCAATTTCTGTCTGCATATCTGCCATTACAGTTGCCTGCTGTTCTGTTGTATAGTTGAAGTAAGAAAGTGCTGAAATCTCTGTATTAAGAGTTTCAAGGTCAGTAGCTGAGTAGGTATAATCTACAATAGCGCTAACAAGTGCTGACTTAGCAGTATTGAAAGCATCCCAAGTTGCTTCGTTTGGAGTGCCAACATAATCTGCTACGTAGGTAGCATCAGCATAAATAGGTGATTCAAGGTCAAGTTCAGGAATCCAAGAACCTGTTGGTTTGTAAGTATAGTTGTCTTTTACATAACCGTCTGTTGGCAAGTTAATGGAATTGATTTGAGTTACATACTTGCTCATACCAAGATTATCGCCGTAAGTTACAGTGATTTCCTTGCTTGTTGCAACGCCTGTTGACTTAATCCAATTGAATGTTACAGTAAATGTCTTAAACTCAAGAGCACTGTAAGCAGCCCAAAGGTTGCTGTATCTTGACTTGACCTCTGTCAGAATTTCACCAGCATTCTTTGACGAGTAATCATAGTCAGCCTGTGCTGCGTTAAGTTTTTCTGTGAAGTTGCTCCATGTTTCTTCGGTATACTTACTCTGGTCCGGAAGCAATGCATTACACATATTAACAAGGTCAACAAGGTTATTGATATCAACAACGCTAACAACTGTGTTAATAGTTTCGCCTGTTGATGCAGATGTTACATAGTTGTATGATGACCATGCTGTAGTATTCTGTGTATTATAGATAGATACAGCACCGAAGTTTGTACCTGAAAGTGAAACAGTTGATACGGTAGGTGTTGTTGTACCTGATAATGTTTTCTTAGCAGAAGCAGTGATACTTGCATACATATCACCTGTTACATAAGCATAAGCAAAAGTATTCTGGTCATCATTTGTACGAGCAAAGATACCGCCCTTACCAGGTTGGCTTGAAGCACCATCTGTTGTGCCTAAGATTGATGTAACATCATAATCTTTAGCGTTATCAAAGCTTACAGTTGTACCATCAGAAGTGGTGATTGCCTGTGGTGCATTGTTGTTTGATGAACGGCCTGCATACTTAAGGTTTTGAATGCTGATTCCCTTATATGACAAACAACCTGCATATTGTGTATCAGTAAGTGCTTTAGGTGTTGAGGAGTTGGATGCACTTGTGCCACTAATATGGTTTTTGCCATCCTGTCCGTTGATTGCAGCGGCAGTAGCGTTAATTGAGATACTGTCGAGCATATTGTTAGGAACATCTGTAAATGTGCCTTTACCTCTATTAGTACCGAATGTGATATCAGCAGAACCGTACTTTACATTTATATTCTCACGCTTTGTTAAGAAAACGATAGCGCCTGAAGTGTAAGAGAAGCCGATTTGCTGTTTACAGTTAGTATCAGAAGTTGTCAAGGTAGTCATTGTAGTTGTGCTGCCTTGCTGAGCAACAGTACCATTTGGCATCTTGAGGAAGGAAATCACGAGAGAATGGTATGCTGTGTAAACATTTTCAATCTCTGCTACATATTCTGCAAGCTGAGTATCGTAATCAGTAAATTCAGCAGATGCAGCCTTGGTTGCATATTCCTGTGCTCTTAAGTAAGCATCAGTAAATACTGCAAGGTTACCATAGATTGTGTTGCCGTTATCGTCAACATTTTTATCTACTTCGTTCTTGAGTGCAAGTGCAGTGTTGAGAGAAGTTCTGCCCTCTGATGCAGTATTAACTACAGCATCCATGCTGAATCTTAACTGCTTTACAGCCTCTTGAACATTTGCTGTCTGCTGAGCAACAGTAGTCTGAGCATCTGCAGAATCGTCAAGTGCAGAAGCCTCAACCTTGTAGTTTTCTACTGAGCCCCAAACTGCAGCTTTAGCAGCATCAACTACAGTTAAAACAGCATTATAGGTAGCGTCAGTAAATACATTTGCATAGCTTTCAAACTTATCAATCTCATTTTCAAGAGCAGATGCGTCAACCTTAGTTACATTAGTCTGAAGGCCAGCATAAGCTGTGTTAAGTGCCGTTGCATAAGAAGAAGCATCAGAAGCTCTTGTATAGCCATTGGCAGGAAGTGTGCTCATAAGACCTGCTGCGTTTTCGTATGCAGCTGTGAAAGCATCCCATGAATCTTGTGTATAACCGATGTTACCGCCCTCGTATGTTGCACGGACACCAGGAACACCTAAAGCGTCTCTCAAGTTCTGATACTCGTTGTCATAAACAGAGTCAGCGGTTGTTGAAACGCTGCTTGAAGCTGAAGCAAAGCTCTTAATGTCATTAGCAAGAGCTTTAACAGCATCAGAAATCTGTGTATTTGTTACTGAGCTTGAGTTATTATCAACATAAGTCTTGAAATAGCTGTTAGGGTCAAGAGTAGTTGCGGTGTTGTAAACAGACATTAAGCTTGCTAAGCCGCCCTCTTTGTACTGTGATACCTGTGAAAGATAAGCAGACTTAGTTGTATCGTTTACAAAGTCAACGATAGGCTTGTAGTTGATTACATAAGAATTAACGCCTGTAACGGAGGTTGTGCCGGTTTTATCATCATTGATAACAATACCTACGGAAATATTACCGAATGATTCGTAGTAATTGGTAGTATCACCTGTGCCTGTATAAACAAGCTCGTTGTTCCAATACCAGTTTGCTGAGTTTTTAACATCAGAATTGGAATTACCGTTAGAAGCACTTGAAACAGTGTATTCTGCATTTGCACTTGTAAGACCGTAATATGTCTGATAATCAGTACAAGAAGATGATGTGTACCAATCGTTTTTCAAATTAAGGTTTCCGCCGCTTGTATAGTTAGCGCGGTCGAAAATATATGTCTGGTAACTGAACAAGCTCTTCTTTGAAATAGACTCAATTACAGTTGGGTAACCAGTAGTGGTAGAACCGTCATAAAGCATAACAGCCTGATAAGGAACAGCAAGTTTAAAAATACCATTACCAACTGTTGTAGTTGATGAGCTCCACCATGTGTTGTTGTAACTACAATAGAGAAGATTGTCGTAGCCGTTTGTAGCCTCTGACTTAACATGATAGCCCTTTGCAGTACCCTTGTATGGAGTAAAGGCTGACATAGCGTTAGTAGCTGTTGTAAGAGCAGTAGTAGCGCTTGTAAGGTCGGCACTTGTAACAGCTTTAGTGCTGCCGTTATCTTTGCCGAAACCATACTGGTAAGCGTCAAGTGTCTCACAGAGAGCAACATAAGCGTTGTAGGCATCGAGCATACCAGTGTATACTGTGCCTTTCATCTTTGTCTCATAAGCATCCATTGCATCTTTTGCGGCTGTAACATAAGTGTCCTCAGCGGCAGCCTCTTCAGCGAGAGCTACAAAACCGAGCATTGGTATAGATGTAACAACCATCATAACCGCAAGGATGAAAGACAAAACTTTTTTGGAAGTTTTTGTTTTCATTTTGATTTCCTCCTTAAAATTCAATTGCGTCCTGCAATGCAAATGCAACACACATTAACGATGATTAATATGCATAGGAGCATCAATTCTGACCAATATCCGCGTCCGTTGCAAGATGCAAAAGAAATTATTGACGGTAAAAGGGTATAGAACGCCCTTTTCCTATAATAATACAGGTTTATAATAGCACACCGAAAGGCTTATGTCAATAAAAAAACGGCAGTTTTTACTAAAAATTATTTACAATTTATTTACAAAAGTATTTCTGATTCTTGTGCTTTTTTTCAATTTCTGTTCATTATTACAATATATCCAAATATTTTTAGTGAAATATCAAAATGTTGTATTTTTGGGTGAAAAAAGGCTCCCTTGTGTAAAGGGAGCTGGATGCGAACTTTGTGAGCAGACTGAGGGATTGATTGTTGTTGCAATAAGATTATTGAAATGAACTGCTATCAACCCCTCTGTCAATCTCGCGATTGACATCTCCCCTTACACAGGGGAGACTTATTATTTATAAACGATAGGCTCCCTTGTATAAAGGGAGCCGGAATTTATTCAGTTTCAACTTGATGATTTATGCGGGATGTCGAGGACGCCATCCCCTGCAAATTTTCTAATACTACTGAAATGGAATTACAGTACAGCATTGAGGAACTGCTGTAAGCGTTTATCCGTTGGCTGAGTGAAAAGCTCCTCGGGAGGTGCCTCCTCAACGATATAGCCGCCGTCCATAAAGAGAACTTTATCGGCAACCTCACGGGCAAAGCCCATTTCGTGAGTTACAACAACCATAGTCATACCCTGCTGAGCCAAATCTTCCATAACGCTGAGAACCTCGCCTACCATTTCAGGGTCAAGGGCTGAAGTGGGCTCGTCAAAAAGCATAACGTCAGGATTCATTGCAAGAGCTCTGACAATGGCAACTCTCTGTTTCTGTCCGCCGGAAAGGCTTGAGGGATATGCGTCTGCCTTATCCTCAAGGCCGATACGCCTGAGAAGTGCGTGAGCCTCCTCCTGAGCCTCCTCTTTAGTTTTAAGCTTAAGCTTGGTGGGAGCGAGAGTTATATTCTTCTCAACAGTAAGGTTGTTGAAAAGGTTGAAATGCTGAAACACCATACCCATATGCTGACGTACTTTATTGATGTCGCACTTCTTGTCGGTAATCAGCTCGTCTTTAAACCAAACCTCGCCCTCGCTTGGAGTTTCAAGAAGATTAAGACAGCGGAGAAATGTACTTTTACCTGAGCCTGACGGACCGATAACAACAATCTTTTCGCCCTTATGGATTTCGTAGTTGATACCCTTAAGGACTTCGTTATCGCCGAAAGATTTTTTAAGATTACAAACTCTTATCACTTTTCCTCAAACTCCTTTCCATAAGCTTAACAAGCTGTGAAATGATGACAACAAGAACGATATAGATAACAGCCATTACAAGATAAGGCACCATATATTCGTAGCTGTTAGACGCAATTCGGCTGAATGCAACGCAGATGTCGGTTGCACCGATAAAGCTTACAACGGCAGTTTCCTTAATAAGTGCGATAAACTCGTTACCGAGAGTTGGGAGAATGTTCTTTACAGCCTGAGGAATAACAATTTTCATCATTGTTGTACCATAGCTGAGACCTACAGAACGTCCGCCCTCCATCTGCCCAGGGTCAACTGAAAGAATACCTGCACGCATAATTTCGGAAATATAGGCACCGGAATTCATACCGAAAACTACTACCGCCACGCCAACGGAATTAAGGTTGACGTCAAGCAGCGGTAACAAAACATAATAGAATATAAGAAGCTGAACAACGATTGGCGTACCTCTGAAAAGTCCAACGTAAAGTCTGCCGATTTTGTCAAGAAGCTTAATGACAGGATTATTCTTTGGTATAACATTTAAGGCAGCAATAATTGTACCTATAAAAATACCGATTAGAAGACCTGAAACGGCTATAATTGCCGTATTTTCAAGGCCTGTCAGGACAGTTTTGTAGCCGTCCTTGTGAATAAAGAAGTTCCAGAAAACTTCAAACTTTTTACCAAAATTCATATTGTTTACCCTAAAAAACAGCCCCACCTCAAATAGAGGTGAGGCTCATAGTTTTTTTTAATTTATGCTACTGCGTTTACAGCAGAAGTGATTGCTACTGCAGGAGCAGCGTCGATGATAACATAGTTTACACCGCCGTTAATCAAATCCTGAACTGCAAGAGCACCGCTGTCATAACCTACAAATTCAGCCTGAAGACCTGCGAAACCGAAGTCCTCGCTGCCCTGAACGTAATACTGACCTGTTGTGCCGTTCTGTCCGCCGAACTTAACTGATGAATCAAAGCCGTTAAGGATAGCCTCAACATCTTCCTTAGTCTGGCAAGCGTCGAATGTAGTATCGTCGCCCTTAACGATAAGCTTCTGTGCTGCTGAATAGTAAGAATCTGTGAAGTTAACCTGCTGAGCACGTTCCTCAGTAACTGTAAGACCTGCTGCTGCGATGTCAGCCTTGTGCTGCTGAACTGAAAGAACAACTGCGTCGAACTTCATATCCTTGATAACAAGCTCTTTGCCAAGAGAATCTGCAAGAAGCTGTGCAATTTCCATATCAATACCAACGAACTGGTCGCCCTGCTTGTACTCGAAAGGCTCGAACTCAGCGTTTGTAGCAACGATAAGCTGGTCCTTAGTTGAATCTTCAACTGCTGATGTAACTGCAACAGGCTCGCCGTCGCCGAAGTAGTGATTGCAGATTTCGTCGAACTTACCATTTGACTTAATCTCTTTGATGAAGTCGTTGGTCTGCTGAAGAAGCTCTGCATTGTCCATATCAACACCGAGAGCATATTCCTCGCTGGAAAGCTCAATGTCGATAACCTTAACCTTAGCTGTGTTTGTATCTGCTGTATCCTCGCCCTCTGATGATGAACAGCCTGCAAAGCAAGCGGCAACCATAAGGAGTGCAAGAACAACGGCAAGAAGTTTCTTTGCTGTTTTCATTTTAATTTCCTCCATATAATAATGAATAAATATTAGGGGCGATAAATAAATATTCCCTGTCCCTTTTCAGTTAATTTAGCACAAGTTTTACATAAAGTCAATAATTTTTCATTTTTACGGCGTTTTTGTTGCATAAATATACGCAAAATGTATAAACGCTATACAATTTATATTGCTTTTGGTGAATTATTCGTCGTCGCTGGAAAGCTTGAGAACTGCAAGAAATGCCTCCTGAGGAACCTCAACCTGACCGAACTGACGCATACGCTTTTTACCCTCTTTCTGCTTTTCAAGAAGTTTCTTCTTACGTGTAACGTCGCCGCCGTAGCATTTAGCAAGTACGTCCTTACGAAGTGCCTTGACAGTTTCTCTTGCGATAACCTTACCGCCGATTGCCACCTGAATAGGAATTTCAAAGAGGTGACGCGGAATATGCTTTTTAAGCTGTTCGGCAATTTTTCTTGCTCTTGAATACGCCTTTTCCCTATGAATAATAAAGGACAAAGCGTCGATAATGTCGCCGTTTAAAAGCACATCAACCTTGCACAGGTCGCTCTTTCTGTACTCGTAAATCTCGTAGTCGAAGGATGCATAACCTCTTGTGCGTGACTTAAGTGCGTCGAAGAAATCGTAGATAATTTCGTTCAGCGGCATTTCGTAATGGATATCAACTCTTTCGGGAGTGATGTAATTCATATCCTTGAATATACCTCGTCTGTCCTGACACATATCCATAACAGTACCAACAAATTCGTTAGGCACATATATATGAGCGTTGGCAAAAGGCTCCTCGCAGTAGTCGATATATGCAGGGTCAGGATAATTAGTAGGGTTATCAATCTCAACCATTGTGCCGTCAGTCAAGTGTATTTTGTATACAACGCTTGGGACTGTTGTGATAAGGTCAAGATTGTATTCTCTCTCAAGTCGCTCCTCGATAATTTCAAGGTGGAGAAGTCCTAAAAATCCGCACCTGAAGCCGAAGCCCAATGCTCCTGAAGTTTCAGGCTCGTAGGAAAGAGACGCATCGTTAAGCTGTAGCTTTTCAAGAGCGTCACGGAGATTTTCGTAATCGGCACCATCAGCAGGATAAACACCGCAGAACACCATTGGGTTTACTTTTCTGTATCCCGGAAGAGCCTCAGGTGCAGGGTTATTTGCAAGAGTGATTGTGTCGCCTACTCTCGCCTCGCTGACAGTTTTGATAGATGCGGTAATATAACCAACCTCACCGGCACAAAGGCAGTCGGTTTTTTCAAGAGAGGTAGCACGCATATAGCCGACCTCAACAACGTTGAACTGAGCACCTGTCGCCATCATTCTCATTGTGTCCCCTGCTTTGATTTTACCGTCCATAAGTCTTACATAGACAATAACTCCGCGGTAGGAATCGTAAACAGAGTCGAAAATAAGAGCCTTAAGGGGCTTGTTATCATCGCCCTCAGGCGGTCTGATTTCGTTTACGATATATTCCAGAACTTCTTCAACATTTTCACCTGTTTTAGCACTTACCCTGGGAGCTTCCATACAAGGAATACCGATAACATCCTCTACCTCCTCCGCAACTCTATCAGGGTCTGCGGCAGGCAGGTCGATTTTGTTGATGACAGGAAGAATGTCCAGGTCGTGGTCAAGGGCAAGATATGTGTTAGCAAGAGTCTGTGCCTCAACGCCTTGAGATGCGTCAACAATAAGAATCGCACCCTCGCAGGCAGCAAGGGAACGTGAAACCTCGTAGTTGAAGTCTACGTGACCGGGAGTGTCTATCAGGTTAAACTCGTAAAGCTCGCCGTTTTTCGCTGTATAATCAAGCTTTACGGCGTGAGCCTTGATAGTAATTCCACGCTCTCTTTCAAGGTCCATATCGTCGAGAATCTGCTCCTGCATATCTCGTGACGCAACAGAGCTTGTCAGCTCCAGCAGTCTGTCTGCAAGAGTGGACTTGCCGTGGTCGATATGTGCGATTATTGAAAAATTCCTGATGTGGTCTTTGCTTACTGACAATTGCTTGTCCTCCGTTACTGTTTATGTTTCTTTAATGAATTAATTTCTTTTTTTACTGTCTTTTTGCTGTATTTTAAGCTTTGAATTATCCTTACCGGATAGAAAAACGGCAGGAGAAACGGCAGCTTTGAAAGGATAGGATACACACTTTTCATCTGCCTTGAGGGTGGGAACATACGCTTTAGTATATACTTGAATTTTGAGCCGTTATACTTTTGCTCAATCACCTCGTCAAGAGATTTCTGCGTTCCGTACACGCCGCCGCTCATTATAAAATCCAATAATTTTTGCTCGTTTTCTGCTATTTCCTTTTCGCCGAAAACAGCCTTTGAAAGTCCGATTGCCGTGTCGCAGAAAGGCTTGAAATTGAAATCACTGAATGTTTTGTTAATATAATTCCAATCGAGGTTTTCAAAGGAATTCATCAAAACGTATATATCGCAGACAAATCTGATACCGCAGCCTGCAACGCAGTAATGGTCATACATATGACAAAGAGCGTAAATGAGCATATCCTCATCATTAATATGATACTCGGCAGTTCTTTCGCTGTCCTGAACGGCTCTTTTCCATAAGTCAAAATCAGGTGAAAATGCATCACGCTCATCAAAAATACAGCGATGAAATTCAAAGGTGTAATAAGGCGGTTTGCTGAAATCGTCGGAATTAGCCTCACTTGTCCTCAGGCGGTATCCCCTTTTCTTCATATACGCTATAAGCTCTTTTTGATTTTCTTTCTTATAGAGTATATCCACGTCGCTCATCTGACGCATTTTCTGCAAAGGATAATAGTTCCTGATAACGCTGCCCTTTACAAGCATAAAGGGAATGTTCATCTCGTTTAAGTCTTCGGTTATCCCATCAAGCTCGCTTTTCATTGCAAGCATACGCAGAAGTTCTGTTTGAGAATAAAGCTCAAGCTCCTGAGAAAATTCGGCAGGTACTGAATTCAAGTCAATAACAGGCGTGATTACAGAATATACCTGCTGCGATTTCGACAGCTCAAAAAGAGCGTTCCAATCAAGTCCGTCAGGTGCTTTCTCAGGCTTTTCCGACTTCAATGCACAGCGAAGAAGATGGATAAGATATTCACTTTCAAGGGATGAATACTTAATCATAGCGTCTTAGTCCTCAATAAGATTTTTGCTTTTAAGGAGAGCCAAAAGTTCTCTGACATCCTTGCGAACGGTTTCTTCGTCTACCTCGTACTTTTCAAGCATTGCAGAAACAATGCTGTCCTCTGTTTGCTCCTTTTTGAGCAGTTCAAAAATAAATGCCGCAGTAGGATTGTTCTTTACAAGTCCGTTAAATTCTCTTGTTGCCTTACCTGTGGCAATGGCAAAATTCTCGCCGTCTATTGAATTTGTTACTATTCCGTCTCTGAGCTTCATAGTAATCATCCTTTCTGTGTGGTTGTTTGTAGTTGTGTTTAGTTTGTTGTATTTCAATTTTGATGTAGATTTTTTGATTTTAAATTTTATTCGCCGCCTGTATATTGTATCAGTAAAATATAAAAATTACAACTGAAAAATGTTTTTGACTTTATTTCTCCGCTTTGCAAAGCAACGCAACTGCTTCCACATGGGGGGTGCGGGGGAAAAGGTCAACAGCGGTGAGCCTTTCGGTTTTGTAGCCCTTTTCCTTAAGGACTGATAAATCTCGTGCAAGGGTTGCACTGTCGCAGGAAACATAAACGATTTTCTCAGGCGACAGCATTTCTATTGTATCGAAAAGTGATGCGTCGCAGCCTTTTCTCGGTGGGTCAAGGATAATAACATCGGGGGCAATTCCCTTTTTCTGCAAAATTTTTGCTCCGTCGGGAGCGTTTGCACATATAAATTCTGCATTTTCCACGCCGTTGATTTTTGCATTTTCCTTAGCATTCTCGATTGCTTGAGGTACGATTTCGATACCGATAAGACTTTTCACCTTATCCGCCATAGTAAGACCGATTGTACCTACTCCGCAGTAAAGGTCAAGGACGGTTTCGCTGCCCGTAAGGTCTGCAAATTCCGCCGCTTTGGAATACAGCTTTTCGCACTGATTATGATTGACCTGATAAAAGGAATTAGGCGAAATTATAAACCTTTTGCCAAGCAAAATATCGCTTATTGTGTCGCTGCCCCAAAGGGTTACGGTTTTATCGCCGAGAATAACATTTGTATTCTTCTTATTGATATTGAGCACAACAGATTTAAGTCCAAGAACCTTTTCACGCAGAAGTGAAACGAGAAGTTGAGCCTGTGGAATACTGTCGCCGTTTATGACAGCACAGGCCATAATCTCACCTGTCGCGTAGCCTTTGCGGAAATAGATATGACGCAAAAGTCCTTTGCCTGTATTCTCGTCAAAAGAGGTAATATTTGCTTTCTCTGTCCAAATTCTGAAAGCCTCAAGTCCGTTTTCAAATTCCACAGGCTGTAAAAGGCAGTTGGTGCAGGGAATAATTCTGTGGCTTTTGTAAGCGTAAAAGCCGGCAAAAAGCTCGCCGTCGCAAATTTGAACAGGATACTGTGCTTTATTCCTGTAGCAGTTCAAATCGTCAGTACCGATAATTTCTTCCACGTCAATATCAATATGGCCTATTCTCTGAACAGCGTCACGGACTCTGCTTTTTTTATACTTCAGCTCCTCGCCGTAAGTCATATTCCTGAAAGAACAGCCGCCGCATTTTTGAGAATAAGGACAGTCGCTTTCAATTCTTGACGGACTTGGAGTGATGATTTTATCAATAATACCTACTGCGTATTTTTTTGATGTTTTGATTATATGAGCGATTATTCTGTCGCCGGGAACAGTACCCCTTACAAAGACAGCCATACCCTCATATCTTCCCACGCCGCTGCCCTCGGAGGTTAAGGCGTCAATGGTTATTTCAATTTCATCATTTTTCTTCAAACTCAACATAATCACCTATCTTATATAATAACATACTGTTAAGAAAATATAAAGAAGAAATTTTACGGCGGTATTTCGTTGACAGGTGTAAAAATTTATAATATAATTTGTTTAGTGTAAAATATCACAGCTTTGATTTTCCGCCTACGCAACTGTGGGTTGCAATCGATTTCGCCAAAAGTAAAGCGTTGTATATGGTGAAAATCTGCTTGAAATGATAAAATAAAGCATAAAATTTAAGGAGGAACGCATATGAATTTACTGACAGCCACAAGACTTCAGGAGCTCAGAAAAATGAACGGCTACAGTCAAGAGGTTCTGGCTGAAAAGCTCGGAGTAAGCCGACAGTCAATTTCAAAGTGGGAAAGAGCTGAGGCCTCACCTGAAATTGACAATCTTATGGCACTTGCAAAAATTTACGGCATCAGCCTTGACGATTTGCTGAATACCGATAAAGATAAGGTTATTGTTCAAAACCCAAAGAAAAAGGAGCACGATTTTAAGGGCAAGATTAAATCTCTGCTGTCAAAGGCAAACGATTTCGGCATTTATCCTGAAACTGCCAAGGCACTTTTGGTATTCCCTTTCCCTATTATCGTAACAATTATCTATGTTGCACTTTCGCTGATTTTCCATATGTGGCATCCGCTGTGGATAATCTTCCTGACAATACCGATTTATTACAGATTCGCCATTGCCTGCAAAGGTAACAGCAAAAAGACATTTGCTCTTCTTCTGCCTGTTCCGGAGATTATAGTTACACTGTTTTTGTGTTTAGGCGTTACAACAGGAGCGTGGGGCTATTCCTGCCTGCTGTTTATCATAATTCCGCTGTATTATTGGATGGCATTGGTTATTAAAAGTAAGAAGAAAGATACAGGTAGCGAAAATGAGTAAAAAAGAAAAAAGCATTTTATCTGCTATTGCCGTATTTATGGTTATAATTATGGCAGGAATTATCGGCTGTTCATTTGTTGTAGAAAGCAATAAAAATCAAGAATATGTAACTCAGGTTGAGGGAGTAATCACTCTGCGGGAGGCAAAGGAAATTGCTTTAAAGGATGCAGGAATTGAAGATTACTCAACTGTTCAGTTCACATCCCAAAGGCAGAAAAACGAAAAGGGCATATGCTACTATGACTTGGAATTTCACGATTTGGAAACCGAGTACGAGTATGAAATCAACTGTTCAAACGGAGAAATAATTGCAAGCTCCTTTGATATTTTTGACTACGATTGATAGCTTAAAAGGAGAGAATTATGCCTGATATTATTGAGATACTTAAAGTAATTTTCCTCGGTATTGTTGAGGGAATAACGGAATGGCTGCCTATCAGCAGTACGGGACATATGCTTCTTGTGGATGAATTTCTCACGCTTAATCAAAGTGAAAGCTTCAAGGAAATGTTCTTTGTAGTAATTCAGCTTGGAGCAATTATTGCGGTAGTTGTTATGTTTTGGAAGAAGATGTGGCCGTTTCAAATCAAGGACAAATCGCAGCCGAAAGTGAAAATGAACATTATCAATATGTGGCTCAAGGTAGTTGTTGCCTGTATTCCGTCGGCAGTATTGGGACTGCTGTTTGATGATTTCCTTGAGGAGCATTTCGGTCATCCCATTTCAATTGCAGTTATGCTTATTGTTTACGGTATCGCATTCATAATTGTTGAAAAGTGGAACAAAACAAGAACGCCGAAAGTTCAGGCACTTGACGATATTTCATACAAGACAGCATTTATAATTGGTATGTTTCAGGTGCTTTCAATGATTCCAGGAACATCACGTTCAGGTGCAACAATCATCGGTGCACTTCTTATCGGCGTTTCAAGAACAGCCGCTGCGGAATTTACATTCTTCCTTGCAGTTCCCACAATGGTGGGTGCAAGTGCCCTTAAGCTTTTGAAATTCGGCTTAAGCTTCACTATGGAAGAAATTATAATTTTAGTTGTTGGTATGGCAGTTGCGTTTATCGTTTCTCTCTTGTGCATCAAATGGCTGATGAGCTTTATTAAAAAGCACGACTTCACAGTTTTCGGCTGGTACAGAATTGTACTTGGTATTGTTGTAATTCTCTACTTCGCACTCATTGCAGGTTAAAAAAACCGAATAAATTTTTATAAGAAAAGAGCTGACCGAACAGTCAGCTCTTATTTTTGTATTCATTATGACAAGTGGTGGATGAAAAGTCCTGAAAGGAGCTTTGGCTCAAACCAAGTAGATTTCGGTGGCATAATCAAATCAGCGTCGGCAATTGACATCAAATCGTCAACTGTTGTGGGATACATTGCAAAAGCAACTTTCATATCCTCTGCCACTCTTCTCTCCAACTCGTCAAGACCTCTGATACCGCCGATGAAGTCAATTCTGTCATCGGTTTTAGGATTTTCAATACCCAATACAGGACAAAGAAGATTATCCTGAAGAATAGAAACATCAAGTCTTGCTACCGGGTCTGTTTCGTCAATAATATCGCTCTTTGCAGTTAAGCGATACCACTCATTATCAAGGAACATACCAAAGGTATGCTTTTTCTCAGGATGATACTGAGCAGACACCTTTTCAACCTCAAAGCACTTTGAAATCTCGTCGATAAATTTCTGTGAGGAACGGCCGTTCAAGTCCTTAACAACTCGGTTGTAGTCCATAATTTCAAGCTCATCATCAGGGAAAACTACTGCAAGGAAGTAGTTAAACTCCTCATCGCCGGTGTAGTCAGGCTTTGCCTTTCTTCTGCTTTCTGCAACACGGACAGCAGATGCACAGCGGTGGTGACCGTCAGCAATATAAAGTGCAGGAACCTCTGCAAAAGCAGCAGTTAAAGCGTTGACAGTATCCTCATCATCAATAACCCATACTGTCTGCCCAACGCCGTCGGAATCGAAATCGTATTCAGCGTTGTGAGATGCAGTCCAGGACGCAACGATATCCTTGATTACATCATTTTTTCTGTATGTAAGGAAGATAGGACCTGTATTTGCGTCGCAGGTGTCAACGTGACGGACTCTGTCCTGCTCCTTTTTAGCAAGAGTATATTCGTGCTTTTTGATAACGTTGTTGAGGTAGTCGTCAATAGACGCACAGCCTGCAATACCTGTCTGACTTCTGCCGTTCATTATCTGCCTGTAAATGTAAAAGCAGGGTGTTTTATCCTGAATTAACGCACCTGAATTTTCAAGAGCGAGAAGATTTTCCTTTGCCTTTTGATAAACGCAATCGTCATAAACATTAATATCTTCAGGCAAATCGACCTCTGCCTTGTCAACGTGGAGAAATGAATAAGGTTTGTCCTTTACCATTTCTCTTGCTTCCTGACTGTTCATTACATCATAGGGCAGTGCAGGAATAAGCGACTGCTTTGATTTTTCAGGTCTGAAAGCCTTAAAGCCTTTGAATACTGCCATAATTTTACCCCTTTAAATATTTTTTTCATATATCATACGCAAGCCGTCAATAACTAAATTTCTATCAACGATTACGTCTGTTTCACAATGCTGAGCGATAACTCCGCCTAAACCGCCTGTGATAATGACTGTTGCATCTGAGCCTAACTCTTTTTCAAAACGCTTAACAAGTCCGTCTATCATAGCCGCTGTTCCGTAAACAGTACCGCTTCGCATACAATCAACTGTATTAGTTCCGATAGAGCTTTTAGGTGCAACAATCTCAATCTGCGGAAGCTGTGCCGTACCTGCGGACAAAGCGTTGAGAGCAGTTTTAACACCGCACTGAATTGAACAACCGATGAAACAGCCGTTTTTATCAATAACAGACGCAGTTGTTGCAGTACCTAAATCAAATATAATCTGTGGACAGGGATATTTTGCAATACCTGCAACGGCACCTGCCACCATATCTGCACCAAGCTCCGCAGGATTATTTGTTTTAATGTTAAGTCCTGTTTTTACTCCGGGACCGATAACGATAGGCTTTTTGCCTGTCAGAAGCTTAACCGCCTTTGATATAGTTCTGTTGAGAGGAGGCACAACAGAAGAGAGCACGCTACCCTCAATCTGAGACGGCTCAATTTTGCATATTTCAAAAATACTGTTAAGCTTTATTGCATATTCCTCAGCGGAATCGTTCACCTCTGTTGACAGACGGCACTCATTCACAAGCTCCTCGCCGTCGAGAAAGCCTAAAACAATATTTGTATTTCCTACATCAATTGCAAGAATCATAACTTTTCCTTCCTGCCTATTTTAACAAGTTTTACGATTGTAGGAGAAAGAATTATATTAGCACCAAGCTCAAAAAGGAAGTTAGCACCAACAAGTCCTACAAGCATATATTGAAGTACATTAGTTCCGCCTGCCCACTCCTTGATAGTTTCAAAGAAGAAAAGACGGCAGCCGATTAAAAATACGCCTGTATTCACAACAGGACATACTATTGCAGAGGTGATAACGGCAGCAATTCTGCTTTTCTTTTCAATAAGGCTGTAAGCAAGACCTGCAAGAAGTCCTGCAAGAAGTCCCTTGAGAAGAACGGTAATAACTGTGCCGATAGGGTTTACGGCAAGAAATGCACCTGCGTCGCCTGACAGAAGAACTGTCACGCCGAAAGCCAAACCGAGCCACGCACCTGACCACTTTCCGTAAAGTGCCGCACCTACTGCTATAGGAATCAGCACAAGAGAAATTGAAAATGGACCAAATCGGATAAAGCTGCCCAAAAGCTGAAGCACTACTACAATAGCTGTAAGCAGACCTACCCCTGCGATTTTCTTTGTGTTTTTGTTCATATTAAATTTTCCTTTCTGCTACTGTTCCAAGGCGAAGATATTAAAACACCAAATTATCTCCCACCCGGCAATACTATTTTGCCTACGGATACAATGCAAGTTTATTATATTATAAATTTGGAATTATGTAAAGATGAAAAGTAAATTATTGTTTAACACACTAACGGCGACAGAATTAAGCCTCTCCTGTGTAAGGAGAGGTGGCAACCGATAGGTTGACGGAGAGGTTGATGGTTGTTCATTTCAGCATTTTTATTGCAACAGCCATCAATCCCTCAGTCACTTCGTGACAGCTCCCTTTACACAAGGGAGCCGAAAATTTGTTGCATTTTAGACCGACAAATAAACAATAATTTATTAAAAAAACTCCCCTTGCAAGCAAGAGGAGTTTTGACAATATAAACAAATAAAATTATTCGCCTTTCATTTCAAGGAGCTGTACTGTTCCGTTGTAAGCAGCCTCTGAAACTCTGATTGAATCAAAAATAGCAGCCTCGATATCGTCATCTTCTACGCCGAGCTCCTTAGTGTACTCAGGATTGATGAAAAGGTCGATATCCATAATATCAGGAAGATTGAATGGGTCCATACCGGAGTCAATTCCTCTCTTCTTGTAGTCCTTAGCAACCTTGAACATACCCATCTTCATCATAGCAGGAGAAACGCCGACAATCTTTCTGTCAGCACCCATTCCTCTTGCATCGTAAACGATTGAAAGGAACTTATCCCACTTCATATTGTACATACTGATAGGAATAGCCTCAAAGCCCGGCTTCTCTCTGAGAGCGGCACCGGCAATAGCCTGACCAACCTGACGGCAGGTAAGCATAGCAGTACCTCCCTTTGGATACATAGTGAAAGGCCACTTATCCATAAAGCCAATCTGCTCAATAAGGATAGTCCAAACAGGCTTTCTGCCCGGCTGAGTACCGAATATGTAAGGAAGCTCAAGAACTGCACAGCTGAAGTTATCATCACAAGCAGCACGGCAAACCTCTTCCTGCATCATTCTTGACTTGAAGTATGGGTTCTTCTGTGTAAGTCTCATATCAGGTCTTGTCTTTGAAAGATAAGCAAAGTATGAGCCTAAAACAACTGCTCTCTTAACGCCAACCTTCTTGCAGAGAGGGAAAATCCTCTTAAGCGGAGCAATGTTAAACTTGTAGTAATAGTCCATAACAGGAGCAGGAAATTCAACTCTTTCATCAACGCCTGCTGCGAAAATGAATACGTCGTTGCCCTTAAGCATTTCCTCGATTTCCTCGTCTGACTTCTTGTTAATGTCGCCGAAGATAATTTCCATTTCCTCAGGAATAGGTGCTCCTTCAGGAAGCGGAGGCAATGCAACTGATGTTACCTTGTGTCCCATTTTGATGAGCTGTGTAGCAGCCTCGCAGCCTAAAAGGCCTGTGCCGCCAATCATAAATATGTTCATAAATCTTCCTCCGTAAAACATATTGGCTTTAAAATTGTCCTATTCAATTATACCACCGAATATGATTTTGTCAAATATTTACTTCAAAAAAATAAAGGCAGACCTGAAAATCAAATCTGCCCTTATGGTATTATTAAAAGTTTAAACCTTTCTGTCTCTTTTGCTGACTCTCATAGCTCTCAGGGAATTTGCAATTGCGATAAGGCAAACACCCACGTCGCTGAAAACTGCAAGCCACATTGCGTTTTCGTCAAAAATACCGATGGTACAGCCGATGATAATAAGAATTTTTACAGCGAGAGAGAAGATGATATTCTCGTGAACGATTCTTGTGGTTTTCCTTGCAATTCTTCTGCCAATGGCAATTTTTGAAAGAGAGTCGCCCATAATAACCATATCAGACGCCTCTACCGCCACGTCTGAGCCTGCACCGCCCATAGCAATACCCAAATCGGCTTGAGCAATAACAGGAGCGTCGTTTATGCCGTCGCCTGTATAGAGAACATTTCGTCCCTGAGCCTGAAGCTCCTCAACCTTGTGTGCCTTTTCGTCAGGCATCAGCTTTGAATAAACAACGTCAATTCCTGCCTTTGACGCAATATCATTGGCAATTTCCTCGTTGTCGCCTGTAAGCATAACAGTCATTGAAACGCCGTCTTTTTTAAGGCACGCAATTGCGTCCTTGCTGTCCTGCCTGATAATATCGGCAAAAACGATATTGCCCATAAATTCTGTTTCGCTGCAACAGTAAACGGCAGTTCCTATGAGCTTAGTTTCAGCGAACTCAATACCCACCTCACGCATAAGCTTTTCGTTGCCAACATAATATTTTACTCCGTCAACAACGGCTGAAACGCCTTTGCCCGGATAGTTTTTAGCGTCCTTTATTTCCATATTGTCGGAATAATGACCGAAGGCAAGATTGATTGATTTTGCCAAAGGATGAGTGGAAAATCTTTCACAGCCTGCTATAATTCCCAAAAGCTCACGATGCTGATTTTTGTCGGTACAATGACAATGGTAACATTCACAGCTTACATATTCAAATTTACCGCTGGTAACAGTTCCTGTCTTATCAAAAACGGCCGTATCAGCTTTAGCAAGTGCCTCAAGGAAGTTACCGCCTTTAACGAGAATTCCCTCTTTAGAGCAAGCACCGATACCTGCGAAAAAGCTGAGAGGTATTGAAATTACGAGAGCACAAGGGCAGGATACTATAAGAACAGAAAGTCCTCTGTATATCCACTCTGACCAGTCCTGACCGAAGAAAAGCGGCGGAACGATAACTATGAGAAGTGCGGCAAGGCAGACAATAGGAGTGTAAATTCTTGCAAATCGAGTGATAAACTGCTCGGCGTGGCTCTTTTTTTCTTCAGAATTTTCAAGCATTTCGAGAATTTTAGATACTGTTGAATCCTTATATTCCTTTGTTGCCTCAACTTTTACAGCACCGTCGAGAATTACAGAGCCTGCAAGTACGGTATCGCCTACTCCTTTAGACGCAGGAATTGACTCGCCTGTTAATGCTTTCATATCAACCTCGGCATTGCCCTCAACAATTTTGCCGTCAAGGTCAAGCTTTTCGCCGGGTTTAACTATCATTATGTCGCCTACCGAAACCTCTTCGGGAGAAACAATCTTTTCTTCTCCGTCACAGACAACAGTAACTGCCTGAGGCTTCAGCTCGAGCATATCTTTGATTGACTTCCTGCTCCTCTGCACCGCAAGGCTTTGGAGAAATTCGCCGATAGTAAACAGGAACACTACGGCACAGCCCTCAACATATTCCCCTACTGCAAATGCACCCACAGAGGCAATACCCATAAGGAAATTTTCGTTGAAAAAATTGCCGTGAATAATTCCCTCAATTGCTTCCTTGATAATATCAAAGCCCACAATAAGATATGAAATTCCGAAACAAAGAAGATAAACAAAGCTCGGAATATCGGCAATACCTCTTTCAGTCAGCTCGCTCATTATGTAGCCTGCCACAAGGAGAACACCGCCGGTAATGACCTTAAAGGCAAAATCTTTTTTGTTCAGCTCCTCGTGGGCGTGGTCGTGACCGCAGCCGCAGCCGTCGGAATGATTATGCTCGCCGTGACAGCATTCACAGCTTTCATTGTGATTGTGTTCGTGTTGGTGTTCGTGATTGTGCTTTTCTTCCATATTACTCCTCCACGTGCTCTACGGCACAGTTTATAATTGTTTTTACGTGGTCGTCGGCAAGTGAGTAAATTATGCTCTTTCCCTGCCGTCTGTATTTAATCAGGTGATTTTGCTTGAGTATTCTCAGCTGATGGGATATTGCCGTCTGGGACATTTCAAGACGCTGTGCAATTTCGCTGACGCAAAGCTCGCCGTCAAAAAGTGCGGTTAATATCCTTATCCTTGTAGAATCTGAGAACACCTTAAACAAATCAGCCAAATCATAGACGATTTCCTCGTCGAGAATTTCTGTTTCCATTATTATATACCTCATATGAATAATTGTTCATATGAGCATTATAGTTTACTTAGGGAATATTGTCAATACCTTTTTTTCATCAACTGTTGCAAGAATGACGTTTTCGATTTTTTCGCCTTTGCTTTGCACCTGACGTTTCAGCTCTTTTGTGGTCATTCCAACGCTTTTCAGGTCTTTTTCCATTACCTTACCGTCAATGATTACATTAGTAAAAATTCCCTCTCGTTCAGGTGCGAAATTGAAATCTGCGGGATTCAGCTGTCTTTTCAGCGGTATTGGAAGAAAGCTGATTTTTCCTGTAGTCTCCATAATAGCATAGTCAATATCCGACAGGTTGAAATAGCCGTTTCCTCTTGCACTTGTTAAAAGGTCGTTGATTTCCACCTTTGCTTTGTTCATATTTTCTCGGTTTATTTTTCCTTTTTCTATAAGGATAATAGGCTGACCTGACACAAACTTTCTTGCGTTTATGCTCTTCTGCGTCAGCACAGAAAGCCCCAAGCCAAGCAGTCCGTAAACCGCCATTGCCGTTATACCTTTCCACCATTCAAGGTCGATATTGGTTGACATTTCCGCTGCGATTGAGCCGATTGTTATACCGATTACATAATCGAAAAAGCTCATTTCGCTTATTTGCCGAAAGCCCATCATTTTTGTTATAAAAAACAGTACCGCCATTGATACGGCAGATAATATGATTATATATAGAAATTCCATTTTATCACCTGTTATATTTTGCACAGATGCTTTAATAATATTTATGTGGCAATAAGATTTTTTGTGTGTTATAATTGGAGTGACAGATTTGAGTTTTACAAAATGAAATTTTGGGAGGATATATGAGTAAAAAGGTAAAAGAGAAGAAAAGCAAAAAGCAAATAGGAAAAAAGATACTTAAAATATTTTTAATTATTATACTTATAATAGCTTTGCTTGCAGGAATAATTGCCTGCATAAATGTGGCAGGAATTAAAAGCAACAGCTCGTTTGTATCATCTCTCAAGGCGGTGGAATATGATAATCAGCTTAAGCCAACCCTTGACGATAACGGATATTACACCTTTGTGACAGATGAAGATTTCAAGGTGGTGCAGATTACTGATGTTCATATCGGCGGCGGTTTTCTCTGTATAGAAAAGGACAGAAAAGCACTCAACGCAGTATCTGCAATGATTACCGCAGAAAAGCCTGATTTGGTAGTTGTTACAGGCGATATTACATATCCTGTTCCGTTTCAGGCAGGAACATTCAATAATAAGATGAGTGCAAAACTTTTTGCTGATATGATGGAACAACTCGGAGTGTATTGGTGTCTTGTTTTCGGCAATCACGATACCGAGGCGTATTCCTACTACACAAGAGAGGAAATCTCCGATGTTTATCTTGATGAAAAATACGAGCATTGTCTTTATCAGTCGGGACCCGAGGAGGTTGACGGCTGCGGTAACTATTTTGTCAACGTAAAAAATACTAAAGGCGAAATCACCCAAAGTCTTGCTATGCTTGACACTCACTCGTATGTTGACAATGACTGGCTTGGTGTTCTTTGGAAATACGATACTGTTCACGAAAATCAGGTGGAATGGTACGAGCAGGAGCTGAAAAAGCTTCAGGCTCAAAACAACGGCGTTATGCCTAAATCTCTTGCATTTTTCCATATGGAGCTTCCTGAATATCAGGAAGCGTGGTACGAGTACAAGGACAACGGATATAACGATACGGAAAATGTTCAGTATGTTCACGGCAAGGCAGGAGAAACTGGAATTATAGTTTACCCAAGCGAGCATAATTACGGCTTTTTTGACAAAATGGTGGAGCTTGGCTCAACTCAGGCAACATTCTGCGGTCACGACCACTTGAATAATTTTGCGGTTAAGTACAAGGGCATTCAGCTTTCATACAGCTACACAATCGACTATCTTGCATACACAGGTATTAAGGACTACGGACTTCAGCGTGGATGTACGGTAATAGATATTAAGCCTGACGGAAGCTTTGACAGCCGTCTTGAAAACTACTATCAGGACAAATATGTTACTGCTGACGAAAAGGAAGAGGCTGTAATGGAGGACTATTACGGCGACGAGCTTGACCTCGAACAGCGTGAACTGAAATAAATACAAAACTTTTACAGTAATACAAAAAAACCTCTCGGCAAAAAATAATGTCGGGAGGTTTTTTTATGAAAAAAATTATTATACCGCTTGTCTGCATAGGACTTTTATGCGGATGCAGTGCAAAAAATACAGATAACACAACAACAGAAAGCG
>JAQXUH010000095.1 GCA_029219885.1 Eubacteriales bacterium | reverse complement strand
CTTGGTAAGGATGAGGTCACCGGTTCAAGTCCGGTTATCAGCTCCAGATAGAAGCATCCTTCGAAGGGTGCTTTTTCTTTTTGTATTAATCTCGTCAGTGGACTTGAACCGGTGACACGAGGCTCCAAAACCGTTTTATCCGGTTTTGGCAGAAACAGTCCAGTGGACTGTTTCGCAGCGAGTGGGTTCCTTCATAGTCCGGTTATCAGCTCCAGATAGAAGCATCCTTCGAAGGGTGCTTTTTTCATTTTGTATCAATCTCGTCAGTGGACTTGAACCGGTGGTTCGTTTGCGACCGCTTCCGGTGGAAGATAAAGGGAGCAAAAAGAACTTAGTAGCGGTCAAAATTTGCCTGCGATATGAGCAGAAAGCAAATTTTGGGAACCGCCCTGCGAAAACATCTTGCCTTTTAAAATGGCTGACTGAATTGATAACGGGATGTCGAGGACGCCATCCCCTACAAATTTGCTACTACTCTTTTACAATTGACTCTGCATCAGCATTGTCTAATCAATAACACTATTCTCAAAAAAAGCGAAGCAAAAAGGACAGGCATTGCCTGTCCTTTGTTAATTTATGCACTTTTTACTTCTTAGGTTTTTTAACCTTATTGAGCATTGCGTTTACCTCTAAAATCTGCTCTTTGGTAAACTTACCGCCCATCATCATAAATGCTCTTTTAACGGTAAAGCCCTTTACCATTTCAAGCATAGGAGCCATACTCTTAAGTGAGCCGAGAGTAAAGGTGAAGCCCATAACCTCGATGCCCTTGCCCTTTTTCTTTTCCTTTGGCTGTTCCTTTTTCTCTTTATCGCCGTCGGAAGAAAGGTTCTTCTTAAGGAACATAAGGAATTTAACAAGGAACATCTTACCGCCGAAGCAGGACATAATATCGCCGATAGTGTCGTTGATTGAGAAGTATCCGGTAGGAGTATCAATCTCAAACCAGTTGATAACGGCACCCTCGTCCTTCATAATATAGTTTTCATTGAAAGTTTCAACCTTTTTGATAAGGCTTTCGTCGGTCAGGTCACCTGCTCTTGCAACAAGCTTTGTTTCGCTGTTCTCGTTTGGAACTTCAAAATAGAAGAACGGATACTTGCCCTTCTTCTGCTTGCCGAGACTTTCGCCGTTAGCAAAAAGCTCAACCTCGTCCTGATTAGAATAAACTGTAACCTTAGTTACCTTTTCAACTCTGTCAACATATCTCTTACCGCAGATATGAATCATTGGCTTATCGGAAAGCCAAGCCTGATATGCGTAGAAAGCGTCTTTCTTATACTTTCTGTCAAAGGTAACAAGACCTTTATGGTTCATACCATTTTCACCGCCCTCGGCTCTTGCGTCAGCGGCAAAATCAAACATATTCCATACGTGAGTAGCCCAAAGGTAAGGTCTGTCTGCTATCTGCTTAATGAGCTCCTCGTGGTAGTATGCCTGATATTCCTCAGTATAGTCGCCCTGTGCAGGCTCGGAAGTATGCCAATCGAGAGCCTCGCAGCCGTATTCGCTGATACCGATAGGAGTGTTTGGATATTTCTTGTGGAAATTATCAAACCAAGGACCGTACATTTCAACATTGCCGCCGTACCAGCCGAAGTAATGGTTGTATGATACAACATCAGGAATGTGAACATACGGGTCATCAGGAGGACAAGCAGTTACTACTGCAACAACAGTAGGTCTTGTCTTATCAAGGCTGTGAACAAGGTCGTTGAGCATATTGTGATTATCAACAAGCTTTTGGTCGGAGCCTGCCATTGAAATCTCGTTGGAAAGTCCCCAAACTACAATACAAGGGTGATTGTAATTCTGGCAGATAAGCTCTGTCATCTGTGACTTTGTATTCTCTACGCCGTTTTCAAGATGTCTTGAAATGTATGGAATTTCTGCCCAAACAACAAGTCCTTTTTCGTCGCAAAGGTCATAGAACACCTGATTGTGCTGATAGTGAGCAAGACGGATAGTATTTGCACCCATTTCGCAGATAAGCTCAATATCCTCCTTGTGATGCTCAGGAAGAAGAGCGTTACCGATTTCAGGTCTGTCCTGATGCCTTGAAACACCTCTCAAAGGATATTCCTGACCGTTGAGGATAAAGCCCTTATTGGCGTCAATCTTAAAGCTTCTGCAACCGAAGCGTGTAGAAATCTCATCTACTGCCTCGCCGTCAACAATAAGCTTTGCAGTTAATGTGTAGAGGAATGGGTCCTTTGTGCCGTTCCAGAGATGAACATTATTGATTGTAACGGAAGTCTTAGGATTTTTACCGCTTGCTGTGGCAGTTGCAACAACAGTATCGCCGTCGGTAATCGTAAATTCAACGTCGCCGTCACCGAATGCCTGCATCTCTACCTCTGCATCTGCACCCTTAATTTCAGGAGTTACCATAATGCCGGGTGCTCCGTGATAGTCAAGGTCAAAATGCTTTTTGCCTACACCGATAAGAGTAACGTCACGATAAATACCGCCGTAGAATGTAAAGTCTGCCATTTGCGGATAAACGAAATCATTAGGGCTGTTGTCAGCAGTAACAGTAAGAGTATTCTCCTCCTGAATATCGTCAAGCTTAACTCTGAATGTAGAATATCCGCCGTGATGAGTAACAAGCTTTTTGCCGTTGAAGAAAACTTCACCTGTGGAGTTTACGCCGTCAAGCTGAAGATAAACCTCCTCGCCCTCAGGCATATCGGACTTTTTCAATGTCTTTTCGTAAGTACATACACCGCGGTAGTAATCGTTACCGCCGTCCTGTCCGTCAATGCCGTTCCAGGTGTGAGGCAGGTCAACAACAGTTGTTTCCTTTTCCTTAGTGAATTTCCATTCCTTGTTGATGTTAACAATGTTTCTCATTAATTATTATCTCCTGTTTCATTTACATTTACATTTTGAATTTCAATTGCCTGTTCGTCGTCAAGCACCATTTCCTGTATTTCCTCAAGCTCCTGACTGTGAGCAGCGAACTCAAGCTCCTCTTTCTTGCCGATATTATAGACAAACTTCATAAAGATGAATGTAAGGAATGAGCCGATAAAGAGAATTACCATATAAAGGGTCTTTACCTTAACGCCGAAGCCCTCAGGCTGAACAGCCTCTGCACCCTCTACAAAGCCGATAGCGCCGAGACCGATAGAAACTACTGCCTGACCGACACCCTGTGACAGCTTACGGAAGAATGAGTAAAGAGCGTAAAGTGAGCCCTCCTCACTCTTACCTGTTTTGCGGTAGCTGACTTCGATACAGTCGGCAACGATTGCCCAAACAGTAATCTGGAATACGCAGTTACCTGTATTAAGGAAGCAAAGGAATACGATATAAAGAATCATACCGACGCCGTTTGGCTGAATAGGTGCAAACATTGCAACGGCACCTGCTATGGAGCTGGCAAGTGCTGCAACAACGAGAACATTTTTCTTGCCGAACTTTGCGGTGAGCTTGCCGATGAATATCATAACCACAACCATAGGAAGATATGAGCCAATCATAGCAAGCATAATCTTGCTGGTGTCCTTAAAGAAATACTGGAATACCATATTGTTAAGGGACATTGTGGAGTTGAAAAGAGCAACGGAAGCAACAGTTGCAAGAGTACAGCCTACCATTGCACGGTTGGTAAAGAAAGTCTTGAACGCTGAGAAAAATGCTTTAGCTCCCGTAACATTTGCTGTGTCATCATTTCTCTTAACTCTTTCGGTAACCATTTTAGTTGTAGCATAAAATACAACTACAGCTATAAGAGAAAGAACGATTGCAACAGGAAGAAGAGTTTCGCCCTTAAGCACTTCAACAGTTTCGCCTGCTGCGGTAGTCTTCTTATCATAAACGATACTCGGAAGAACCATCATACAGATGATTGCAGGAAGAGCGGCACCGATTGAACGGAAGGTTGAAAGTGACTGTCTGTGAGACGGCACGTCTGAAATTACGCTGTGGAGTGAGCCGAAAGGAACATTAACCATAGTGTAGGCTACTGACCACAGGCAATAGGAACCAAGGCACCAAGCGAACTTTCCCCAATAAGGGAAGCCGGTAACAGGTATGAAAATCATAACTGTTGTGAAAACGAGAAGTATGCCGCCTAACATAATCCACGGCATATACTTACTCTTTTTGCCGATACGCTTTGTATCAACAAGATTTCCGATAAGTACATCGTTGATAGCATCCCATAATTTTGATATCAGAATTATGACAGCGTAGTGGCTTGTGCTGATACCGATATACTGAAGATAGAAAAGCTGCATAAAGGTGGTAACGAGCTGGAAAGAGAAATTACAGCCCATATCACCAAAGGCATAGCCTATTTTGTCCCTCATACCGAAAGGACGTACTTTTTGTGAATTTTCCATAAATACCCCTCTGATTTGTTAATTTTATTTATCTCATTTATTATACAATATTAAACAAGTTAAATCAACAAGCACAATTTGTATATTTGTCTATTTTTTGTAAATTTTTATTGAACATTATTACCACTTGTAATATAATCGTATTAGCATGGTGTATCAAGGGAGAAATTTATGGCGTATTTATTTGCTCACTTTAAAGAAAAGCTGACAATTGACGGCGAGCAGGTTTATTTTGCCGTCAGCAAGGATGGTTATAATTGGGAACAGGTAAACGGCGGAAAGCCTGTTATCACCTGTGATAAGGGTGAGCTTGGCTGCCGTGATATTGAAATTATCAGGACTGAAAATAACGGCTTTGTTATTCTTGCAACAGATTTGTGTATCGTCAGGATAATGGACGAAAATCACAATGTTGACTGGAAGAAAGCAAACAGCCAAGGCAGTAAATATCTGTCAATGTGGAGAAGTGATAATCTTGTGGACTTTTCAAGTCAGGAGCTTATCTATTTCGGCAGAGATGATTTCGGCTGTCTGTGGGCACCTGAGATTTTCTATGACGAGGAAAATCAGGAATATTTAATTCATTTCGGCTCAACGGTGGCAGAGGATAATTATTCTCATATGGCGATTTATGCCTGCAAAACAAAAGATTTTGTCACCTTTACACGTCCCGAGCTTTTCTTTGAAAAGGACAATGAAATTCTCGACTCCCACATTACAAAGGTTGGCGACACCTATCATTTGTTTTACAAAAATTCCGAAAATCCACCAATGAATATGCACGCAGTTTCTAAAAATCTTTACGGCCCTTACGAGCACGATAAAGCATTAGAGGAATATATGGCAACACTTTATCGCCCCGGCTCCTATGAAGCTCCTACTACATACAGACTGCCTGACGGAAAATGGTGCCTGATGCTTGACTTTTTCGGCTGTGAAAAGGACAAGATGGGATATGTGCCTTTCGTTTCCGACGGCGTAGGAAATGCAGATTTTAAAATGGACAAGGAAGACTTTTCTTTCCCTTACGGTTTCAAGCACGGCAAGGTTATTGAAATCACCGACGGGGAATATGACCGACTGATAAAAATGTAACTGCTGAAAATTGCAGCAAAAAAGCAAGGCGTTTGTGCCTTGCTTTTGTTTTTTATTTAACCTTAACATACTTTACACTTGACCAGGAGCCATAGGTTTTTTTGCCGCTGATAGTTTTGTAGGAGCGGATACGAACATAATATTTTTTACCTGATTTAAGCTTGGAAATTGTCTTTGATGTACTCTTTTTGCTGACGGTTATGGTTTTTGTTTTGCTTTTGTAAAACTTCTTTGAGGTGGAATACTGAAGCTGATAATCGCTGATTGTACTGTCCTTTTTCCAAGATATCTTAAGCTGTTTTTTCTTTGGTGATTTTACAGAGCTTAACGTTGGCTTTTTAGGCAGAATAGTTAAATATGCCGTCATCGTTCCCGAATAATTTACGTTATTGAATTTAACTGTAACTGTTGCTTTTCCAGGATTTTTGTTATTTTTGTAGGTAACGGTGTAGTTTGACGAGGGAATGAGGTTTCCTGCTCTGTCATAAACCTTGACTGCAGGTCTTTTCGTCTTGCCGTTGTAGATGGTTTTGTAGCCTGAAAGAGTCATCTTTGCCGGGCAATAGTAGACAGCGTTGGTGAGATAATCACTGCAATAAGCACAGAAAGTATAATTTGCACCATCTGTATTATATGACGGCTCGTTTGCGTCATATACGGCAGGATAATTCTCAACAGAATTGAAGATATGATTATGAGGTTTTACTGTTACATAGGTGGCAAAAGGTGTGCCGTCACTTTCTAAAAGGAAATAGTATGTGTCACCTGCGATAAGCTCGGCGGCCGTAACAAAGTCGGCGTCTCCTGCTGTACAGGCATTCATCATCAGCACCTCACCTGTAGCGTCATAAATACTGCCGAGTGCCATACCGCTTGAAATTACTCCTGAGCAGGCAAACTCATAATATCCGCTTGAGGCGGGAACAAATTTCACCCAACACTCCTTACTGTTTGAATCAACATAAGAGTAAGCATAGCCGTAAAGCTGAAGCTCCTGTGCCGTCTTTTTCGTATTCGCAAAAGCGGAAAAAGAAACACTAAAGGTACAGCTGACAAGCATTATTATACTGAGAAAAACAGATAAAAACTTTTTCATTTTACAATTCCTTCATTCAAAAATATATCAAGATTATTATATTTGCTTGTGAACAATATCGTATTCGTTGCCGAAAGGACGGAAATACCGACAGGTTTTGCCCTTATCCTCCATAAGCTTAACATACTCGTCCTCGTCTAAAACAAGAGAGCAAAAGCTTTCGTCCTCGTCCTCATCATACTCATTATACCAGCAGTTTTCACAAAGACTGTCCATTATCATTTCTCCTTTGTGTATTCAAAAACAGCAAAATCAACAGTCAGTTTTATGCTGTCAACTGAATCTAATTTATCCTTATCCCTTTGACTTGTCCTGTAAAAATAAGGCGTCATTGAGAAAAGCTCTTTTAAATCATCTCTGCCGATTTGAACTGTGTCGGTAATTTTCGTCTTTGAGCAGAGAGTTAAAAGCTCGACTTTCGGCGGTTCTTCGTCATTTTTATAGGGACTGTCATAGACAATATTTTTCAGTTCTATAAGGTGATTTTTACCCGGGACAACGGAATAAAGCCTGCCGTTTTTATTCAGCACTCTTGCAAATTCCTTATCGTTAAACGGAGCGAAAAGATGAATTGCGGTGTCAACACTTCCGTCGCCCACAGGAATTGAGGAAAGGTTTGCCACAAAATAGTTGTAATTATCTTCTCGGTGGCTTTTTGAGGCAAGACGGACCATTTCTTTGCTGATGTCAAAGCTGTAAAATTCACCGCCGTAGCTGTCATAATAACCCTCACCGCAGCAGATATCGAGAACAGTACCTGTGAGCTTTTGAGAAATATACTCTTTCAGGCAGGAGTAATAGCCCTTAGCAAGAAAGGCGTGACGTGCTCTTGCAGACTCTTTACTGTCCCCTGTTTTGTCACCGCTTTTAGAGCCTGTCAGCAAATTGACATAGCCCTCTTTTGAGATGTCAAAGCTGTGGCCGTTTGGGCATTTATAAGATTTTCCGTCTTTGATAAGTTTGTCCTTACAGACAGGACATAAAAGAATTGACATAGTTTAAAAATTCAGGCGGAAATCATCTTTCTTGTCGTAATCGATAATTTCCTTTGCAATATAGATAGGTCTTTTTTTCGTTTCAATATAGTTTTTAGCGATATACTCACCGATAATTCCGATGGAGAAAAGCTGAATACCGCCTAAAAAGGCAATAAGTATTACAAGCTGCGTAAAGCCGTCAACATTGATATCGCTGACAAGCTTTCTTATAACAGTCACAATCATATAAATTATGCTGAAAAAAATAGCAACTCCGCCAACATATGACGCAAATTTAAGCGGTGCGGTGGTAAAGGAAATTATACCGTTTAAGCCGTATTTGAGAAGCTTGAAAAAGCTGAAACTGCTTTTACCGCTGTTACGCTCATTGGCTGTATACGGAATGTAAATTGTGTTAAATCCTACCCAACTGAAAATACCCTTTGAAAATCTGTGGTACTCGCCGAGAGAAAGAACAGCGTCTTTAACATAGCTCCTGAAGGTCCTGAAATCAGATGCTCCGTCAACAAATTCTGCGTCGGTAAACTTATCTGCGATTTTGTAAAAGGCTTTCTTGCAAAACTTGCTGAACCCACTTTCTTTTCTGTTTTCCTGACAGGCACAAACGCAGTCGGCGTCGGGATTAGCCTCAAGCACCTTGAGCATTTCCTTAACAGTTTCGGGACTTTGCTGAAGGTCGGTGTCGATAATAGTTACGAAGTCGCCGATACAGTTTTGCAGACCGGCATACATAGCGGCCTCCTTGCCGAAATTCCTTGAAAAATTGATTATTTTGATATTTTGCGGAGATGCTTTTTTAAGCTCCTTAAGTGCTTCAAACGTATTGTCTGTACTGCCGTCATTTATAAAAATTACCTCGTAATCATTTACGGCAGGAAAGCTGTCATAAATAGATTTCAAAAAAGGCTTAACATTTTTTTCTTCATTGTAGCAGGGACAAATAAAAGAAAGCTTCATTTTCTCACATCCTTAGTAGCGTCAGGTTCTATTTTAAACTATATTATTTGCTATGTCAAATTGATTATTTTGAATTGTGTAAATAATGCTGCAAAACGCAAAAAAATAAGGCTCTCTTGTGTAAAGGGAGCTGGATGCGAACTTTGTGAGCAGACTGAGGGATTGATGGTTGTTGTAATAAAATCACTGAAATGAACAACCATCAACCTCTCCGTCAACCTTACGGTTGCCACCTCTCCTTACACAGGAGAGGCAGTAATTTATAGCAATAAAACAACCGTTATTTAAGTAATGAGCGGTACATTTTAATGTACTCGTTTGCACTCTTGCCCCAGCTCATATCGCAGTCAAGGGCACGCTTAACAAGAACATCCCAGCTGTCGCTGTTGTAAGCCTCAATACCTCTGTAAATAGCACCGAGCATATCGTAAGCGTCATAAGTCTTAAAGGTAAAGCCGTTACCCTCACCGTCACCGCTGTCGGTAATAGAATCTTTAAGACCGCCTGTTTCACGGACAATAGGAACTGTGCCGTATCTGAGAGCCACCATCTGGGAAAGTCCGCAGGGCTCTGATTTACTCGGCATAAGGAACAGGTCTGCACCGGCGTAAATCTTCCTTGCCAAATCAGGAACAAAGCCGATAGTCAAGCCGACCTTATTAGGATATTTATCGTGGAGATAGCGGAAGAAGTTTTCATATTCCCACTCACCGCTGCCTAAAATAACGTACTGAACATTACGCTCGTAAAGGCTCTTTTCAAGAACTGCTTTCATAAGGTCAACGCCTTTATGACCTACAAGTCTTGAAACAATACCGATAACAGGTGTATCAGGCTCAACATCAAGTCCCATCATCTTTTGGAGCTCTGCCTTGTTGACAGCCTTGTTTGAGAAGTCCTCGCTGTTATAATTTGCCCAGATATCCTTGTCGGTTTCAGGATTATAGCCGTCAGTATCAATGCCGTTTAAGATACCGCAAAGCTTCCAGCTACGCTGATTAAGAATCGGGTCAAGACCGTGACTGTACCACGGGTCAAGAATTTCCTTAGCGTAGGTAGGCGAAACAGTAGTTACCTTATTAGCACACTCGATACCTGCTTTCATAAAGTTTACCAAGCCGTCATAAAGAATAAGGTTGTTATACTCAGGAGCAATACCGAGAACATCGCTTAAAAGCTCTGTGCCGTATTTGCCCTGATACTGAATATTGTGAATAGTGAAAACAGTTTTGATATTTTCAAAGCCCATTCTGTTAGCGTAGTAACAGCTGTAGTAAAGCGGAGTAAGAGCACTCTGCCAATCGTTACAATGAATGATATCAGGCTTCCAGTCAATAGCCGGTATAATTTCAAGAACTGCTCTTGCAAAGAACGCAAATCTCTCTGCGTCATCATAGTGACCGTAAATGCCGTCACGCTTGAAATAATACTGATTGTCAAGGAAATAATAAATCACGCCGTTTGCCTTTGCCTCAAAAATACCGCAGTACTGACGACGCCAGGAAACAGGAACTGAAATTGAGGTGATAAACTTCATCTTGTCCTTATATTCCTGCTTGATGCCGTCATAAAGAGGCATAACAACTCGGCAGCCTATAAGCCTTTTTCTCAACGCAACGGGAAGAGAGCCTGCCACATCACCGAGACCGCCTGACGCCATAAAGGGAAGAGCCTCAGATGATACATATAAAACCTTCATTCTGTTTCCTCCTTATATTCTTGTATTTTTAGTAAGGCATATCGGGAACGTATCTGCACCCGAAAGCTCTGCATTATTCTTAATGCTTACATTCTTATCGGCAATAACGCAATTTACCTTTGCACTCTCTCCAACAACAGTATCCTGCATAAGAATAGAATTTTTAACAACGGCACCCTTGCCGACCTTAACGCCCTTGAAGATTATGCAGTTTTCAACTGTGCCGTCAATGATACAGCCGTCGGCAACAAGGGAGTTTGTAAGCTTTGAATCTGTACCGTAAATAGTAGGCATATCGTCTCTTTCCTTAGTGGAAATAGGTGAGCTGAAAAGCTTTTGCCTGTTTTCTTTTTCAAGAATTGACATTGAAATATCGTAGTAGCTCTGAACTGAATCAATAGTACCTACAAAGCTGTCTGTTGCGTCATAAGCGTGAATTTTAAGGTTGTTCACGTTAGCCATAATAATACTTCTCTGGAATGAAATTTCATTCTTTGAGTGAGCGGATGTAACGAGAGTTTCAAGAAGATATTTCTTCATAATCATAATATTGCAGGAATAAAATGCCTCGTCGTCACCGCCTTTATCAAGGCTCATTTCACGAATTCTGCCGTCAGCGTCAACCTTGTCAAAGGAGAGAACAGAGCCGATATTTTTAGGCATCTTGCCCTTAACGCCGAGAATTGTAATATCTGCACCGCTTTCCTCGTGAGCGTTGAAAAGCTTTGAATAATCAACGCTGAGAACGTTGTTACAGTCGGACATAAGCACATAGGTCTGATTAGACTGATGGAGGAAATTCATATTGCCGTAAATGGCGTCAATTCTGTTGCCCCACATAGACGCACTGCCGATTGAAAACGGCGGAAGAAGATAAAGTCCGTCGGTTTTTCTGCTTAAATCCCAAGGCTTTCCTGTGCCCACATGGTCCATAAGTGACTGGAAGTTGGCGTTAGTAACAACACCGATTTTTGTCACTCCGCTTTCAACCATATTTGAGAGAGGAAAGTCGATAAGTCTGAAGCGTGAACAGAAAGGAACAGAGCCCATTGTTCTCATTGCTGTGAGAGAGTCCAGAGCCTCCTCGTGAATGTTGGCAAATACAATGCCGAGTACAGTTTTTCCGTTCATACTTATACCTCCTCTCCTGCACTTACCATTACTCCGGGAGCAATTTCCTTGCCCTTTGTAATCGTAGCACCTGCACCTATTACTGAAATTCCCCATTCCTCAGGCTTTTCAAGAAGCTCAGGAATTTCGCCTATCTTTGCACCTTCGTCAATTACTGCATTTTCTGCAACTATTGAGTAGTAAACCTTGGCACCCTTTTTGATTACGGCACCCGGCATAATAACGCTGTATCTTACATCTGCACCCTCTTCAACAACTACATTTGAGGAAACAACGCTGTAATCTACATTACCCTCAATTTCACAGCCCTCACTGATTGAGCAGTTTTCAACTACTGCGTTCTTGCCTATGTAATGAGGCGGAGCCATCGGATTTCTTGAATAAATTCTCCAGCTCTTGTCGCTGAGGTCAAGGTCGACATTAGGATTGATAATATCCAGATTAGCCTCCCACAGAGAGTCGATAGTACCCACATCTTTCCAATAGCCTTTGAATGGGAACGCAAACATTCTCTCGCCTGCGTCAAGCATTGCAGGAATGATATTTTTGCCGAAATCGTTGGCAGAGCCCTCTGTATTCTCATCCTGAATAAGATATTTTTTAAGCTTATCCCAACTGAAAACATACACACCCATTGACGCCTTATTGCTCTTTGGTTTTTCAGGCTTTTCTGCAAACTCGTAAATTCTGTTTTCCTCGTCAGTAGCAAGAATACCGAAACGAGGAGCCTCCTCCCACGGAACTTCAAGAACGGCAATTGTGCAGTCTGCCTTGTTCTTCTTGTGGAAGTCAACCATCTTTGCGTAATTCATTTTATAAATATGGTCGCCTGAAAGGATAACTACATATTCAGGGTCATACTTTTCGATAAAGTTAATATTTTGGTAAATTGCATTTGCAGTACCCTTATACCACTCTGCACCGCCGATAGCCTCGTATGGTGAAAGGATATGAATACCGCCGTTCTGACGGTCAAGGTCCCAGGGCTGACCGTTGCCGAGATAATCGTTAAGCTCAAGCGGCTGATACTGAGTCAGCACACCTACGGTATAAATACCGCTGTTTACGCAGTTTGAAAGAGGAAAATCTATAATTCTGTAATTTCCGCCGTAGGGAACGGCAGGCTTTGCAATATTCTTTGTAAGAACTCCGAGACGGCTTCCCTGACCGCCTGCAAGGAGCATTGCAACAGTTTTATTTCTTTTTGCCATTTTTTCTCTCCTTATCTTTAGTTTTGGTATTATTCGCCTTTGGCGTTTTTGCTTTGTTTTCGGTGCTTGACGGCTTTGCAGATTTATCTGCCTTTTCAGGTGCGTCTGCTTTTGCCTTGCCGTCTGCCTTTTCGGTGTCTGTCTTTTTCTTCTTTTCAGGTACCTTTTCAAGATACAAAGCAGACAAACCGCTGAGCTTTAAGCCGATACTCTGCTCCAAGCCGTGCATAGGAACTTTCTTTGACTTATATGTGCCTGAAAGTCTTGCTTTTTTACCGCCGTACTTTTCAACAGAAGTATCAAGAATAACCTTATACGTGCCCTGCTCGGGAACGCCTATTCTGTAATCGTCAAAGCTATTTGGCGTAAAGTTGAATACAGCGATAATTTCCTTGCCGCTTTTGTCAATTCTTCTGAAAGCGATAATGGAGTTGGCGTTATCGTCGCTGGAAATCCACTGAAAGCCCTCCCAACTGTAATCAACTTCCCAAAGTGCAGGAGTGTTTTTGTAAAGATTGTTCAAATCTCTTGTGAAATTCTGAGTTTTCTTATGCTTATCGTAATCGAGGAGCATCCAGTCAAGTCCCTGTTCGTAATTCCACTCAATAAACTGACCGAACTCGCTGCCCATAAACAGGAGCTTTTTGCCGGGATGAGCAAACATATACGCCAGGAAAAGACGCAGACCGTCAAACTTCATATCGTAGTCGCCGGGCATTTTGTTAAGCAGACTTGCCTTGCCGTGAACTACCTCGTCGTGACTGATTGGAAGAATAAAGTTTTCGCTGAAAGCGTAGAAGAAGCTGAATGTGATACAGCTGTGATTACCTTTCCTGAACAGAGGGTCCATAGATGTGTAACGGAGCATATCGTTCATCCAGCCCATATTCCACTTGAAGTTAAAGCCCAAGCCGCCGATATCGGGAGGCATAGTTATCATAGGCCAAGCGGTAGACTCCTCGGCAATCATCATAACCTCAGGGTGCTCCTTGAACATTGCACGGCTTAAATCCTGGAAAAACTCCACAGCCTCAAGATTTTCTCTTCCGCCGTTTTTATTAGGTGTCCACTGACCGTCATCTCTGCCGTAATCGAGATAGAGCATTGACGCAACGGCATCAACTCGCAGGCCGTCAAAATGGAACTCGTTTACCCAATACATAGCAGAGGAAATGAGGAAAGATTTAACTTCATTTTTGCCGTAGTCAAATACTCTTGTACCCCATTCCTTATGCTCGCCCTTTTTCAAATCGGAATACTCATAAGTACATTCGCCGTCAAATTCATAAAGTCCGTAAGCGTCCTTTGGAAAATGAGCAGGAACCCAATCGAGAATTACGCCGATACCTGCCTTGTGGCACATATCAATGAAGTACATTAAATCGTCGGGAGTGCCGTATCTTGATGTAGGTGCAAAATATCCCGTTACCTGATAACCCCAGGAGCCGTCGAAAGGATATTCCATAATCGGCATCATTTCAATATGAGTGTAGCCCATATCCTTAACATAAGGAATAAGCTCGTCAGCCATTTCTCTGTATGACAGGAAATCGCCGTTTTCGTGCTGTTTCCACGAGCCGAAATGAATTTCATAAATATTCACGGGACGCTCAAGAACATTACCTTTTTTTGATGCGTCAAACCAGCTCTTGTCACGCCATTTATATCCGCCGATTTCGTAAACCTTTGACGCTGTTCCCGGTCTTGTTTCAGCGTGGAAAGCGTAAGGGTCCGCCTTGTAGATAATATTTCCTGCTGCTGTGGTGATTACATATTTATAGCAATCGTATATCTCTACATTGTCAATAACGGCTTCCCAGATACCGTCGGATATTTTGTTCATTTTATTTTCAAGCTCGTCCCAGCTGTTAAAATCACCTGCAACGGAAACGGCTTTTGCGTGAGGTGCCCACACTCTGAAAACAAAGGTATTTCCTTTAATTCTATGACAGCCGAAGAATTCATATGCCTTATAATTTTTTCCTGCGTGAAAAACGTACAAAGGGAACTCATATTCCTTTTTCAGCTTTGCTGATTGTGCCATTTTTTCATCTCCTTTTAGGAACTTTGATAGTAATAACCTATAATACAGTTTCATCATATCACCTTTACGTCAATTAATCAAGCGGTTTTTGGTTAGTTTGTTACAAAAAAATGTTAAAAATTTTTCAAATCTGTGTAAATTGTTAGAAATGTACAAAAGACGGCGGTTATAATTGTACACATTTTCTCATTGGCGGTAATTCCCTATATATCAAAAATATAATTTAATAAGTTTAAAATTTTGTAACATTTGATATTGTATATCGCCTGCCGCATATGATATAATAATGGCGTTAAAGATAAGAGACAAAAGTGTATGAAAGAGAAGAGAAGACAATGCGTAATATTATAATTGCATATCCGGTTAAGGATATTGCATTAAAGCTGCGTCTGATGCTTGAAAATGAGGGACTTCACGTTTCCTGCGTGTGTGCCTTAGGCTCAAGTGCCTTGAACATAGCTCAGGATATGAGAGAAGGCATTATTGTCTGTGCCGAAAATCTCAGCGATATGAGTGCGGCGAACATAGCAGAGCATCTGCCGCCTGACTTTGACATTGTTGCTTTGTCAAAAAACGGCACTCAAAGCTATATGGGCAATCTTATTTACCTTCCTTTGCCTGTCAACAGAGACGAATTTATCTCAACTGTTACGATTCTTGCCAGCAGTACATCTGCATTTACAAGGCGTGACGGCGACGAGGCAGAGATTATTTCAAACGCCAAGGTCATTATTATGAACAATATGGATATGACCGAAACTCAGGCACACAAATATCTTCAGAACGAGAGTATGAAAACAGGCAAAAAGCTTGTTGCTGTGGCTCAGGAGATAATCAACGACTTCAGATAACTAACGCTTGGGAGATGTTTTATGAAATTTACTAAAATGCAAGGCTGCGGTAATGACTATATATACATTAACTGCCTTGAAGAAATTGTCGAAGACGAAAGCAAGGCTGCAAAAATTTTATCCGACCGCCATTTCGGTATCGGCGGTGACGGCTTGATACTTATCAAAAAAGGCACTAAGGCTGATTTTGAAATGGTTATGTACAATGCTGACGGCAGCCGGGGAGCTATGTGCGGTAACGGCATACGCTGTGTGGCAAAATATGTGTATGACCACAAAATGACTGACAAGACATCATTCACTATCGAATCTATGGGTGCCGTTAAATATATCGACGTTACTGTTAAGGACGGCGAGGCTGTCAGTGCAAGAGTTGATATGGGACGCCCTGAACTTAAAGCGGCGGCAATTCCCGTAAACTGCTCAGGTGAAAGAGCTGTTAAAGAGAAGATTACGGCTCTTGACCGCGAGTTTGAAATGACCTGCATTTCTATGGGTAACCCTCACGCAGTAATGTTTATTGACGAGCATCCGAAAGATTTTGATTTAGACAAATACGGTGCTTATTTTGAAAGCAACACAAATGTTTTTCCTGACAGAGTAAATGCTGAATTTGCCAAGATTATTGACAGGAAGAATATTGAAATGCGTGTTTTCGAGCGTGGTGCAGGAGAAACTCTTGCCTGCGGTACAGGTGCCTGTGCAACGGCTGCGGCGGCTATAATCAACGGACTTGCCGACAACGATGTAACTATTCACCTTGTGGGCGGTGACCTTGACATCAGCTGGAGCGGTAACGAGCAGGACAGTATTTTTATGACAGGTCCGGCAAAATATGCCTTTACAGGCGAAGTAGATGTTAAAAAATTGGAGGATTAAAATATGAAAATCAACGAAAACTTTTTGAAAATCGAGTCAAGCTACCTTTTCTCCACTGTTGCTAAAAAGCAGAGAGAATATCAGGCTGCTCATCCTGAGGCAGACGTTATCCGTCTTTCAATCGGCGACGTAACAAAGCCTCTTGCACCTGTTGTTATCGACGCTATGCACAAGGCAGTTGATGAAATGGCACATGAGGAAACATTCAGAGGTTATCCGCCTGAGTACGGCTACGACTTCATTCTTGAGGCTATCCAAAAGCACGATTACGCAGACAGAGGAATTGATATTGCAAAGGACGAAATTTTCCTTTCCGATGGTGCAAAATCTGACTGCGGTAATATCGGCGACATTTTTTCAGTTGACAACAAGGTTGCTATCTGTGACCCTGTATATCCTGTTTACGTTGACACAAACGTTATGGCAGGCAGAAGCGGTGACAAGAACGCTGACGGTCTTTGGTCAAACATTATCTATATGCCTTGCACCGCCGAGAACAACTTTACACCTGACATTCCTGACGAGGTACCTGATGTAATTTACCTCTGCTTCCCTAACAACCCAACAGGTATGGTTGCTACAAAGGAACAGCTTAAGAAGTGGGTAGATTACGCAAATGAGCACCATTCACTTATCCTCTTTGATTCAGCTTATGAGGCATTTGTAGTTGAGGACGATATTCCAAAGTCAATTTACGAAATCGAGGGTGCCAAGACCTGTGCTATCGCGCTTCGCTCATTCTCAAAGACGGCAGGCTTTACAGGTATGAGATGCGGTTATACTGTTGTTCCTAAGGACCTTGTTTTTGACGGTACAAGCCTTAATCCTCTTTGGGCAAGACGTCAGGCTACTAAGTTCAACGGCGTTTCATATATTACTCAGCGTGCTGCTGAGGCTATCTATACCGACGAGGGACAGAAGCAGATTAAGGAAACTCTTTCATATTATCAGAAGAACGCAAGAGTTATTTATGACGGCCTTTGCGATGCAGGCTTTGAGTGCTACGGCGGTGTAAATTCACCATACGTATGGCTCAGAGTTCCTGAGGGATACACCTCCTGGGAGTTCTTTGACGAGCTTCTTGAAAAGTGCCAGGTTGTAGGCACACCGGGTTCAGGCTTCGGTCCTGCCGGTGAGGGATATTTCAGACTGACCTCTTTCGGCAACGCTGAAAAAACAGTAGAGGCAATCGAAAGAATCAAAAAGGTTTATAAAAAGTAAACAATTTTCAAAAGGAGATATAAAGCTATGGAGAAGAAAGAACAGCTCTATGAGGGCAAGGCAAAGAAGGTATGGGCAACTGAGGACCCTGACATCGTAATCGTTGATTACAAGGATGATGCTACTGCTTTCAACGGCCTTAAGAAAGGCACAATTGCAGGCAAGGGTGTTGTAAACAACAAGATGTCAAACTACCTTATGCAGATTCTTGAGAAGAAAGGCGTACCTACTCACTTTGTTGAGGAGCTTTCCGACAGAGAAACAGCAGTTAAAAAGGTTACTATCGTACCTCTCGAGGTTATTATCCGTAACCGTGCCGCAGGCTCTATCTGTAAGAGATTAGGTCTTGAGGAGGGTATGGACTTTGTTTGTCCGTCAATTGAGTTCTCATACAAGAACGACGAGCTTGGCGACCCGCTTATCAACGGCTATCACGCTGTATCCTGCGGTTTTGCAACACAGGAAGAAATTGACACAATCAAAAAGATGGCTTTCACAGTTAATGACGTTCTCAAGGAGTATTTTGCTTCAATCGGCGTAGAGCTTATCGACTTCAAGCTTGAATTCGGCAAGACTTCCGACGGCACTATTGTTCTCGCTGACGAAATCAGCCCTGACACCTGCCGTTTCTGGGATATCGAAACTCACGAAAAGCTTGACAAGGACCGTTTCCGCCGTGACCTTGGCGGAGTAGAAGCAGCTTATGCTGAAATGATGAAGAGAGTAGGTTTAGACTAATGCCTAATGATACATACAATTCACCTTTTAACGCCCGCTACGCATCAAAAGAAATGCAGTACATCTATTCTCCGGACTTTAAGTTTAAGACATGGAGAAAGCTGTGGATTGCTCTTGCAGAGGCAGAGCACGAATTGGGCCTTAATGTAACTCAGGAGCAGATTGACGAAATGAAGGCTCACGCTGAGGACATCAACTACGAGGTTGCTCAGGAGTATGAGAAGAAATTCCGTCACGATGTAATGAGCCACGTTCACGCTTACGGCGAGCAGTGTCCAAAGGCAAAGCCTATTATCCATCTTGGTGCTACAAGCTGTTATGTAGGTGACAACACAGATATTATCACTATGAGAGAGGCTCTTCTGCTTATCAAGAAAAAGCTTGTCAACGCTATTGCATCTGTGGCAAAATTTGCTGATGAGTACAAGGATATGCCTTGTCTCGGTTTCACTCACTTCCAGCCTGCACAGCCTACAACAGTAGGCAAGAGAGCTACTCTTTGGCTTATGGATTTAGTCCTCGACTATGAGGAAATCTGCCACGTTATTGATTCTCTTATGCTTTTAGGCTCTAAGGGTACAACAGGAACTCAGGCGTCATTCCTTGAGCTTTTCGACGGCGACCACGAGAAATGCAAGGAGCTTGATAAGAAGATTGCAGAGAAAATGGGCTTTAAGTCCTGTTTCCCTGTCAGCGGTCAGACCTATGCAAGAAAGCTTGACACTATCGTTTGCAACTGTCTTGGTCTTATTGCACAGTCCTGCTGCAAATTTTCTAACGACTTAAGACTTCTTCAGAATCTTAAGGAAATCGAGGAGCCTTTTGAGAAAAATCAGATTGGCTCATCTGCAATGGCTTACAAGAGAAACCCT
>JAQXUH010000094.1 GCA_029219885.1 Eubacteriales bacterium | reverse complement strand
ATATTTCGTAGGGGTCGGCGTCCTCGACGGTTCGTTTGCGACCGCTTCCTGCGGAAGATAAAGGGAGCAAAAAGAACTTAGTAGCGGTCAAAATTTGCCTGCGATATGAGCAGACAGCAAATTTTGGGAACCGCCCTGCGAGACCCGTGAGTTATCCAACCTGTTTATTTACGGGATGTCAAGGACGCCATCCCCTACAAAAATTCAATTAGTATCTGTAAAACTTGATACGTTAAACAACAATTTACATAAAAAAGCCTTGCAGATTTCTGCAAGGCTTAAATTATTATTTAAGATAATTAACAGTTTTAACTTCTTTTCCGTTGCGATAGTACACTCTCGGTACTCTCCTTGCAACACGGCAGGGAAGCTCATAGTTAAAGGAATGGGCAAGATTTGAAACCTCTTCCATTGAAAGAACGGCGTCGCCGTCTGTACCAACAAGAGTTACGATATCGTCAACCTTAACGTTTGGAATATCGGTGACATCAATCATAAATTGGTCCATACAAACTCTGCCGACTATAGGTGCGTACTGTCCGTTTACAATAACTCTGCCTATATTTGACAGGCATCTTGGGTAGCCGTCGGCATAGCCCACAGGAACGGTGGCGATAATTCTGATTTCCTCGGTTTTGTATGTACCGCCGTAGGAAATTTCGCGTCCTTTTTCAAGCTCCTTAACGTGGGTGATATGAGTTTTCCACTCCATAACAGGCTTGATATCAAGAAGTGACTTGTCAACCTCTTCCGACGGATAAAGACCATAGGTGATTATTCCCGAACGGACCATATCAAAAAACTCGTCAAAATTCATAATACCTGCGGAATTGTTCAAATGCTTAATTGGAATGTTAATTCCTCTCTCCTCAAGCATAGAAACAAACTGCTTATACTTATCTCTTTGAGCAACCGCCTTAGTCAGCACAGCTTCGTCAGCGGTGGCAAAGTGAGAAAACAGTCCCTCTGCCTGAATGTTCGGCAGCTTTGTAATCTCCTTGCAGATATCGGCACTTTCCTCGTTTACCTGAAAGCCGATACGGCTCATACCTGTATCAATGCAGAAGTGGAAAGGAACAGTTTTGTTCTGCCTTACCGCCTCATCTGAAAGTGCCTTTGCCTCCTCATAGGAGAAAATAGGAATACGGATATTTTTCGCCACAATTCTGTCGAAATATGCAGGCGACACAAAGCCTAAAATCAGTATCGGCTTTTTAATTCCGGCGTCGATAAGCTCCTCTGCCTCTTCAACACAGGCAACGCCGAAAAAGTCGCACTTATCCTCAAGAAACTTACCTATTTCAACAGCTCCGTGACCATAAGCGTCAGCCTTTATAACGCCTAAAAGCTTTGCTTTGCCGTTAATCTTTTTTAAAACATTATCAATATTATACTCAACAGCGTCCAAATCAATTTTGGCATATGTTCTTTCGTACATTAAAATTACTCCCTAGTCAGCCTTGCACTGCTCCTCAAAATCTGCTACGAGAGCGTCCTGAATCTTCTTAAGCATTTCAGGAGCTTTACCGCCAACAGGCTTGCCGTCAACAGTTTTAGCCGCAATACAGAATGAGCCTGTTGAATGAACAACAACCTCGTCTGCGTTCATAAGCTCGTCAAGAGTATATTCTCTCTCCTCAACGCCGTAACCGAGCTTTTCAGCAAAAGCAAGAAGACGAAGTCTTGCAGTACCGGGAAGAATGTGGTCTGTCAGCGGATGAGTGATAACCTTGCCGTCCTTGAAAATTGAGCAGTTTGAATGAGCACACTCGGTAACAATATCGCCTCTGTGGAAAATAGCTTCCTCGCAGCCTGCTCTGTCAGCAGCAGTTGCAGCAAGACAAGACGGAATAAGGTTAAGAGTTTTAACGTTGCAGTATTCAAATCTCTTGTCCTCATAAGTGATAAGGTCGATTTTCTTATATGTATCGGCAACAGGTGACGGAGTGAGAGTTATCCAAAGGTTAGCCTTGATATCTTCTGCGTAAATGTGACCTCTGAGACCTGAGCCTCTTGTAACCTGCATATATACAAACTGGTCACCGCTGTCAACCTTTTGCACAAGGTCGTTCAAAAGCTTTTCAAGCTCTGCTCTTTCGATAGGCATATTGATGTCAAGGAGCTTAGCTGAATTGTAAAATCTGTTAAGGTGAGCGTCCATATCAAAGATTTTGTGGTTGTGTGAATATGTAGCATCATAGATACCGTCGCCAAACCAGCACACTCTGTCAAGCATAGGAATCTGCATTTCTTCGATAAGTCCGTATTTGCCGTTGTAATAGCCTAAGTTTTCCATAACAATATCTCCTTTTGTAAAAAAAGACAAAGATAGCCGTCAGACATCTTTGCCATTGATTATTATTTTAATACTATAGCGTACAAAAGTAAAGTATTATTTTTCAATTAAAAGAAAAATATTGTGACTTTTGCCGATTATGTTGGATATATAAAACTGCTGTCTATAAACAGCTACAAAAAAACAGTATATATAGACGAAAAAGGACCGAAACGCTTAAACGCATTTCGGTCTTTCTCTCTCTGTCATTACAAACTATGGAGGACCAAAGAGCTCAAGACGGTGCGGCCCGCCTTAATTCCAACTTTATTATAGTTTATATTATACAATTTGTCAATATGATTGTAGAAATATTTTGAGCAATCTGCTCATTTCTACAAGGTTCGACAGGGGAAATGCAAGATAAATTTTTATTTCTCTAACAATTGTGAAAAAAATCGGACTTTTCTTTGTTTTTGTCTTGACATAGAACAAATGTTCGTATAATATATGTAATTATCAACAGGTTCGGTGATGATTTGTTTATTATCACTCACATATCTCGGACAAGCTGATAAGACAATAAGAAAGAAGGGCAGCAATGAATATTGATGAATTGGCTCGTGAATACGAGGAGCAGTACAACGTGCTGTGTGCAAAGCTTGACGGCTTAAAACCGTTGCTTTGCGTTTACAGAGGCAACGACCTTGTTCTGCTTAGAAAGAGGATAAAGATTTATTACGATATGGCTTGTGAATGCAAAAGGGTTTCTTCTTTGCTTTCCCGTTATTATGAAGAGGAGGAGAGTATTTGAAAGATTTTTTGGAAGAATGTGTTGCCGGCAAAGATTTCTTCGAGGATGACAGTGCCGACGAACAAAAAATTCTGTCCCGGGCTCTCTCTTCTGTTTTACCGCAGATAATTAAAAATGAGCTTACCGAAAGGCAGAGTATTTGCCTCAGGCTGTTCTACGTTCACGGCAAATCTCAAACAGAGATTGCAAGAGAGCTGAAGCTTTCTCAGCCTACTGTCAGCCGTCATATAAACTCGGCTCGTGTAATAGTAAACAAGATTTTAGGGTACTGCCTGTACTCCGTAAAAAAGGCAAATGAACAGTGGCTGAAAATTGAACAGCAATACTGACAGAGGGAAAATCAGATACATATTCAATTTCCGCCACCTACAACAGCCGATACAGCGGCAGCTATTCTTCGGGCTTTTGCCACTGCCGCCAACAACTGAAAAGCACACACCTATTTATTCTATGAGGTGTGTGCTTTTTTGCTATTTTTAGTATTTTATTAGTAAAGGTGACTTCTTGCATAAAAAATAAGCCTCTCCTGTGTAAGGAGAGGTGGGTTGCCGTCAGGCAACTCGGAGAGGTTGATAGTTGTTCATTTCAGCATTTTTATTGCAACAACCATCAATCCCTCAGTCTGCTCACAAAGTTTGTTCGCATCCAGCTCCCTTTACACAATGGAGCCGAAATTTTTGTTGCAATAACTCACTTTACACACGGGAGACCTGTTATTCAAGTCTTGCAACGATGACAGACATATCATCTCGGTGACGGCTGTCGGAATTTTTCAGGGCAAAATCAAGAATTGCCTTTGCTTTATCGTTAGGCGAAAGGTCCTCTTCAAAGGATAAAAATTCCTCAGGCATAAGTGTGGGAGTGTCTGTTATTCCGTCGGACATCAAAATTATTTCGTCACCTGCCGACAGCATTGCAGTACGCTTTGCAAACTCAATTCCTCGAAGTATTCCTGCCGGCATAGAGGACAGCTCACATTTTGTTATACTGCCGTTTTTGACAATGTATGACGCAGGAGCACCTGCCTTGTAAAATTCGCATTTTCCTGTGAAAAGGTCAACGCTGGCACAGTCGAGAGTTGCCAGACTTTCCTCGCTGCTTTTGACTAAAAGAGCACTATTTACCACCTTGAGAGAGGAGTCGAAACCGAAACCGGCACAAAGGAGCTTTGAAAGAAGTCCTGCACCCATTGCACCGTCAAGAGCCGCACGGCTGCCTTTTCCCATTCCGTCGCTGATAATCAGTATCATATGACCTCGTGAATCGTTGATAGTTTTCACCGTATCACCGCAGAGATTGCCCTCGGCACAATACTGAGCAAAGCCGATACTCATTTTGTAATTAGGCTTTTCCATCATTGAAAGGAGCCGTCCTGCCGAGGAAACGCTGAGCCGTCCTTTTTCAAAATCACGCTTGCAGATTTTTGATATCTCACTTCTTATAACAGGCGAGTCAAGGCCGAGAGTGTCTTTGGGAGCGAGAATTTCAATTCTCTGCCTGCCGAACTTGTCCTCGATGACGGAAATATTTTCAGGGTAAATGTCGTATTCACCGAGAAGTCTGCGTATTTTTCCTGCGGTTTTAAAGTCAAAGCTTTCCGCCTCATCAAACTCAAATGCCAAGTCCTCCAGCATATCGGAAATAGAGAAAAATTGGTCGGCGGCAACCATTCTCAGCTCGCTTTCCGCAGGCTCAAAACGGCCTAATTTGTTTATCTTTTCACGGACATCACGGACATTTTCGCTGACCTGAGCCAAGGCTGATGACGCAAGACGCAGACGTACAATCAGACTTTGCCTCAGACTGCCGTCAGGTGCAATATCGGCACCCTCCTGCCACATACCCGACAGCTTGTCCGTTACAACCTCCGGCAGAAGTGCAAGAATAATGGAGGCGATAAGGCTTTCAACTCCACAGCAAAGAGAAAAGCTTCCCATATTTGCCGCCACCGCAAAAAACGCCATTGAAACGGAAAAGCTGATACCTACGCCGAGGGAGGAAAAGGTGGTGAAAAGACTGCTGACCAAGGCAGAAAAGGCGTATGCACCTAAAAGAAACAGGCTGTTTTCTCTGCTGATTCCCAAGGCAAACCCCAAGCACAGCGACAGGATAAGAGACCACCGCTGTGAGCCGAAACGGACAGTTGAAAGAATAACAAGCACCGCAAAAATTCTTGCAGGTGAAACGCCTTTGATTTCAATAAAGGACAGCCCCGAAAGTATTACCGACGCAGTTACCGCAAGGCATACCAAATCTGCCACAGGCAATGCCTTCAGCTTAAGCCGTTTGAAATTGCAATGAATTGCCCTGAAGAAGAAAAAACTTCCTCCTGTCGCCAGAATCGACTCGCCGAGAATTAATGCGTATTCTCCTGCACCTGCTCCCGATTTAACATTCATCACAAATCCTGTTGACAGCACAGAAAGAAACGAAATGAGCATCGGCAGTCCTGCGTCCTTTTTGCCCTTGAACATATTTATAGCGAATGTTCCCACGGCGGAAATAATAACGGCACTGAAGTATCGTACTGCATTATCGGGAGAGCAGAATATTATGTACCCAAGTCCTGCACCTACGGTGGAAAAAAGAAATTCACCCTTGCCTGACGCGGTAATCATTGACACTCCGAATGGACTGCACCCACCGAATACCGACGAAAAGCTGAGAGCAAAGCTTACCGCCGTCCGTATTGCCCGCCTGAGCCAAATTATAGTTTGCTTTTTGATTTTTATTCCGTTTGCTTTTTCTTTGATTTTTTCATTTATTTTCATTGTATACACGTCCCAAGGGTATTATAGGCGTGACACAGTAAGAAATTTGTAAAATATGCTCATATTGATTTTTGCTTAGATAAATTATAGTTTGTCGGTCTAAATTGACAAAACCGCACCGATAAAAAATCGGTGGCTAACTTTCTCGTAATAACAAAACATAAAAATTAAAATGTTACAGCGACCGCACACTTGAATTACGGCGGGGGCATCGAACCCCACGCCGTAATTGGTGCTTCGACTTTTTCGCCTCGGGGCAGTACCTATGTACAGCTCCTCTCGGCGAGAAAAGCCGATTTTGCCTAATTTATCCTCGACAAACTCGTCGCCGTAAAAATATTTTTATTGAGAATTTGTAGGGGATGGCGTCCTCGACATCCCGTAAATAAACAGCATTGTTGGGTAACTCGCGGGTCTC
>JAQXUH010000093.1 GCA_029219885.1 Eubacteriales bacterium | reverse complement strand
CATTAGATTTAATGGGCAAATCGGCACCTGAAAGCAAATGATAATACGTGTATTGATTTTCAGGATTGTCATTAGAAACAGCAGTTTTCAAAAGCACCATTTCGCACTTAACCTGGCTGAAATCTCCCCACGTAATGTTCACTCTTTCATCAGTAAACACAACTCTTGAATACTTGGTAAGTGATTTAAAATGTTCAAAATCAAAGTCTTTAACCTTTGCATCGATATGAATATAAATATCATTTCTCACATCGTCAAGGGCAAGTATTAACTTTTCCAAAAGCTCAAATTGATTATGAGCAATTATCATATAAGCGTGCATTGACATAAAAATACCTACTTTTGTTTGACAATATACTTGTAAAAAGATGGAAAAATCCACAAAATAATAATTTTAATTTTATCTTTTTTTGAATACAAATTAGATTTTAATATTTCTTTTTTATGAGAAACAATAAAATCAATTAGTTTTTGCATATCCTCATGGAATGCGTTATTTTGAATACATCCGCTTAAAACAATAAAACATGAAGAAACAATTCCTTTAATTGCATATTCTCGAAGATTTGAACTTTGTTCATTTTCAAAGATGATTCTTTTTGAAATTATAGCATCAAAAGCACCATAACTAAAGTTTCCGTGCACCGTACTATCATCATTTTGAAAATAGTGGTACAGCTTACTATCGCACTCAACAATATTTTTTGCATTTTTAAACGCATAATAGTTATAAACCAAATCTTCACAGCACACAAGAGGTGGCATTTCTACACCTTTTAAAACTTTCTTTTTATAGAGTTTATTCCATAGCACGCCATACTTGTAATCGCCGACACATACCTCTTTAAGTGCGTCAAACTGAGAAACAGTTCTGAGATTAACATCAACATCTGCTTCATCATTGATTTGATAACCGCATACTGTTATTTCAGCATCATTTTCCAAGACAGCATTTAACAAAAATTGATACATATTAGGTTCAATATAATCGTCGCTATCTACAAAACCAATATAGTCTCCTGTTGCTACACCAAGTGCAAAATTTCTTGCATTTGCAACACCCTTATTTTCAATATGATAAGTTTTAATACGATTGTCCTTTTCTGTCCAAGCGTCGCACATAGCAGGACATTTATCAGGCGAGCCGTCATCCACCAAAATTATTTCAAGATTTTTATATGTTTGATTGACAACGCTCTCAACACAGCGGTCAAGATATTTTTCCGTTTTATAAACAGGAATAATAATACTGATTAAAGGGTTTTCCATTATATAAATTTCCTCAGCAGTTTAATATAATTTTTCAGCATAAAGGTGCTTTGTTTTTTCAGGCTCAAGTGGAGAAGTTTTGTGTGACTTGGCAAAAGTGCGGGATTTATCTTATCCATTGATTTTGCAATCTCGTCATTCTTAACAAGATTTTCAAGCACCGCATTTCTTTCTTCCTTTGATTTAGGATTGTTAATATTAGCCTCGTTGCGAATTACGAAATTAACCAAATACAGCAGATAATATGGCAACTGATTTGATAAATCTACACCGAGAGCCTTGCTCTTTTTCGTCAACGCCTCGTAAGGAAGCATAATGATATCCTGCAAAATTGGGTCATATGCTTTCGTCATAGACTCATTATTTATTCTGTAATGGTAAAGTGCCTTATCGATAAACGCCAAGGACTGACATTCCATTATGCACGGATATGTGAATGCTATATCCTCACCCATACGAATTCTGTCATCAGTATCGGTCAGGTGCTTTTCGAGAATTTCCCTTTTGAACACCTTAGTCCAACAACAAGGATAGATACCAAAACGATAATACTCTCCGTCAAAAAGCATTGTAGGTAAAATCTCTTTTTCTATCTGTTCACGAGTATAAAGCTCGCGAGTAAGCTTGTATTCGCTTTTCCTCGGATTCTCAGGATAGTCGAAATAAAACTGTGTAATTACACAATCAGCCTGCGTCTTTCCGATAGCTTCTGCGATATTTTCATACATATCAGGCTCAATCCAATCATCGCCGTCAACGAAGCAGACATATTCACCTGTTGACGCTTTAAGGCCTGCTTTTCTGGCAGAAATCAATCCGCCGTTTTCTTTGTGAATAACCTTAATTCTGCTGTCTTGCTTTGCAAAATCGTCGCAGATTTTCGGGCAATTGTCAGGCGAGCCGTCATCTACAAGAATTATTTCAATATCACTGTAGCTTTGAGCCACAATGCTTTCAACGCACTCTTTTATGTACTTTTCAACCTTGTAAATCGGAACGATAATCGAAATCATAAATAACTCCACTCAAAATCAAAATGCATCCAAATCAAAGAAGAGCCGTTGCACATATACCACAAATGAACTGCCATAAATGCAATAAATGCAAACGTTACAATCGGCTTAAATCTAACTCTTATGGCAACTGTCGAAGGTGAATAATACTTACAGTAAGAAATTCCTTTTTCGTCAATATAATTATTCTCCATCTGCATACCAATCATATAAATCATTCCACCAACAAGAGGCAAAATCCACCTTACAAAGCGTACAAAAATAAGGCCGCTGAAAAGTGCACCAACACAAAAATATGCGACTATCGAGGAATACTTATAAAATCTTTTCAGTTCAGAAGTATAATCACAATTAAGTATGAAATATGAGAAATAAAGAATCAACGCAATAACAACAACAAGCACCACCATATTAACCCTGAACATTGTTCCCGTTGAAGAAAAATCAATAGCAGCGGCTTCTCTTCCGTCAACCTTACCGGCAATACCTTGTATAAAAGAATTGTCGCTGATGCTGGCAAGCCATCTTATTCCCGCTGCTCCGCCGATTATACCGAAGACAAGAAGGAAGTTCAAAAACTTACCGCTGGTGTTAAAGGTAATTTCCGCTAATATTACAAGAACAACAGGTATAATACCGCCTGAATGTGTTAGAGACGCTATCACAAAACCTGCGTAACAAAGTAATTTGTATTTTCTTTCAACAAGAAGCTGATACGAGCAGGCAAAGGCAATAGCAAAAGCCAGTCCATTACGAGTACCGCTACAAGTATCATAGTACCAATATGTACAAATAAAAAACATTGCACCTAAAAATGTATTGGTTTTTGAAATTCCAAATCTCTTTGATGCCTTGTAAATACAATAAAAGCCCAAGCCGTAAACAATGAACATTGTTATGCAGGGAAGCCATTGATTAGTAGGCAGTTTACTGATGAAATAGACATAATATGCGGCAACTCTAAAGGTTTTAAAATCGAACTGATTCTCGTTAATATATCTTTGCAGAGTGTCATAACCGCCGTCACGCATTTCGTTGAGGGCTTTAAAATACCTTGACAAATCGTCGGCAGGGTCAGGTACAACATTAAAACCAATCCACGCAAAAGCTATAGTTATCAAAACAAACGGCAACCAAGAAAGCTTTTTAGGAGTAATCCAATATATGACTGCAAACAAAGCTATAAATATCAAAAATGTTTGCAGAGCAGTAAAACCAAGCATATATTGTATTCTCCTTTCTTTATCTTAGATAAATATTTTCAAGTTCTTTGGCAATATTGTTTATATCATATTGTTTGATGACGTTTGAATTATCCACTGTTTCTCTGTCAGCAGTCAGCATATTTTCAATCTTCTCTGCCCATTTTTCAGCAGGCAAATCAACAGACATATATTCAATATTCCTATTAAGCTTTGTATCTTTTGTTATGGTGTCAGAAACAATACAAGGCAATTTTGAGGCTTGTGCCTCAACAAGTGTAACAGGAAAGCCCTCATGTACTGACGGAAAAACGAAAATATCCATTGCTTGATATAATCTGTTTGCGTCGTTTCTCAATCCGAGAAACAGCACACTTTTTTCCAAACCCAAAGAACAGACTTTGTTTTCAAGCTTTTCTCTGTCTGTTCCGTCACCGATAACTAACAGATACGAATTACCGTTATTTTTATGAAACTCATTAAAAACATCTATGACATAAGTTTGATTTTTCACACTGTAGAGCTGACCAATGTGTCCGAATACTACTGCTTTTTCGTTAATATTTAATTCGTTTCTGACACTTTTTCTGATATCCTTGTTAAAAGCAAAGCTTTCTGTATCAATACCATTATTTAAAATTATACCATTCTTTTCAAATTCTCTTCTTCCGTATAAAAAGCATCCCGAATCATAGCTGCAAGCAAGTTTCACGGTACAGAAAACTTTCAGAAAAAGCCTCATTATTTTTCTATATACATCAGCTACAATTTGTTTTTTCTTAGAATATATTGCAGTGTCTGTGTACGGCTGTGAAAAATGTGCGTGAGCAATTCTATTTTTTACCCCGGCTTGCTTTGCTGCAAGCAAAACAATTCCGCTGATAAACGGCAAATGACAGTGAACGATATCATAATTTCCATCTTTCATTGTTTTTTTATAAAACAAGTAGCTTTTTAAATAGTTAAGTTCGCTGTCAGGAACATGGATAACCTTTATGCCTTGTTCCGTTATTTCGTGCTCGAGTTCACCCTTTTGGCTCCTTCTAACGCAAAATGTGCAATCGAACTTTTCTTTATCCAGATGTTGCTGTAAATTTACAGATACAAGATTTAAACCGCCATATGAAATTGATTCGGTTACAATTAAAACTCTTTTTTTCATAAACTATCTCTTGTTTAGAAATGATACAAAATCAAAATGTTTTTCAAATCCATTAAGTCCTAGAATATCTCTGTTCATATATGTCAGAGGGTAAGGCTTGTTATACATTGGCTCAATATAGTGGGCGTAGCTTTGCTTTCTGTTTTTATCACGTGTCAGCATTATTTTATTATTACATTCAGCCTGTTCGAACAATGATATATCTTCATCGTTAATAAATCCTGCTTTGTCATAATCTGCTTCATAAATATCATCTAAATCACAAATAATGATATAGAGATTATCTTTATTTACTCTTGTTTTACGTTTATTCCATTTTTCTTTTCCTTGCTCAAAAGTCTTGTAATGAACAAAATTAACCCGTACATCATCGTGTTCGCTGTCGCCGTAAATAACACCGATAGGATACGGATATCCTGCGTTGTCTGTTTCGTAAATATCATTTGATAAGTAATAATCTAAATCATTTATAAAAGCCATAAAATCATGAGTTGGCATACTGATATTGATTGTCGGAGAATTGAATTTCTCACCAAGACGATGATATATCAGTCCGCCCATACAATTAGGAGTTAATAATGTAAAATCATGATTTGTCAGTTTTTTTTGAAAAATCTTGTTTTCCGCTTTATCAATAAGTTTAAATATCTTTGAGTTTTTATATTTTGATTTAAGTTTTGACAGCATATTACTTCCTCAAATAAAAATAAAGTTTTGACAGATAGTACAATGTGTTAACAAATTTATATTTTATGCAAAACCTGACTGCAAAATGGATGATGTTTTCATAACCATATGTTGTTTTATATACAGAATAAAATTTTTCACACATTGATTTTATTTCTTTTTTTGCCTCTTTAGGACTCAACTTATCATTCTTTATTTCTTCAATAACGCAAGTGATAAAACTGTCGGTATGAAGTTTGTCCCAAACCCGCAGTAATGACCTCTTTTGACTTTCGTTAAAATCGGAATTAATTATTGACTCATAAGCGTAATCAAAAACAACCGGATAAATGTCTATAAGCCCGTCTTTCCTTTTATGCACCAGCGAATCATCGTTTGTCATATCGTAAAAATATACTGATTCGTCTATAATCTCAATTCTTTTACAGTTCAAAACGTATCTTAAGCAGAAGTTAAAATCTTCTGCTACCGGCATTCTTTCATCAAATCTTAAATTCAGAGTTTCTAAAAGCGACTTGCTAAACACTTTTGAATAAGGGCTGTTTACAGTCCTGTTTAAAACAATACTTCTTGTTTTGTCAAACACATCTAATTCGTCTTTTGTGGCTATTTCTCTTTTGAAAACGCCGTTTTTCTTTACCCAAGAGTATGTAAAAATTGAAACGCCGTTTTTGATACAATGGTCTTTCAAGCATTCAAAATAGTTGTCAGCTACATAATCGTCACTATCTACAAAAAGAATATAATCGCCCAAAGCTATATCAAGTCCGGCATTTCTAGCTGATGAAACACCACCGTTAGTTTTATACTGATATTTTACAAAATCATATTTTTCAGCATACTCCAAGCATTTTTCTTCGCTTTTATCACTTGAACCGTCATTGATAAGTATTATTTCGTAATCTTTAAAATCCTGCTCTATAATACTGTCAATACATCTTTTTATTGTTTGCTCTGCATTATAAACAGGAACAATAATACTGAATTTTGGCATATCAAAATACCTTCCTAAAAAGTTTTACGAAAGCACCGATTAAATTATAAAAATTAAATTTTCTCGGAAGTTTTAAATCAATAATCTCAATATTTTTCAGCTTGTTATAAGTATGAATACCTGTATAAAAATTCTCGGTTGTCAAAGGAACTTCATTTACTGAAACATCACACAGCAATCGTTCTTTAAACTCATCGGAAGTGATTTTCAGAATTTCGTTAAAGTTAATCTTTTCTCCGTAAGATTTTCCGCAATTCTGTGCAGGTCTTATTTTCATTCCGTCAAATTCAAATACTTTTCCTGCACCACGTGCGTTATTTATATCTCTCTTTACAGGATTTTTTGACTTTTCAATTAAGTGACCGTTTTCTTCATGGAACAAATCGACTCTGTCAAAACAATTATTTTTGTCGGTCTTTTCGGAAATATAATATTTTTCTCTGCCGTCTTTAAACAAAACAGTATCAACTAAACTATCTTCAATTAATATTTTTTCTTTTTCCCACTTGTCTGGAAAAGAAGTACATTTAAGTCTGTAAAGCTGACCTTCACTGCTTGATTCAGGGATTATAAAATAATTCCCGTTTTCCTCATAGATAAAAGGAAACGACAAATGGCTTTTTGCTTCGTAAATAACTTTGATTTTTCCCACTGAATTTTCCGTTACTTCACGATATCCAAGAACGCCTTTTTTCTGCAAGCGGTCAAAGGCTTCAAAAAAAAGATAAATTTTTTCATTATTTTCAATCAAAAAAGGGTCAGCAGTCCAATATCTTTTACTGTCTTTTATTACGGTAAAAGGCGTTTCTTTATCATTCAATATACAGTTTTTTTCGTCGCGGTTAAACCTAATTGCACAGCACCATGTTTCAGGTCTAAAAACAGAATTTAATATTGACGAAATGCTCATACACTACCCTCTGTAATACTTCACAAGCTGGGAGGCGGTATTGCTGATATTCCAGCCTGATGAGTTCATAATTTCCAAATTATTCTTTCTGTCAAGCTTTGACAGTTCAATTATTTTTTCAGCCCACAATTCTGCCGGCTGGTCAAGTGACAGCTGTACTGCCTCCTTTGTGACAACAACCTCTTTTGTGATTGCGTCGGACATTACAACGGGAAGTCCTGCTGCCTGAGCTTCGATAACTGAAACAGGCAGTCCCTCACTTATTGAAGGGAAAACAAAAGCGTCACAGCCTTGAAGAATATTTGCAACATCATTTCTCACTCCGAGGAAAATAACATCTTCACTGATACCGAGTTTTTTGCAAATACCGTCAAGTTTGTTGTTTGAATTTGCACCTATCAAAAGAAGTTTTGCATTACTTTTTTTCTTTTTTATCTCGGCAAAAATTTCCAAAAGAAACGGATGATTTTTTTGTGCAATATCCGTTCTGCCGATATGACTGACAACGAAAGCGTTTTCCAAATTCATCTGCTTTCTGACAGTATCTCTTGCCGTTTGATTAAAAGCGTAAGCTTCGGCGTCAATAGCGTTATTCAAAACAGTAAATTTCTTACTGCCAAACCAAAGCTGTCCTGCATTATTACTGCAAGCAAATTTATCTTTAACGAAATATTTTGCATAAAGAGCAAGAAGCTGATTTCTTCTGCCGTTTCCCGCAAGAGAATATTCAGTTGTATGACAATGAACGGCAATCTTTTTAATTCCTGCTTTCTTGGCATAAGGAGCAATGAAAACGGCAAAATGCGGGCAATGAATATGAAGTGCCTGCCATTCATCCTTATGCTGTGTGAAAAAGCCGTTCATCTTGCCTGTCAGCAAATCTTTCGGTGACGGCGGGTCAATCTTGAACACTCTGCCGCCTAACGCCTCAATGTCGCTTTTGCGTGTTTCAGGCTTGTCCGCAAAATATATCACATCAAATTTTATATCATCCGGCATTACTTTTGCGTAATTGAGTATAACACTCATAACGCCGTTGGAGATGCCGATATCAGGTATCATATGTAAAATTCGCATAACTGCCTCTACTTAATTAAATCGAGAGATTTGTATATATCAGTCATTTGCTCAAGAACGTAATCAACGCCATACTGCGATGCAAGCTTTAAGCTTTCGTCACCGAGCTGTTTGATTTTATCAGGATTTTCAATAAGCTCAATAATTCTTTCAGCCATTGCCTGACTGTCGTTAAGAGGAACAAGATAGCCGTTTTTACCGTCAACAACCAAATCATTATTACCTCTCACATCTGTGGCAATAATGGGATTACCGAGAGCCATAGCCTCAATAAGATTTATAGGCAAGCCCTCCTGCCTGCTGGAAGAAACGGACACATCTGCAAGAGCGTCAAGCTTATAAATATCTCTGCGATATCCCATAAACTCCACATTTTCACTAAGTCCGTTATCCTTGCAAAACTGCTCACATTCCGCCATATAGGTCTGAAGTCCCGGAAGAAGAAGTTTAACATCCTTATACTTCTCTGTAACTATCTGCAACGCTTTAAGGAGCATCATTTGATTTTTTCTTTGACAGAAATCAGCAGGATAAATCATAATAAAATCGTCGTTGCTGTATCCATACTCACTCCTTAGCGTAGCTTTCTGCTCTGCTGTCTTTGGCGAAAACTCGCTTAAATCAACGCCCACACCGGGAACATAAAGAATTTTACCTGCCTTAAAGCCCTTTTCCTTGGCAAGAGTATAATCTTCCTTGTTGATAGTTATAAGGCAGTCGGTGTATTTTGAAAGATATTTTTCAATATTGTAAAAAACAAGCCAATTGAATTTGGACGCACCTTTGTAAAAATGAAAGCCGTGGGCGGTATAAATAACCTTTAAGCCTTTTTTACGAAGAGATTTTGCTGCAAGACGAGTAACCACCGCACCCATAGGAGTGTGACAATGAACAGCATCATAATCATTTTCCTGAAGAATTTTCTTCAGTACCTTATACGCTTTGATATTGTCCAAGCTGTATGGACTGCGTGAAAAAGGAACTTCAAAAACATTGTCAATAGCAGAGGTGTCAAGACCTTGCTTGTCGGCAGAATTGTCCTTGTAAGCAGCGTCAACAGTGCAACCAAGCTCTTTTAAACGCTTTATGAAAGGCATATGAAATTGTCCAATGTGACTGCGTACTGTGGCAACAAATAATACTCTCATTTTTCACTCACTATCTGCCTGATGATTTCGGCGGTTTCGTTGTGCTTATTTACAAAATAATCTTTGTCTTTTGCTTGAAGTTCTTTTTCAAATTTTTTGTTTTCAATGATGCCCTTGGTCATAATGCTTTCAAATTCTGCAAGAGTGCATTTTGTTTGGTCGCAGAAAGCTCTTGCGAGAATTACCATTGATGAACCAAGTCTGTAATGCTCAGCAAGTATATTTTCCGCCGGTAATGTAGCACCTGAGAAAACTCTGCCGACTCCTCCAATACCGAAAGGAATATTTTTCTTTTTAAGCTTACCTGCAATCCCGTTGACAGTACCATCAACAAGAAGCTCAAACATAAATTTCTTTCCTTGACTCAAATGCAAATCGTTAAGTCCGATATACATTTCATCTATTCCGTCAAGTTCCAAAACCTCATCAAGACAAAGCCTTGCCTCCTCTGTTTCAAGGAGCGGTAATGTTTTTGCTCTGCCGTTTACTATTTGGACAAATGATTTTACCTCGTCTGCCGTTTTCCACATCGGCAGCATTATTACGTCTGCACCGGCAGCGATTACATCATCAATTTCCTGCTTTGAATTTTCGTGAATAGGATTTACTCTTACAAGCAGTTCTGCCTTGTCAATAACCTTTCTCACGGCTTTAATATCAGATACTGTGTGATGATTCTGCACCGTATTCATACCGCCCTGACGCTTTGCTTTGCCGATATATTCCATATCAACAAAAATTCTGTCTACGCCTGCTGACTGTGCAATCTTTGCAATTTCGGGATTGTTTGTTATGTAAAATAATTTAAGCATTATACATTTACGCTTTCGTTTTCTTCCTTGTACTCGCTGTTTGGAATTACTGTTACGCCGTGATTCTGGTTATCCTCATTTTTAAGCACCTTAAAGGCGGTCATAAACAAAATTTTAATATCGAGAAACAGCGACATATGGTCAACATACCAGATATTGAGCCTGATTCTCTCGTGCCATTCAACTTCTTTTCTGCCGTTTACCTGTGCCCATCCTGTAATTCCGGGTCTTACCTCAAACATTCTGAGCTGTTTTTCTGTGTATTCACTAAGCTCCCAAGGATGATATGTAAGAGGAGGACGAGGACCGATAAAGCTCATATCTCCCTTGAGTACATTTATCAGCTGAGGAAGCTCATCAATGCTGGTAGCTCGTATAATCTTGCCCACCTTGGTTATTCTTGGATCGCCCGAAAATGAATACTGCCCTGTTCCCGTCTGCTCTGCACCTACACACATTGAACGGAATTTATAAATCGTAAATACCTTGGCGTCCTTACCGAGCCTTTCCTGCTTAAAAATCACAGGACCTTTTGACTCAGCTTTAATCAGTAACGCCACAATCAACATAAGCGGTGAAAGTACAATTAAAGCAATCAACGAAAAAATTATATCAAGTGCTCTTTTGAAATGAACGTACATATTTTTTCCTCTTTCAAATAACGCATTATCTTTAATATTATATATTTTTATACAGTATATGTCAAATGAAAAAACAAAACCTGTCAATAAGTGACAGGTTCGTTTAAAATGTACTATTATTCAACATTAATTTCGTCATCGTCATTATTTTGAGACTCTGTATTTTCCTCTTTTGCGTCATCATCACTAACAGGGACGATTTTATATTTGCCTTTAAGACTGCCGTAAATCACAAGAAGCGTTCCGATAACGAAAACTAAAATTCCAACAGCAAACAGTACCTTGCTTTCGGTACTTCTGCTGAAATTGTCGTTTCCGGTTTTATTCAAAACAGAGGAGTTATCGGTGATTTGTGAGAGCATTTCACCGGCATCAATAGTTTCATTTACGACTGAACTTTCAGCGGCTGATGTCTGTTGAGAAGACTTGCTTGTTACAGATGCAGCTGTACTCTGCGACTTCCTTACCGACGGCGAAAATTTTGTAGACTTTGCCGTTGTCGATTTCTTTGTCGTAGATTTTGAAGTCTTTTTCGTTGTTGGCTTCGTCGATGATTTTGTTGTTGTCTTTGTAGTTTTAGTCGTTGTTTTCTTTTCGGTTGTTGTTTTAACTGTTGTCTGCTTTGAGGTTTTCTCTGTTGTTTTAGCCTGTGCCTTTTGAGTTGTGGCAGGCACCAAATCAATCACGATATTTTTCTTTAATAAGCAATCGAAATTACCGCAGGAATATTCACAGGAAACAATATTTTCAAGTTTTTTATCGCTGGAATTTTTAAACTCAAAAGCAACATACATTTCTCCGACGCCGTAATTCATATTAAGATGCGAAAAGTCGCTGTAAATGTTGAAATTGTCCGTAACATTTGAACTGAGGTCTGAGTCGGATTCATCAGCCGAAACGGCGAAATGATAACTGTTTGTGCTGTTTTTAACGTCAAAAGTCAGCGACGGCTTTTTTGAACTGCCCTTAAGCGTATTATCCATAAAATACAGGAAGAAATACGCACAGTCATCCTCCTCGTCTATTATGTATTTAAGGCATCCGTGAAAGTTTCCGTCCGATACGTTAATAACATTATCAGCGTCATTCCATTTTGAATCGTCTCCCATATAGCTTTTATCAAATGCAAAAGCGTTAAAACAGCAGGAAATAAGAACAAGAAAGCCGACAGCAGCCGCACAAATCATTTTACAAAATGAAATGGCTCTGCTATCGGCAATTTTCGTCATAAATCTCATTCTTTCCATAATTTTCTTAATTATTTTATATCACACCGTACAAGTATTTGTCAATAATTTATGCACAAAAAATGCTGTCAAAATCACATTTTTTCAAGTACCATAATACGTACAGTTATAAAATTTATGAAATTACGAGAAAGAATTATTATTTAGTTTTCTTATCCAGCATACCGGCTTTGAACATAAGGTGAGCACCTAAAAGTGCAACTACTACACCGATAGGAATAAGAACGCCTGTTCCGAGAGTGCCGTTAAAAATCAAAATAATGGTTAAAACAGCAATAGGCAGGATGGATATTTTCCAATGCTTTACAAGATATGATGCACAAAGAGCACCGAAAAGAGCAGGAGTAACCTGCTGGAATGCAGGTGCAAAAACAGAATCAGGGTCTGTGATATTGTGAAGCACAGGATAAAACGCAATTACGCATACAGCGATAATAACTGTTGTAACGATTGAAGATACAGCAATTGAAATTGTTGAGATAACCTCGCCCTCTTCGGTATTAGGCTCAACCTTAGCACTTTCCATAGAGTTAAGTGCAACAGGAAGCTTAAGATTTGTAATATTACCTGTAACAAAGCCGAGATATGTTCCGCCTACACCTAAAAGAGGAGAATAAGTAAGCACCTCAAGTACAGCTGTAGGATAGAAAACAACAGCAACTGTTGCAAGACCTTTGCCTATCATTTCAAGTTTAGGTGATACGCCTAAATGGTAACATATGAGAGTAGGGATAGCAAGAAACATAAGAAGTGTTACAACCATCCAGATTTTTCCGTATGTATGTGTTTTATTGATATACTTGCCGTCCATATTAACCCCTCCATTCAAAGAATGCAATGTTCTCAGGAAGTACCTGAGCCAAGAGCATAACGAAAGCCATTGCACCAATCATTGCGAAAGGCATAGCAAAGCTTTCAAGCCATTTCCATTGCTTGACGTCTGCGATTTTCTGCAAAATAAGCATCAGCACGATAGAGAATAAAAGAGCCGCAACAGACAGTACACCTGCACCGTCACCGACAATATTTGCGTCGCCCTTACCTGCAATAGCTCTTGCAACGAAAGCCGCAATAAGACCGATAAATGCAGCGGCACTCATAACAGATGACCACGCACTGTTTTTAGATGCTGCCTTGCCGATTTTGCTTTGAATTTTCTTAAGGAAAATAGGAATGAGGACAAGAGGCATAATTGAACCTAAAGTCATTACCCACGCAATTGTGCCAAAAACCTCAGGGTCGGTAATTTCATTTGCGATACCGCCTGTAAGTCCATAGGCCTCAATAGCGTTTGTAGCTGCTGTTACCTCGTAGGAAATGTTACCGATAACAGTAAGACGAATCCAAGGAAGTACGTAACCAAGTCCTGCGGAAAGGGTGAGCACAGTAGCTACAATGCCTATTGCAGGAGCAATAGTAAAGAGTGCCGAGGATACTGCTGTATTCTTGATAACTGAGCCTTCAATGCCCATCTTTTTTGCTCTTTTAATAGCTCTGACAAGGAAAAATACCGCCTGAGCAATTACAAATATGACAACGCCTATGGCTAGGCCTACCATAAATTTATCTTCTTTGAAATCCATAATTATTCTCCTGTCATAATTCTTATGTAACGCTTAAAGAAGGTAATTCCCTGTGTAAGCTGGTCAACAGGTATACGTTCATTAGTTGAGTGTGTTGTGAGAAGAAGCTGTGTATCAACAGTAAACGGTGCAAAACGATAAATGTTACTGCAAACATTTTCGTAGTTATATGCATCAGTACCGCCCATAACAAGATAAGGTGCAACAATATTTTTCTCATCAAGAGAAACTGAAAGTCTCCTGAGAGTATCGAATGCTCTTGTTTCGGTAGGAGAAATCAAGCTTGGCTCCTTACCCTTAAGGAACTCAATCTCAACATCGTCACCGCCCATATATTTTTCGATATGGCGTCTTACATCCTCAATGCTTTCACCAGGCATAATTCTGAAATTGATAGTAACGCTTGCCTTTTCAGGAAGAACGTTTGCTGCAGGTGAACCGCTTGACATTGTTACGGCTGTTGTAGTTCTTACAAGTGATGCGGCAGGCGGAATTTTAGTCATAACCTTAAGAAGCAGAGGCTTAAGGAGCCAAAGGTTGCAGAAAACCACTCTGCCAAGATATGATGTGTGCTTGCCGATATCGGTAAAAAGATTGTAAATGAAAGGCATAATCTTGCCCTTGAACTGATGATTTTCAAGATTTTCAACTTTCTTGGAAAGCTTGCCGATAGCCGTATGCTTAGGTGGCTGAGAGGAGTGACCGCCCTTGCCCCTTACAGTTACCTTAAAGTCTGCATAACCCTTTTCAGCTACGCCGATACCTGTAAGGTTAGCGTCAATAATGCCCTTAACCTTTGCTGTAAGCATTGCACCGCCCTCATCAACAATACTGTCAATATGAACGCCCTTTTTCTCAAGAGCTACTGCCATATCGTGAGCACCGTTATCGTGACCTGCAACAACCTCCTCGTTATGACCGAGGCAGATATAAACGCCTCTTGTAGGCTGATAGCCCTCTTCAAGGAGAGTTTCAACGCTTTCCATCAAGCAGATAAGGTGGTTCTTCATATCAAGAGCACCTCTGCCCCAAATGAACTCGCCGTCATTAAAGCCCTCAAATGCAGGATGGGTCCAATCGTCCTCTGTACCGGGAGCGACAGGAACAACGTCCTGATGAGCAAGAAAAGCAATAGGGTCAAGAGATTCGTCTGTTCCTTTCCAATAGAACATCAAGCTTGCCTTTGACACCTTTTCAAGCTCAAGATTTTCGTGAATGAGAGGGAAAGACTCCTTGAGAAACTGATGGAATCTGTCAAATTCGCCCCAATCTGTTTTGCTTTCGTCGCTGTTTGAAACTGTTTTGATTTGAATTGCCTTTGAAAGATTTTCTTGAGCTCTTTCGGAATGAACAAGCTCGTCATCAAATTTTTCAACAACAGGCTTTTCGCTTTTGTAGAACACAGCCCTTACCAAAGTGACTGCAATAAAAGCAACCAGCACTGCTAAAATGATTAGTAATACTTTCATAATCACACCCCAATAATGTATATTTTCTAATACTATAACATATTTTTCGGCTGACAACAACAATAAATATATTTTTTTGTAAAACTTTTGCAATATTCTGTTTACATTTTCCAAATACAAATATTATCGTTTCTTTGATTTCCTACAAAAATTCACACTAAATTATATTCAAAAAGACATTTCAATTTACATTGACGAAAATTTATGATATCATATTGCTGTTTGAATACAGCAGTAAAGTGCGGTGAGAAGATGAAGAAAATCGTTATAGGAATTCTGGCACACGTTGACTCGGGAAAAACTACACTTTCCGAGGCACTTTTGTATAACTCAGGCAGTATAAAAAAGCTTGGAAGAGTTGACCACAGAGATTCCTTTCTTGACAATTTTTCCCTGGAGCGTGACAGAGGTATAACGATTTTTTCAAAGCAGGCAGTTCTTAATTACAAGGATGTAGAGTTTACCTTGCTTGACACTCCCGGGCACGCTGATTTTTCGGCTGAAACAGAGAGAACATTGCAGGTTTTAGACTATGCGGTTTTAGTTATAAGTGCCACTTCAGGTATTCAAAGCCACACCGAAACTCTTTGGCGTCTCCTTTCAAAATACAATGTTCCGTGTTTTATTTTCGTCAACAAAATGGACTTGGACGGAGCGGACAAGGAGCGTGTAACGGCAGAGCTAAAAAGGAAATTTTCCGACGGCTGTATAGATTTTACAGATACAAAAAGTGATGAATTTTTTGAGAGTGTTGCTCTTTGCGACGAAAGGCTTTTGAATCAGTATTACGAAAGCGAAATCATCAGTAGTGATGATATTATTTCTTCTGTCAAGGAGAGGAAAATATTCCCCTGTCTTTTCGGCTCGGCACTTAAGCTGACAGGCGTCAACGAGCTTTTGGAATGTCTTTACAGCTTTACGCAAATGCCTGATTACGGCAGCGAATTTGCAGGAAAGGTATATAAAATTTCCGAGGACAAGGGACAGCGTCTTACTTGGCTTAAGGTTACAGGCGGCAGCCTTAAGGTCAGGGAAATTCTCAAAAGTGACAAGAATAAAAGCTCGGAAAAAGTAAATCAAATCAGGATATATTCAGGCGAAAAATTCAATACAATTGACGAGGCGAAAGCCGGAACTGTGTGTGCCGTAACAGGCATTACCTTTGCAGGCTCAGGTGACGGCTTGGGAGCTGAAAGAAACAGCAGACTGCCTGTTTTAGAGCCTGTTTTGACATACAGGCTGATTCTTCCGAATGGTACCGACGCTCATACTGTTCTTGAAAAAATGAAGATACTTGAAAGCGAGGACCCTCAGCTTAAGGTTGTGTGGAACGAGCGTTTGAAAGAGATACAAATTCAGCTTATGGGCGACATTCAGCTTGAGATTTTGCAATCGGTAATATCTCAGCGTTTTGGTATAGACGTATCATTTTCAAAAGGAAATATTATTTACAAGGAAACTATTGCCGAGGCGGTTGAGGGTGTAGGTCATTTTGAGCCCTTAAGGCATTATGCGGAAGTTCATCTTTTGCTGAAGCCGGGAAAAAGGGACAGCGGTCTTGTTTTCAAAACAGACTGCAAGGAAGATTTGCTTGATAAAAACTGGCAAAGGCTCATACTCACTCATCTGTACGAAAAAGCCCATATAGGCGTCCTTACGGGCTCTCCAATAACAGATATGGAAATTACGCTGAAATCAGGCAAGGCACACCCGAAGCACACAGAGGGCGGTGACTTCCGTCAGGCTACATACAGAGCAGTCAGACAAGGACTGCGAAAAGCCGAATCTGTTTTGCTTGAGCCGATTTACGAATTTACTCTTGAAATACCAACCGAGTGTGTAGGCAGAGCGATGACAGATATACAGCGTATGTCAGGAAGCTTTAACCCGCTTGAAACTATAGGTGAACTTTCCGTAATCAGCGGTACTGCTCCTGTGTCGGAAATGTACGATTATGCAAAGGATGTTATGCAGTACACCCACGGAAAAGGCAAGCTTAACTGTAATCTTAAAGGCTACGAGCCGTGCCACAACGCTGATAAGGTTATTGCTCAGATAGACTACGATTGTGACGGCGATACGGATAATCCCTGCGATTCCGTATTCTGCTCTCATGGTGCAGGATATGTTGTCAAGTGGGATGAAGTAAAAAGTCATATGCACTTGCCAAGCGTACTTCAGGCACCAAAGTCGGAATATGCTGAAAACAGCAGGAAATCTTTCTCGAGTATAAAAAACAGCGACAATCTTTTTGCTCTTGACAAGGAGCTTATGCAGATTTTTGAACAGACCTACGGACCTATAAAAAACAGGAGTGTAAACCAAAACCATTTTACGCTGACAGAAAAGGCTGACGGCAAAAAGGGAGAGGAAAAATACAAAAGCAACAGACCCGCAAAGTATGACGGCAAGCAGTATCTTTTAGTTGACGGCTACAATGTTATATTCTCTTGGGACGGTCTTCGCGAAATGTCAAAGGACAATATTGACGGAGCGAGAAATATGCTGATAAATATTCTCTGCAACTATCAAGGCTACAAGAAGTGCGAGGTAATTCTCGTCTTTGACGCATACAAGGTTAAAGGAAACACAAGAGAGGTTGAGCAGGTCAACAACATAAATATCGTATATACAAAAGAGGCTGAAACGGCTGATATGTATATCGAAAAGGTGTCACACAGGCTGGCGAAAAACAACAACGTAAGAGTAGTTACATCCGACGCTCTCGAACAGCTTATCATCTTAGGCAACGGAGCACTTAGGGTTTCGTCAAAAGAATTTCTCGCCGAAGTCAAGCAGGCAGAGGAAGAAATACGAAACATTATTTCAAAAGATTTTTAACTGAAAACGGCAACAAAAAATGTCTGAAACGTGAATTTGCGTTTCAGACATTTTGCTTTACTATTATGTTTTTACTTAAGATATATCGGGTTTGTGATGGCTGTAACCATTGGTTTTCCAAAGATGTTTTTAATAGTCTTTACGTATGCAAATTTCTCTTTTCTGTCAACAGTAACAGAGCACGTTCCGTCTTTAACAGTCAGCTCCCGTTCCTTAAGTGAGGTAACGAGAATTATTTTTGCGGTGCCGAAATTCTTTGCACCTACTGTTAAATCGGCGTAAGACTTGTCGGAAACAACAGTATCACCCATTATGAAACTACCGCATTTTAAAAACAGCTTTGCACCATTCACCGACGAGGTAATATAGAGATGACCTTTTTTGATACTCTCAAGCAAATCTTCCGCCGAGCGAGAGGGACTGTAAACTGCGTTTACGGGATTGCCTAATTTAACAGGCGACTTTGTGCGGTGATAGTCACTTCCGCCAACAGCAGGAATTTTCCGTCCTTTAGACAAAAGCTCAGTCCACCACTTAATGCCGTTCATATTGACGTTTCGCATAGGGCCGTTCCAGATTTCCATCATATCAAATGTCTCCTCATCCTCCCAAAGATATGGGCAGACAGTGCACTTTGGATGATTGACGGACACAACTGCACCACGCCCCCTTGCCTTGTCAATCAAATTTTTCATTTCCTCGTGGCTGTTGGCGATGAATGAATTTTCAAAAGGTGCCTTTACGCCGAAGAAATTCATATGACCTTTGTAATGAGTCCACTCAACAGCAGGAATAAAGGTTAAGTCATCAACCTTTGGAAGTGAAAAGTTTTCGGAATAATTATTATGGTCGGCGGTGGCAACGAAATCAAGTCCGATTTTCTTTGCTTTCTCGGCAATTTCATACGCCGTATACTGACCGTCGGAGGCAACAGTATGGATATGCAAATCGCCGAAATAAAATCTGCTTTTCTTCTCCTGAAACTCTATGGTATATTCAATATCCGTAAAGTCACCGCAGATTTTATATGCACCAACAATAATATTCCAGGTGCCGCTTTTTATAGGCTTTGAGAAGTAGCCCTTTGTTGATGAAAACTCACCTACTGTAACGCTTTCTCTTGCACTTCCGCTCCAGCCGATAAACCTGCCGTCGCAGTCCATAATGCCTAAATCTATTATGTTTGCGTCTTTTCTGTGACCTGTAATGCCTTGAGTGATTTTGTTGTATTTATATGTAACGGTCAAAGCCTCCACATTTTCAGGAACTTCAAAAGGAACAGTGTAATATGTCCCCTCTTTTTCCTTTTCGGCTCTGTGATTTATAACAATACTTTTCAATAGGATATTCTCCTGTAAAAAATCAATACTGCGTTCTTATTGTTCCGGAGATGCGGAAATTTCTTGTACAGTCTCGTCTGTTTCTTCAATATCTTCATTTTTACTGTCATCGTCCTTGAACTTAAGCCAGAAGGACAGAAGAAGTGCTGCGATAAGAAGAATTGACGGGAAAAGGACCATAAGAAATCTTGATGCCTCACCCGGAGCATTGCCGGGAACGTCACCGCTTTCAAAGCCGTAAATCTTGTCAACAATAAGATAACCTGCTGAAACGAACAAACCGCTTGCCTTATTAAGAACACCTAAAAGGCTTGAATACATACCCTCACGCTGAACGCCGTATTTTTTAGCGTCCTCGTCAAGAATTTTTGCAGATACCAAATCCATTGACGCCTGCACACCTGCCATACCGAAACCTAAAAGAACGCATACAGCAACGGCCGCAGGAAGTGTAGAGGTAAAATAAAGTGGAAGAATACCGAATGCGATTACAGCAAATGCCGCTCTCCAAGACGGCATAACAGTAAACTTCTTGATAATCTTAAACCATACAGGAATAAATACAATTGCACTGATAATTGACACGCCTAAAAGAATTGTGGAGCTGAGTCCGTCGGCTCTGCCAAGATAGTATTTTACATAGAAAGGCACGCCTGCCTGAACGAGAGAAAGTGCAGCGGCAAAAGCAGCGTTTGTAATTCCGTATTTCCAGAACTTAGGATTTTTAACAACAGCAAGAATACTGCCGAAGAACTTTGGCTTTGGCTTTTCCATAGCAGACATATCCTCGTGAGCACCTGTAGCCATAAACCAAATCACCGCAACTGCGATAATACCATAGATAATAGCGGTGTTTGAAAAGCCGATAGCGTCTGTTATAACAGGTGTCAAAGCAATACTGAGCACCATTGCGATAAGCTGGAACACCTGCCTGATTGCGTTTGTCTTTGCTCTCTCCTGCTCACTCTTAAACAGCTCAGGGAAAAGTGCACCATAGTTAGCGTTAATAAGCGAATCAAGAGTACCTGTAAGCATATACATCAGCGTAACATATGCAAAGGGTGAGCCCTGCTGAATAGCCTGAGGCGGATTAAAGAACATTATGTAGCACAGTACAAGAAGCGGTGCACCGATAATAAGCCACGGACGGCGTCTGCCGTAAGGCGTTCTTGTCCTGTCGGAAAGGAAACCGTAAACAGGATTATCTATGGCGTCAAGAAAAGTATATGCCGCCGTAATTGCCGCAAACTGCTTAAATGTGATACAGCTTAATCTGTCGACATAAAACACAGCGGCAAATGTCTTGAACATATTGATAGGTATTGAGGTTCCGAACATACCTATTGCGTATCGCAGCGAGCTTGTTTTTTTCTGAACCTTTGAATTGTTATCCGTACAAATCAACCCCTTAATGATATTTTGAGGATTTCTCCTTGCTTTCATTGTATATCATTGGAAATTTCTTTTCTTGCTATTATTTAAGAAAAACAGGTGATTTTTTTAAGTAAAAGTGATTTTTGTTGATATTAATGAATAGATATGCTACAATCTCGATAGAACAATTCTTTTTAGGAATTTCGAGGATGCTTAGTTAAAATGGATATAAAATCTGCAAGCTATAATAAAAATTTTGTATGTATGGTTGATTATTTAAACAATTTCGACCTAAAAAGCAACGGAGTTTCTTTTCATTGGTGGAGCTCCGAGCCTACCTCAATGCACTATCACAATTTTTATGAATTTTTTATTGTTATGCAAGGCTCGGTTATCCACGAAATAAACGGAGAGGTTCATAAGCTCCCTAAATATACACTACACCTTATACGGCCTGAGGACTGCCACAGGATAATTCCTGCCGACAGCAAATCGTGTATTCATATGAACCTCTGTGCAGTTGAGGAAAAGTTCAAAGCAGTATGCTCTGCACTTAACATAAACCCAGATGAGCTGACGTCAGGCAAAAATGCAAAGGCACTTCTGACAGTAGATGAGGTGGAATTTTTCACAAAACAAGCAGAGAGAATCAGTATGCTAAGCCACAATAACGAAAAAGGCAGCGATGTTATAATGTGCGAAATGCTGTCACAGGCAATAGCAATTTTGTATAAATCAAAAATCTTTTCGCAGCTTAAATATCCTTTGTGGTTTACAGAGGTTCTTGAGAAAATACACTCTCCTGAATTTTTAAGTTGTAATGCGGCTGATGTATATAAATTAGGCGGCTTTTCACCACCTGTAATGATTAGCTATTTTAAGAAGTATACAGGCAAAACCGTTTCGGAATATATAAGAGAGGTTAAAATCAATTACGCCTGTCGGTCACTTAAGGACTCGGACATTTCAATTCTTGAGTTGTCTAACATTTTAGGCTATGCAAGTCTCAGTCATTTCAACAGAGTTTTTAAGGAAAGCGTAGGTATTACACCTGCTGCATACAGAAAGAAGTAACACTTGAAAGGAGCAGAATATTATGCTTACAATGGATAACAGATTAAAGGACGCTAAAAATGATAAGGCAGCCTTTGAACAGCTTGAAAAATACACAAGCGTTAAACAGATTAACAGGCTGTTTCGCTTTATAATGCCTTTTAAATTTACAACTCTTCAAAAGCTGGCACCAAAATCAATGAAAAGAAGCGTTGTGGATATGCTGAATTTCCTGAACGGACAGGATAATATTATCACTCCCGAAGACCCGAGAAGTATGCTCCTTTGGGAAGATAAGGATATTCCACTTTATGACGGCGTGAGAAAGCCTTTTATAGTGCCTATGCTCCTTGAAAATAAAAAAGCACCTGCCGTTGTTATTGCTCCAGGCGGTGCATATATAAACTGCTGTATTAAAGACGAGGGCTTCCGTGTGGCAGAAAGATTTAATGAATTAGGCTTTCACGCCATTATCGTAAACTATCGTGTATCCCCTAACCGTTATCCCTGCCCTCAGCTTGATTTTATAAGAGCAATGCAGGTTGTAAGAAGCAAGGCAGAGGAATGGGGCATTATTGAGAATAAGATAACTGCCATCGGCTTTTCCGCAGGCGGTCATCTCGTTACAAGTATTCCGGGATTATTTGAGGAATTAAGAGAACAGACAGGCGACTTAAAAGATATAAACGGCGTGCCTGATGCACTTATCGGCGGATATCCTATGATTGATTTAAAATGTCAGTCAATGGGTATAACCTGCGATATGATTTTCTTAGGTGACAAGCTGACGGAAGAGCTGTCAAGAAAGTTAAGCGTTCAAAATCTTATTGATGAAAACTATCCGCCTACATTTCTTTTTGCCGAAGAGGGCGACAATACCTGCCCTCCTAAAACCAACTGCGAGGTGGCTAAAAAAGTTCTTGATAAATATAACGTACCGAATGAAATGCACGTATATAAAGGCGACCGTCACGGCTTTAATTTAGGCGAAGGCAGAGAGTCAGGTGCGTGGGTGGAAAGCTCAATAGCATTTTTGAAAAAATACAATAAAGCGTAAACATATAGGTTTACATAACAAAAGGCTGGTAATCGAAATGATTATCAGCCTATGCTTTTCGGTTAATATATTAAATCATAAAATATACTACTCAGCACAAAAAAACGCTCTTATAACCGCAGTCTTACTTAATAAATTATTGTTTAGTGGAAGTGTGTATCTAACATTTCGTAGGGGTCGGCGTCCTCGACGACCCGCGAGTTACCCAACAATGCTGTTTATTTACGGGATGTCGAGGACGCCATCCCCTACAAATTCTCAATAAAAATATTTTTACGGCAACGATTTGTCGAGGATAAATTAGGCAAAATCGACTTTTCTCCGAGAGGGTGCTGTACAAAGGTACTGCCCCTTGAGGAAAAAGTTGAGTTTGTCAATTTAGACCGACAAACTATAATTTAATTTTCTTTCTTCTAAGCAAATAGAATGCCACGATAAAGAATAAGTAAATTGCTATCCAGCAGAAGTAGCTTTTGCTGATATGCCAACCGCGTAACGCGTAAACGATAACAACGCAAATTCTCCTTGCGAAATTTACGGCAA
>JAQXUH010000092.1 GCA_029219885.1 Eubacteriales bacterium | reverse complement strand
TATATATATGATATTAACAAAAAACAATAAAAAATGCAATAGTGATAAATTATTGTTTAGCGTATCAAGTTTTACAGATACTAATTGAATTTTTGTAGGGGATGGCGTCCTCGACATCCCGTAAATAAACAGCATTGTTGGGTAACACGAGGGTCTCGCAGGGCGGTTCCCAAAATTTGATGTCTGGTCATATCACAGGCAAATTTTGACCGCTACTAAGTTCTTTTTGCTCCCTTTTTCTTCCACCGGAAGTGGTCGCAAACGAACCGTCGAGGACGCCGACCCCTACGAAATGTTAGATACACACTTCCATTAAACTATAATTTACCTAAATTATTCATTATTCATTATTCATTAAAAAAATGCTCCCGACAAAGGGGAGCATTTTTGCCGATTCAGGCTGACAAATCACATACAGAATTTGTGGTCGCCGATAGTTTTAACTACGGGACGGGAGTGCATAAAAGCGTCATTGGTTTTCGCCGCGTTGAAATAATAAATCGCACCACCTGATGGGTCCCAGCCGTTAATTGCGTCAATAGCTGCTCTTTTTGACGAGTCCGCCACAGGAGCGTACCAGTTTGAATCGTTGACGCAGGAGAACGCACCATTCTGATAAACAACTCCGCTGATAGAGTCAGGGAAAGATGGATGCTTAACTCTGTTCAGAATCACCGCACCAACTGCCACCTGTCCCTCGTATGATTCGCCTCTCGCCTCAGCACTTATGACCTTTGCAAGAAGCTCCACATCAGCACTTGAATATTGGGTACTGCCTGCCGATGAGCCGCCGCCGAGACCGAGATACAAAAGCGTAGTCTTTCCGCAGATGCCGTCTGCCGTAATTCCGCAGTTACGCTGAAAAGCAGTTACGGCACTTTTTGTGGCGTTGCCGTAAATTCCGTCAACAGAGCCTTTGTAGTAGCCTAAAGACGCCAGCTTCTGTTGAATAGATTTTACCTCCGAGCCGGTAGAGCCCAAGCGTGACACGGCGTAGGTGCTGTTTTCTTCCTCTGTATGAGCCTTGACCTCGTATGCCGTTAAGCCGATAAGTCCGCCGCAGAGCAAAAGTGCAAAAATAACTATTGCGATAAGTCCGTTTCGTATTGCTTTATATACTGTCATTTTAATCATTCCTCACACTAAATAATTGATAAGAAAGGTTATTGCACAGCCTGCAAGAGTAAACAGTACAGAGCCTGCAATCATTCTTAAAATCCGCTTTTTCGTCAGCTTGATTTTCGGCGGTTTTTGGGTAACTGCCGCCACAGCCTCCGCTTCCTTTTTCAGCTTTGCGTAATCTGTGTTGCTGTGTTCAGGCTTGACGAAAAATATAATCTTTTCAAAATAAGGATTGTCTGTATTTGTTACTTCTAAAATCTGCTTGCTGACACCTTTCATCATCATTGCATTTTTCCTTTCAAATTTATACAATTAGTGTAGGATAAGGATGATAAAAATATACCCAAATCTTTTTGTCGAAATTTGTGTATTTTGAGGAAAAATTTTACTTGACAAACTTTTTCAATAACGAAATGTATATTTAACATTACAGTAACTTTTTGTGGAAAACTCTGTGGAAAATGTTAAAAACTCTTGAGTTTTCCGCTATTTTACGTGGATTTTTACTGTTGAAAACTCTTGAAAACATAAATTTTTTTGAGTTTTCATAAATTTACACATAGTTTTCAACATTTGTGAAAGTTCGGTTTTGAACTAAAAATTTTGTATAAATTGCTATTTTTCACTTTCCCTCTTGACAAAAAGATGTTATACTCTCTGTAAGTGATTTCGTAAAAGGAGAAAGTGCTTTGGAGCTTGTTTATGACGGCGATGATATTATCGTTAAAAATGTGAAATGCTTAAACCTCGATTTGACACTTGACTGCGGTCAGGCTTTCCGCTGGATAAAGAATGATGACGGCAGCTGGAGCGGTGTTGCAAAAGGCGTGTATCTTAATATCATACAGGACGGCGAGAATTTTATTTTTAAAAATACAACAGCCGAAAATTTCAATTCCGTTTGGGTTGACTATTTCGATTTGAATAAAGATTATGTGAAAATCTGCGACACGCTGAAGCAGGACAGCCTTATCGCACCTACCGTTGACGAGTATTACGGCATCCGAATTTTAAATCAGGACAGTTGGGAAGCTCTTTGCTCTTTCGTTATCAGTCAGCAGAATAATATTAAAAGGATAAAGGGGATTGTTGACCGCCTTTGTACGGCATACGGCAACGATTTGGGCAACGGCTTTTACTCTTTCCCGTCGGCTGAAAGATTGTCAAAGCTGACCGTAGATGATTTCAGGGCACTCGGTACAGGCTATCGTGCAGAATATCTTGAAAGATTGTCAAAAAGCGTTGCGTCAGGGGAAATCGACCTTGAAAAAATCAAATCACTTCCTCTTGAGGACGCACGAAAAGAGCTCCTCAAAATTCACGGCGTCGGCATTAAGGTGGCAAATTGTGCCCTGCTTTTCGGCTTCGGCTTTTACGACGCTTTCCCTATCGATACCTGGATGAAAAAGGTTATGGAGTTTTATCCCGACGGCCTGCCGCATTGCTTTGACGGCATCGGCGGAATCGCCCAACAGTACCTCTTCCATTGGGCAAGGAATAATTTGTGACGGTTGAAGTAATAGAAAAAAGCTCTGTGTAAGGCACTAATCTCACACAGAGCTTTTATTAATCATCTTTATTGTTTGGAAGTTTAAGTTCATTGTCACCACCAAGTAATGCAGCGGCAACACCAGCAACAGTAACAACAACAAAACCTGCAATGGCAACAATGTCTCTTAAAAACTTTTTGTTTTCGGTGTCCTTGTCGTACATGATTTTTTGTATTTCTTGCATCTTATTTACAATCTGCATCTTTTCATCATATGTTAAATTATCATCGTCAAGCATTTTGTCAAGGGCTTTTATGATGCTCTGAGCTGAATCATAGTAGGCTTGTACGCTGTCTTTGTTATCTATCAAAGCTTTCTCTAATTCTTCCTTATAATCAACCATTTCAATAGTTTGTTTCTCGGATTTTTGTTTATATAAAAATGTTTGTGTTTTAGCTAATATCAGTTTAAAAGAATAGAAAATTTAGATACATAAGGGGTATTTTTCAGGGGTGTGCGTTGAGGGGAAGGTGCTGTTAAATCACAATCTAATGAAATCCTTGCAGGGCAAGGATGAAATTTGCAAGCAAATGAAATATTTTGTCTTTCGACAAAATATGAAATAAAATTCTCCAATAACATTTGCTAAGCAAATATTTCATACGCCTCAACGTATTTCATATCAAAGATATTTCACTCGCCGTTAGGCGAATTTCATTAAAAAAAGCACGCCTAAGCGAGCTTTTTTTATGGTCGAGGTGACTTTGACTTTGAAAGAGTCTAGCCTTCTACGAAATAGTCCACCGGACTGTTTCTCCCAAATCTCTTAAGGAGATTTGGAGAAGCCTGCCGCGACGGTTCAAATCCTTTTTTACAGCAATAAAAAACAAAAAAAGGACAGGTAAATACCTATCCTTAAAAGTGGTCGAGGTGACAGGATTTGAACCTGCGGCTTCCACGTCCCGAACGTGGCGCTCTACCAAGCTGAGCCACACCTCGATTAGTTATCTTCAATATTAAACCACAAACGGCGTAATTTTGCAAGTGTAAAATGCAATTTTTCCGAATAATATGATAAAAACCATATATTCTTTGACAGCTCTGCGTGTATAATGCTATAATAATCAAAGCAGCACGCCGTTTCGGCGGTGCAAAAAGAAAAGAGCGATAAAAATGAACATTACATTTTATTCTAACGTAACATCTCCCGAAAGTGCATACAGCCACATTCCGTCACTTCGTGACCATTCGGTAAAATTTTTCAAGCTCGGCGAGGCTGACAGACTTCTCGCTGAGGGAGCGGACACGGAAATACTCCTCCTTGACGCTATGGGAATCTGCGATAAAAAAATCATTGACGGCCTGCCGAATTTAAAGCTCATTCAGTCCGAGGGCGTCGGCTATCAGGGAGTTGACCTTGACTACGCCAAGGAAAAAGGAATAATTCTCTGCAACAACAAAGGCGTAAACGATACGGCAGTTGCCGAGGACGCAATTCTTCTTATGCTTTCCTGCCTGAAATCTATCATAACAGGTCATCAAAGCGTCTATGACGGACGGCAGATTGAAGTGAAAAAGGCGGCTTTCGGTGTGATTAGAGAGCTTAGCCAATGTACTGTCGGACTGATAGGCTTTGGCGATATTGCAAAATGCACCGCAAAATTTGCAAACGCTCTGGGTGCTCGTGTAATCTACACCAACCGTACTCGCTATGAAGCTTTGGAAAGTCAGTACAACGTGACCTACTGCGATATGGACACACTTCTTTCGCAGGCAGATTTCGTATCTCTCCACGTGGCAGTAACCGACGATACAAGAGAAATGGTAGACGGCGAATTTCTCCGCAAAATGAAAAATGACGCCTATCTTATCAACACCTCAAGAGGTGATTTGGTAAATAACGAGGCTCTCTTGAACGCACTTCTTGAGGGCGAAATTGCAGGTGCAGGTCTTGACGTAATTTCTCCTGAGCCTGTAACGGCTGACAACATTCTTCTTGACGAAAGGATAAAGGACAAGCTGATTTTAACTCCTCATATTGCGGGAATTACCAACCTGACTGTTGAGAAAATTTACAGAAATATTTACGAAAACATAACTAACTACATAAACGCACAGCCTCTTAAAAACAGAATTATTTAAGGTGAATGATATGAAAGCGAAAAAAATATTTTCTCTGATTCTTTGTTTAACGGTAATCGTAACTGCATTTTCCGGCTGTAAAAAGGTTGAGAGCTACGCTTTTGACGGCGTAAGGTCCGATGAAAATTCTGTTTCCGCCGTGACTTTCAACTGTGCCGCTCCTTGGGGAAATGCCCTGAAAGGTACATCCTCTTCGGCGAGAGTTAAACGTTTTGCTCAGTATATGAGCGACGTTAAGCCTGACCTTATCGGCACCCAGGAAATGAACAGCGAGTGGATGGAAAAGCTTGCGGACTTAATGCCTGAATACGAAAGCTACGGCGTAAAGCGTGGCGGCGACGACGGCGAAAAGAAAAACGAAATGAACGCAGTTTTCTGGCTTAAGGATAGGTTTGATTTGGTGGAAACGGACACCTTCTGGCTGTCCGAAACTCCTGACAGCGAAAGCAAATATGAGGGTGCCGGCTGTTACAGAATTTGCTCCTATGCAGTTTTGACGGATAAGAAAACAGGCGGTACTGTTATTCATATGAACACCCACCTTGATAACGCTTCCGACGACGCAAGGCAGTTCGGTGCTCAGGTTGTTATGGATAGGGCAGACGCTCTTTTGGCGAAATACGAAAACGCTCTTTTGATTTTAACAGGCGACTTCAACGATACTGTTGACAGCGTGCCGTATAACGTGATTTCCGAAACTCTCACCGAGTCTTATTACACCAACAAAAGCTACGCTCCCGACAGGAAAAGCACCTATACCAATTGGGGAAATCTCAATGACGAGCAGACGCCTATCGACTTTATTTTCTCTAATTCCTCGTCGGTGGAATACCTGGTACTTGACGATTTGACAAACGGCTACATCTCCGACCACTACGGAGTATACTCAGTATTTGTCGGTCTAAATTGACAAAACCGCACCGATAAAAAATCGGTGGCTAAATTTCTCGTAATAACAAAAATATAAAAAACAAAAACATTACAGCGACTGCACACTTGAATTACAGCGGGGGCATCGAACCCCACGCCGTAA
>JAQXUH010000091.1 GCA_029219885.1 Eubacteriales bacterium | reverse complement strand
AGGATTTGAACCTTAAGGACATCAACACCCGTTACAACGGCAACATTTACTTTCTCGCCGACCGCCGCCGTTTCAGACGCGGGAGTTAAAGATTTAACATCTTTACGGTCTGTTGAAAGAGTAACACTGAATTTTTTTGCAGCTTCAAGAGACTCCCATGATACATTATCTCTGGAAACAGCGTAATAGTCACCGGGGTTAACAGACATATTAACCGTCCATATCTCATATGCGCAATTCCTTGAAAGAGCAGAAACTTCATTTCCGTCAGCGTCATAGCTTACGATTGAAGCGTTTGCGGCTGTTCTCGGGATTGTGATTGTCGAGTTTGTATTGTTGACCTCGACAAGTCTTATTTTAACGGCTCTGCCCTTAACCTTGAATGAATAGGCCTTATACCTGTAAGCACTTTTAGTGTAAGATACGCTGACAACATTACCGCTCTCTGCCGGTGCCTCGATGTGTGCAATCACTTTCATTGAGTCATCATTCTGAATTGCAAAAGCATTCAGCGGTGTGAATAAAGTGAGAAGACACACAGAAACAAACATCAAGCATAAACACTTGCTTATCTTTTTCATTTCAGATAAAACCGACCGATTAGCTGCGCTCAAAAAGTGAGCAATGGAATGTGATAGTACCGCTGTAATCACCGGCGATATCAGAGATTGTCTGACCGACAAGAGCATTTTGGTTCAACGCAAGATTAACAGGCTGTGTTCTTCCCTGTGCATCGTATAAGAATGTGCAGAGATGATAGCCGTATGTTCCCGGCTCAGCTGTTTTATTTATAGGGTCATATGTATTTATGTTGTCAACGGTCACTGTTGTATCATAAACATCATAAGAAATCTTAAACGGAGTCTCCGTATTCTGCTGTTCAAGGTAGAACTGATTGTCTGTTGAATTAGCATCCTTCATATAAACAGTTACGCCCTGATTACTTTTTAAGTTAAGCTCGGTTGCTTCAACTTCAAAGCGATATATTGCATAGTGGTCTGCATCTATGCTGTCCGGTTGAGTGAGTGTTCCGAAGTCAACTGTTTCAGGGATAGTGATAACATAAGACACAGAGCCCGGATCCTCAATGTTTGCCTTTACTGCTGTTGAGTTGTCAACAGTCCCATCAGTAAGTGTTGCTGCAGATACCGACATAGCAGGTGCTATAGCAAGTACGGCTGAAATCAGCACTGCAATAATTTTTTTTGTTTTCATAAAAAACATCCTTTCAAAAAATATTTTTATAAGAAAGCCGTATGTACGACCTTACTTAACAATAAGTGTGAATTCCGATTCAGCGGAATTCAGCGGAGTATGCTCCTCGTCAAGAGTTACACATTGGTAATAAACCACCGCGGTATATTCTCCTGCCTTAAGGGTTTGCGACAGCGGAATCTCTGTCAGTCCGTAGCCCGGTTCCAGCAGCTCGGATTTATAAAGCTCGGTTCCGTCCTCAAGCTTTAAGGTTGCATAAAAGCCGCAGCTATTGGTCTTTGGATTACCTATACTCAAAACCAGACTTGTATCTCCTGCGTTCATAACGGCAGTACCATATCCTGGAATTTGTATACCCCTACCCTCAGAGGTCGGCTCGTTCTCAAGCCCGGTATCCCAACCATCCGATACAACGCCCACAACGCCTTTTGGCGGTGTGGGGTCTTCGGCAAAAAAGCAGTTATACACAATAACTCCGCCAACAGTTAATGCCGCAATAAGAAGAATTACAATTATGGAGATTAAAAATTTTTTCTTTGGTTTTTCTTTTGTGTTACTCAAATCTTTTCCTTCTTTTTATGATATAAATTGATGCAATCGATGCAAAAAGCACAGGCATTATTGCCATATATTCAGTTGCGCCTGTTTGAGGTGATTTATCACTTGTATTTGCATTAATCGCAGCAGTATTAACAATAGCAAATGATGTAGGATACGAAACAGTAAATACTGCTATTCCGTTTTTAACAGAGTTAGGCTTGTAGTAAGTAACATTACCGTCATTGTCTATTGCCGCAAGCTTTACGTTTTCACTGTCAACAGGAACAGATATTTCAAAGCCCTCCTTGGTCCAAAGCTCAGCAGGAATATAATTGCCGTTATTATCGGTTAAGCTTACGGAATATGCTTTGAGAATTTTATTCTTACCAACTGCAGACGACAATACTGTATATTCCTCATCATTTTCGTCGCAGACATCATAATTGATGTTTAAATCCTTATGCATTCTGCCCTTAACAGTTATGTTATTTCCGGCAGATTTAATATTGATTTTAAGGAATTTACCCTCTATTGTAGGGTAACCCTTGTTAATGTGAGAATTATACACCCAAACAACCGACTCATCGCTGACAGCATTAAGACTGTTAACGAAGCCAACTCCCTGAAAATCAGAAGACTCCGAAAAGCCTACATTTGTACTGTCAGGTGTTTGCGTTGAATCTGTTCCTACGGCATTAACATCGTTTACCGTCTTGAAAAATACATTTTTAACAGTTGGAACAGCCCCATCATATCCGTTTATTCCGGCAATAGAGCCTTTTGTTTTGGCGTTGTTACCGTTTATTGAACCGGAATTATAAGAGCTTTCAATTACTCCGTTATTTTTTCCGACAAGTCCGCCCGAAGCAATACTGCTTGAGGAGCCGATTTTAGCATTGTTGGCACAGCCGTAAATCCTGCCCGTATTTTCGCCTGTAATACCTGCCGAGCATTGCTTTCCCGAAACAATTGATGCATTGCGGCAGCCTTTAATTAAGCCTGAGCTTTTTCCTGCAATACCGCCGGCTATATCGCCCTTAATGCTTGAATTCAGGGCAGAGGCTTTAATTTCTCTGTCTTTAAAATAAATAGTTCCGGAAGTGAAATTTACACCGCTTATGCAGTGGTCAATTGTACCGTTGTTCACAGAGGCAATTCCGCCTGCTATCTTTGATGAAGAATAAAAATCGCAATCAAATACGAATAAATCCTTAACACAGCCATTCTCACCGATTATTTCAAAAAGTCCGCCGTATTCAGAGGAATTGACATTAAGACCGATAATGCAGTAGCCGTTTCCGTTAAATGTTCCATTAAACGGCTTGTTGTCTGCTGCGGAGCCTATGCCCTGTGTCCATTCGGAATCATCCGGAGCTTTAATATTGTTGACAAGGATATAATTAGCTTTGCCATACAAATCATAATCGCTTCTTACAAGATTTGAAAGCTTTACAAGATCGTCGTATGTTTTAATTATGAAATTAACGTCCTCGTCCACATCAAATTCAGGCTTTTCGGAATAAAAGTTTGAATAGCCGTTTCTGTATTCAAGGTAATAAACCGTTCCGCCTGTAAATTTAGGATAATCGTCAGGTGTTTTGCCGTTATCAATATTTTGATACCATACCTGTGTGCCGTCTGTAACCTTGTGGTTAAGGAGATAAGCTACTTCGCCCGACTTGAATTCATCAAAGGTTTTAGCAGTTGCTGTTGCATCGGACATTCCTTCGCTGCCAAACGCAAGGTTTGAGGAAGAATCAAGATAGTAGTTATTATCAATATTTACTGTTGTATAATTTCTTGCCCAACCGATAATTGCTCCGCAGTATTTTGAGCTGTCGCCGTTGCTTACATTACCGTAATTGTAGCAATCCTTTACAGTTGGATTTGTATTGTTTACATATCCCAGAATACCGCCTACATAAGCACCGTCCTTTGAAGCACTTACAGAGCCTCGGTTTGCACAGTCCTTAATTCTCACGCCTGCATTTGAATATCCTACAATACCGCCGATACAATCGTAAGAATCTTTAACATTCAATGTTCCGGTATAAACGCATTTTTCAACAACGGTTTCGTTATTATCAACGCATCCGATTACACCACCGATATGCTTAACTACTCTTACTGTGTTGAAAATATTAACATTTGATGTAACATTTTTAACAGTTGCACCGTCGGCATAGCCTACAACACCGCCAATCTTATCTCCGTCTGCCGAAAGCCTTATGTATCCGTTCAGAGTGAAATCGGTTATAACGCCCGAAGCCGTTCCAAACAAACCGCAGTTGTTGGTTGTAGAGGTAATCTTAAACCTTGATATTGAATGTCCCAGTCCGTCAAAGCTACCGCTGAAATTCATGATAGGCTTCCATTCACGGCCTTCAAGGTCAATATCCTTTACAAGCACACCCTTTGCGTCTGTGTTTTGTGCATCAAAATCAGCGTAAGCACTGTCGTTATTTACAAGAGAAGCAAACCAATACATCATACCTGCGTTGCTTATTTCATAGGTATCGCCGTTAAGAACGGCAGGCTGATACTGACCACACAATGTGCAAAAGCCGTTATCACTGTAATTATGAGTATGCTTATTCACAACTGTAACAACATTTGATGTAGCAGTATAGTTTTCTGCAGCAGTTTTATTCTTTGTTACAAGGCATCTTATAGGCAATCCAAAGCTTTTTTCAGTAGTATTAAACACATAGGTTTTCGGATCAAACGATTTATCACCCGTTGCATCTTCCCACTTATCTTCTTTTGAATTATAGGTTTGCCAATAGTAATACAGGCTTTCAACCTCGCCCTTACTGTCAAAAGCATCAATAGAGAAGGTTGCTTCATCGCCCACATTTTTTGCATAGAAATTTACAGGCTGCTTTGTAATTACTATGCCGTCAGTGTCCTGAAAATTGTCTAAATTGACTGTTACCGGCTTACTGAGAATGCTTTCGAAAACATTGGTTACGGTATTGCCGCTGTCGCCGTTTGTGGATTTTACATTAGCGGCGGCAATATAGAACACATAATCCTTTGACGAGTTTTGAATACCGTCTATCTTGTAGGTCATTATGGAGTTTTCCTTATCAATGAAAATAGGACCCTCCTTGTTTACGAGTGTTACAACATTTGCATTTAAGCTCTTTACATATAGGTTGAAAGCATCCGGAGTACGATCATTATCGTCATCGGCTCTTGTTTTATTCAATTTGTTTTTCCAAGCCAGATTTATTGAAAATGTTCCGTCATCGTTTTCCTTTACGCTTTGAACTCCGAAATATTCAGGTAAAGCAGGTGGCTTTCCGCCGAATGAATCGGTATAGAAGCTGAGAAGATAAACATCATTTTGACGGTCGCCGCTGCTGCTTGAGCTGAGCTTTTTTGTCAGACTGTCGCTTGGGTATGCTATCGGATTTGCCGAATATGCATAGTCAGTAGGCTGATAATGAGTGATACTGCTTTCCTTTGGCTTTCCGTCAGCTCCTATATAATTTATGTATCTTTTACTCGATTCAACATCAATTGTCGCTGTGTTAAATTCCTCGAGTGCACCGTATTCGGCGGAGAACGATATACCGTTGTTATTCGAAGAAATCCATGTTGCACCGCCGTTAGCTTCAGCAACGAAAGGCGGAAGATAGAACGGAACAAGCGAAGAAATATCAAATTTTACACTAAGCGAAAGTTCAAATCCGTGTTCTTCCTCTGTACCCTCACTAATACTTATCTCATTGCCTTTAGATTCCACATCGGTACCTACAAGAGCACCTGAGGGCTCAAGAATATTATCACGATCGCTATCTTTAACCGACATATCCGATTTCAAATCATCTAAAGTATGATTATATCCATAGGGGTTACCGGCAGAAGAATCCGGAAGATCCTCAATAACCGGAGCTGCATTCCTCTGGTCGCCCTCTAATTCGTCAGCAAGTCGATTATATTCATCAATAGGCAGAGCGGCAAAGGACGGCTTTAAATAGTTGGATATTTTTTCCTCCTGCCACTCTCCCTGTCCGTTATTAGCGCTTGGATAAAATACATCATAAGTACATATTACAATAGGAATTACCATCGAAACAGCATAATCCTGATCGGTTTTTAATGTAAGAGTTGTAGAAGTTTCATAAGATTTTGAGTCAGTACGACTTCCAACATATTTTCCTATGGCTTCAAATTCAAATTTATCTCTACCCTTGGAAATGCTAATGCCTCCGCCGACACCCCAATCACCGTGAGTTGCACTTTCTCTTCCGTGTGTTACCGTAAACGAAACAGAGGCATCGTTATTTTCTTTGTAATACGGCGGCACCTGAACAACAGAATATAAGGTTGGGCTTGAATATCCCAATTCTCTTCCTTTATACCTATAGTACATTCTATCGTCGTCGCAGTCAACAAAGCATACCGACATATATGTGCCCTTGTCGTCCTCATTCTTCAAGTGAATGTAATCGTCATAAGCCTTGGTGGTCCAATTTCCTGCACTGTCGCAGGAAAGAAGAATTATGTCGTAGCTCAAATCGTCATTGTTGGCTGCCTTCTCATCACCTGTGAGAAGTACGATAGTTTCCGTACCGCCGGCTACATAGAACATTCCCGAATCAGCCGTACTTATATACGCATTGTTCTTAGCATCGCACAGCTTGGCAATATCAGTTTCATACTCTGTTCTAAATGACGCCTCTTCATAAAGTTGCTTATCCTTGTAAGGTAAGGTGTCAATTACATATTTTGTGTCGCCTTCCTCCGGCTCCATTTTCTGTGTGCCGTACACCTTTGTACCCTGACAGCTTACTACTACGCCCTGAACGCAGAGGTAATCCATTGTTACGGGAGTATTTGGATTATATCTTCCCGCTGTTATTGCAATAGGCTCCTGTGCCCACCAATCAAGCTTAACCTGGCCCGATGCTTTAATTTTTTGGGGGTTACTCCACACGAAGTCGTATTTATTTCCATCCCAGAAAATAAGCTGAACAAAATTGTAGCTACTGCTTTTTGTTCCCTCATCGTTGTTACCGGATAAGCCATAGGCATACAAGCCTGCAACAACAAGCTCGTTGTAGCCGTCTCCGTTGAGGTCTGCATCAACTGAATTTATGCTCGTCATTCTTTCGTTGCCGTATTTGAGGTCGCTGCTGAATATGGAGCTATATCCGCTTCCGTTATAAGAATAAATTGCCAAGCAGGAATTCATATTTACATCATTGTCGTAATATGCATGAGGAATGCTTATGTTGATAACAAGATCGTCGTATGACTTTTTGTTATCGGTTGCGCCGTTTGCTCTAATAGAAGTTGTGGAAAGGGCAACGATAGGCATATACCAGTTTTCGTAATGATCATTACCCGGCTGTAAATCGTCAAGGTCGCTTCTTATATTGCTAACATAAATCTTTTTCATATCATCAAGATTGAAGCTTCCATCATCGGAAATATCAATAATACCGATAAACGGTTGACCGTAACCGTTATTTGCACAAGGGAAATAACAGGCAAGCTCCTCCATACCGTCTGCATCAAAATCACCTGCAGTCATAGCGGTATATCCCTTTGATTGATGCGCTTCGATATCAAGAATCTCATTATCGGAAGAAATTTGAATTTCTTCCTCATAAGCAAGAGACCAAGACAGAGTGCTTGACTCGGATCTTATGTAGGTTCTTACAGAGGCATATCCGTCGCCGTCCGAATACAGTGAAAAATAAGCAAGCTCATCTGTATCATCACCGTTATAATCTATTCCTATTGCATTGTGAGTTTGACCGTCCTTGCTTTCGGAGAGCTCAATGGAATCTCCTGCTTTTGAGAGGTTATCAATGTTATTTGTCAATTCGCTTATAGGGTCTTTAACATTATCAAAGGCGATTATATCGCCAACATGCTGGTCTTCTCTGTTAATCTGACCTACAAGAAGCTCCTCCGGTCTAACAAAAGAAAATCCCGAAAGCGGATTGACCATAGATTCATCGGAATCTAACAAATACTGAGCCTTATCAGTCATAGACATAGTTGTATTCGATGAATTGAGTTCGTTCTTGGATACGCTGCTAAACTTAAAGTCGGCATAAACCTCGTCGGAGCAAGCGTTATAAGGCTTTTCTTCTATTAAATCTTCTTCATCACACGGAACCTCACTCGTTTCATCGGTGTGAGGATAAAGGTAATCTGTATAGATTTCATCCAATGAATACGCCTTTCCTGCATCCGAAGTTTCGGAAACAGTTGCAGGTCCTGTGCTTGCCTCGGTTTCGGCACCGTTACTTACGATAGCAACAGTCATAGTTGATGAAATCAACGCCATTGCCAATATTATTGATAACACTCTTCGAGAAAATTTTTTCAAACGAACCACTCCTTATATGTTTTTAGACAACGGTTGCCATACGGCATTTTGTACATACTGTTTTCAGTTATCTCTCTTAGTTTATGCTTTCTCAAACAGAGAGTAACCTTTATTGTTAATCTATATTTTATATCTGTATATATTTAAAAGTCAATAGACTTGGCGTGAAACGACATTTAACAGGGATGAAACGACATTTTGCAAAAAAGCAAACAAAAAGTGCAGGCTCTCGCCTGCACAAATATCGTTTTTAATCACTAGTTTTTTTACTTATAAAGGTTGACACCGCAGCGCTTAGGAATATCCAAAAGAACATTCTTATCGGGAAACACAAAAACAAAAGCATTGTAACAGCAATGGGCTTTTTCATAGATACCCCGAGTGTTGCCGCAGTTACAATTGCAGCAGCAAAAACCGCGTGAGCCGAAGAACCAGGAAAAATCATTAATGAAATGCCGTATCCCAAGCATACCGCCGAAAACATTAACGGAAATATATGCCCTCCCTTTAAGCCCAATTGAATGCACATATTTGTTATGAGAATTTTTAACAAAGCAATTCCAATCATTGCACTCGGAGCATATTTGGCGTAATCGCTTATCAGAACTCCCATTTGTGTTTCTCCGGAAAATTGGATTACGGGTAAGAAGCAAGCTACTGCACCCAACACTATTCCGGCTATCAACTCGCCTACAATCGGCGGTATTTTTTCTGCTATTCTTTCAAAAATCAATTCGGATTTCATAAAGAAAAAGCCTAAAGCAATTCCGCATGCTATGTATAAAAACATTGCAAGATAGTCATATCCTGTTGGCAATGCTGCTTCAAAGGACGGGAAGCCCTCGGACACCTCACAAATCGAATTAGAAAGCAACGAATAAACGCCTATTCCGGATGCGGTTGAAATGGCATAAATCATAAACTTTGAGGTCTTTGTTAAAGATGTATCGTCATCTTCTTCCTCGTTTTCCTCAGCGTGAAATATGCCGAATAATGGTGAATGAAACAGTACGGATAAGGTTACTGCACTACCCACCTTTGAATAGTTGATTGTGCTCTTTTTTGCAAATCTTATATTATCTCCCGCCCAACAGCACAGGGCAACAATAATGCCTATCATTCCTGCCTCGGGGCCGACGCTGCTTCCTATAATCAACGGCAAAACAGCAAGAACGATAATTGATAAAATCTTTTTATACGGATATGTGCCTGTCTTTTTAACAGTGCCGATTACCTCAGTCATACCCTGCGGATAATCACCCAAAAGCTTTCTCAAAATGCCTATAATAAGTCCTCCGAGGGTGCAAACGATTAAAGCATAATACGGTATATTACCTGTCACGCCGGGTATTTTTTGCCATATTAATTCGGTAAGAGTATTTGTCATCCATAAAAACAGCCAAAACACAACACCTGCAACCGTACCTATAATTGCAACAAAGGCTATAAGCTTTATTTCATTTAAAATTTTAACCTTCTTATTCATACTTTTTTCTCTTTACAAAATTGTTTTTATTTGTTTCGATAACGCCTTTAACTCATCAGCCGAAAGCTTATCAAGATTTTCCAATTTATCCAATGCCTCCGCCTTTGTTGCTTTATATTGCATTGAAACAACATCGTTATAAAATGCTACAATTACGCCCGTAACAAGAGCAACAACAAATATTGTTAATATCGACAGTAACGCTGTCAAAATTCTGCCTATAACGGTTGTTGCAATCAAATCGCCGAAGCCTATTGTTGTGAAAACCGAAAAGCAATACCACAATGAATCGCCATAGGTTTTTATTGAAGGCTCAATAAGCCAAATAAGCAACGCATCAATAAAAAAGAAAATCACAAAGGCTATTATTATTTGATTTGCGTTTGTGCGTTTAAGAACGCCCTTTAAAAGTCTTAATTTCTTCATAAGCATACAATCCAATTCATTCATTAATAATCATTTTTTATATTTCCTAAATACAGGTTTAAAGCCTGCTGTGCTTCACTGCTGTTTTGGGAAAACTCTATTTCATCAATATTAAACAAAATGCAACCGCAATGACCCTTAAAGGTCGGAAAGCAGATTATCTTTAGATATGTATCAATTTCAGGGCTGAAATCAATCATCTCAATGGTTTCGTTGTATAGCGCTGTGCGCTCGTAGTTTTTAAGCCATTTTGAATCCATATTGCTGAACAGACTGCCAAAGGAATTACCTATAAGCTCATCGAGCGGTAGCTTTTCCAGCTTTGACAAAGCGGCATTACCGTATCTGAAAATCCAGTCAATCGCATGCTTTTCTTCGTTAAATACCATTTCAATATCCGTAAATGCAAAGGGCATATTGTCAAAGCTGCTGTAATGCTTAAAGTATTCTTCCTCTGTTTCAGGAACACCGCTACTATTAAAGCTGTTGATAATACTCCTTTGATTTATACTAAACTGTTCAATAATTTGTTTTTTCTTTCGTTTCGTGTATTCAAGAACTTCTCCGTTAATGAGG
>JAQXUH010000090.1 GCA_029219885.1 Eubacteriales bacterium | reverse complement strand
TGAGATAGAAAAGCACTTCAACAGCAAGGGGAAGTGCAGCAGGAATTGCCGCACAAATAACCTTCCACACGTTTTTAACTCTTAAAAGAAGAAGTATAACAAAAATTAAAAGTGCAAAATACTTAAAGGTTGTAGCAATACCAAAAGATAATGCGAATAAAAGATAGTCTTTCTTTTTCGGCTTTTCTTTAAAGAAAAAGTACATACCGAGAAGCATAAAGAATACGGTGAATATGTCATACTGACAGAAGAAGAACTGACTGAAAAATGCCATAGGCGTTGTGAAGAACAAGAAAACAGTCAGCATTCCCTTTGACTTGTCAAACTTAAGTCTGTCGGTAACAAGGCGGTACATTACATATCCGCTGAGCATAAATGCAATAGTGGGAAGAAGCTTATTCCACATGGTAAAGGGCACAGACCAGTCGCCGACATACTCAGGCAGAAGTCCCAACAGCTTCATAGGTATGTTCCAAACAGCAAATATTAAAAATGTTGTAGGCAGGTAGTTTGCACCGTATGTTCCGTCGGTTGCCTTACAGGCGGAATAGAAATTTGTAATGTGACCGTGTAAATATTCCGCCGCATGACCTGCGGTAATAAGTATATCCTGATGACAGAAAAATACGTAGCTTGCTACGGCAATTGCCGCAAACATCAGCCATTCTAAGAAACCAACGCCTCTTTTAGGTATTCTGTCAAGCTTTGTCCAAATCTTTTTTAACATTAATTTTCTCCTAACACTTTTCCCAAGCTTTTTTCTCACTGTTCCAACGTTTTATAACCTTTGCGGGAGCACCTGCCGCAATACTGTACGGCGGAATTTCTCCCGTAACCACAGAACCGGCGGCAATAACACATTTTTCGCCGATTTTACTTCCTGCAAGTATGCAGACCTGCTCGCCAATCCAGCATCCGTCGCCGATTTCGGTTGGAGCTGTTGTGAGAGGCTGGTCGATATATTCTCCTGCCTCAGGGTTCATTCCGTGATTGTTGTCCGTAATAAGAATGTCACTGCCAAGCAAAACGTCATTTCCTATTTTAACGCTGTCGGCACAGTAAATAGTAATTCTTCTGTTGCCGGAAACATGGTCGCCTACCTTAATTCCGCCGTCTTTTTTCGTTTTAACGGGATTAACCTTACCGCAATGCTCAGGGTAAACAGCCATAACTAAATCTTTACCCATAATTACGTTGTCGCCGAAGGTGATGTATTTTCCGTTGATTACTGTGGCACCTAATCTGATTTGAGGTGATTTTCCGGTATTAAGCTTGCGTTTGTAAAGTAACGCAGACAGCTTATAATAAATTTCCTGAAGCATAGATGTCATACCTTTCCGACTGCGTTGTGTGTTATACCGCAGTCATAAAATAAGTATTTTTTATTCACAGCAGAAAAAGTCCGCTATTCGTTTTTCAGCAGTTTATCCATATTCCTGATTATCTTAACGATGAAGAACAGGAAGAATATAATTTCAATTCCCTGAGAAATAATAAGTGCGTTTGTAACGCCGTACATATAATATTCCTTGCAAAGAGGGAATGCAAGAGCCGTACAAAGTACAAGTCCCAATATTGCACCGGTCATAAGTATATTCTGCTTGTCTACAGCAACGAAGAAATCGTTGAAGCAAATGATTATTGACTGAAGAATTGTTGCAACAATAACCCACTTGAATATATAAACATACGGTGCAATTTCTTCGCCGAAAAGAAGAGTCAGCAACCATTTGCCTAAAATCAGTGACATAATTACGCAGATAACGCCGATAAGAAGTATTATTCCGATACAGCCGAAAGTGAGAATCGCCATATTTTTCTTTTTACGTTCAAGGTAATATGTAGTAAACTTCGGCACAAGAGGAACAAGTACGCAGTTAACGGCGGTGGAAATCAGAACCGTTATTGTGGAAATTGAAGAATAATAGCCTAATTCCTCAGTAGAGTACATTTTTTCAAATACAAGACGTGGGAGAGAAGGGATAATGTTAAAGCAAAGTCCCACAACAAAAAGAGAGAAACAGATTTTGCAAAGATTAAGTGCAGGCTTTACATCGCTCTTTCTGAGTGCGATTTTCTCGTCGGCATATTTTTTTGCAATAGGATAGTCGATGAACATAAAAATCAATATTGCAATAACTGCCATAATAGCAAGTGCAAGTACAAGATTTTTGGAAATCCACAAAACTGCACAAAATGCAATAAGGCTGACTACTGATTTGAATGTCATTGTATATCCGCTGAGGTAAAGCTTACCTTTTCTCTGGAGGAGACCAAAGAGGATATCCGACATCATCTCGCCGCACTTATAGATATAAAACAGAACAATAACAATCAGCTTTTTAGATGTGTAGCCGGCAATAAGCGAGCAGACAACACACAAAACGAATGATGACGCCGTAGTCATTACACGCATCATAATATACTGATTATCCGAAAACTTGTAGTCAAGGTCTGCGGCATAATAAAGTCTGACGGTATATGACGCCAAGGATATGTATATATTGGCAGATGTCATTGCAAGAGAAAGGTAGCCCGCATCCTCAAATCCGGAAAGACGAACTACCAATACGCTCATCAGCCAAAGAGCACCGAGATACGCAAAGTTGCCTATTGTGTTAAGCAGCGTATCTTTTTTGTAATCTATATGAGAATCTTTACTCATTTTTGAAAATACCTTCCTTAAACAGTGATGTTTTTCATCTCGCCGGAGGCAAGCTGTTCACTTGTCTTTTTGAAATATCTCTTATAGAAATAAGCCCAAATAGGAAGAAATACACTTTTCGGCAGAGATTTGTAAAGTGCTTTTTCAATCTTCATTGTTGTATTGAGATTTGCAGGCTGTTTAACATAATCTTTCCATTCTGAAATTGACATATAGTAGTCAAATTCTTTAGTGTACGGATGAGTAGTTCCCTTATGCCAAGGAGATTCGCCGATAAAACGCTCAAAGTGGTGAATAACCGGTTTCTGCCTTGATTCCTCAATTTCCTTTTTGCCGTAGAAACAGGTTTGCGGGAAACATTTCATAAACTGCTCGTGGTTATATACATAGTGGTGAGGAGTTGCGTTGAATTTAGGATGAAGTGTTTCAATCTGTCCGTGAATACTGAGGTTAAGCAAATCTTGGTCAACTGCAACATAGGATGAACGTTTTTTCATCTGTGCAATAACTCTGTTTTCACAGTCGAATTCTCTCCACTTATTAACGTCAACAAGCATTACACCCATATTAAACCACGGGTCCTCTGCCGGAATACCGAGAGATACCTTGTACTCTGTGCATAATGCGTCTCTTACAGCGGCAATGGGCATACCTTTCATATCAAAATCGAGTATTTCGTCAAGCTTGTCTACAACAAGTGCGTCGCTGTCAATAAAGAAAATTCTGTCTACGCCCTCAGGAAGAATACCGAAGGTGAACAGCTTAAGATAGGTTGTATAGGAGTTTCTGTATTTTGCAGCTCCCATTTCTTCAAGTCGCTTGATGCTGGATGACATATCGAGAAATACGATTTTTCTTCCGTATTTTTCCGCTGTTTTTAAGTATTTTTCCTTGTTTTCGTCGCTGATACTGTCGTCGATTACATAGACTGTTATGCTGTCAAAATGCTTGTTGTTTTCAAAAAGCGAGGTAATCGAAATTCCTGCATATGCGGCATAATTGTTGTCGGAAAGATACAAAATATTAATATCCTTGCTCATTCGTTTCTCCTTTACTATAATATACTAATTTATACATATTTATAATACGTATGATAACATATCACTTTTATGTAGTCAAGAAGTTTATTATCTCCAAAGATTTCTTGACAATGTAATTAATAGCAGTTATAATTATACGTAGTATATAATGTGAAAGGACTATTAAAGGACTGCGTCACTATGAAAAGAATATTAACCTACGGGACTTTTGACCTTCTTCACTACGGTCATATACGTCTTCTTCAGCGTGCCAAGGCACTGGGCGACTACCTTGTTGTGGCACTTTCTACTGATGAATTTAACGAGAGCAAGGGCAAAAAGGCGTACCACACCTATGAAACAAGGAAGAAAATGCTTGAGGCTATCAGGTATGTTGACCTTGTAATTCCTGAGGAAAATTGGGAGCAGAAAATCAATGACGTTAAGGAATATCACATTGACACCGTAGTTATGGGCGGTGACTGGAAAGGCAGCGACAAGTTCGATTATCTTAAAGACTACTGCGAGCTTGTGTTCCTTGACAGAACTCCCGGCGTTTCCACTACTATGATTAAGGAAGATTTAGGGCTGAAAGACGCTATCGGCGGTGTTGACCAGCTTCCCGACGAATAATCGCATATATAAATAGTAATTAATTAATACAAAATCCCCTGAGCAGTAATTTTGAACTGCGTGCAGGGGATTTTTTCTTTTGGCGAATTATTAATTTTGTGCAACAAAAAAATGATATCCCGTAGGTAATATCAACTATTCTTCACTGCTTTGATATCTTTCTTTAACGTCTGTTTGACCGAGAATATAGTCAATACTAACATTGTGAATTGATGACAGTTTAATGAGAACTACCGTAGGAATATCGTTTTCGCCTGTTTCGTATTTTGAATATCCTGTTTGGGACATACCAAGCATTTTCGCCATTTTCGTCTGGTTGATGTCCAGGTCTTCTCGAAGTGCCCTTATTCGTGGATACAAAAAATCGCCTCCTTTCTAAATTTTTTTCAATTAAAGTATAAATACTTTGAATTTTCCTCTTGACAATCAACCTGAAACAGGTTAGAATGTACTACGTAAAAGTTTCCATATTTTACAGATTTTGTCGGTTTTTTTCAACGAAAACCGGTAAGTAAAAAAAGGAGGAAAGTACGGAAATGAAAAAGATTCTCTCAGTTCTGTTATCAGTATTGATGGTTGCTACCATGCTGCCTATGCAGGTTTTCGCAGCTGACGAATGTGACCATATGATAACAGCTGACATTTGGGCTTCTTTACCTGCCAGCGTTAAAGCTAACAATCCTGATAAAGAACCAAATGCAAACGGTAATGGCGACGAGGTTCCTGCTTTTGTAAACGCTAAGCTTCCTGCTTCTTGTACAAAAGATGGTTGGGAACTTCATGCCGGCGACGACCATGGTTTCTGTATCCTTTGCGGTGCAATCATCCCATCAGATCCCAGTGATGCAATGTACACAAAGATTCCTGCAACAGGACACCATTATGAAACCACCACAGAACCTACCTGCACCAGCGAAGGTGTAATGACTTGCAGCAACTTCAGCTATGAGTATGCACCAACAGGAAGTGCCGGTAACTTTTCACCAACTTATACAACAACAGCTTGTACTGCTACACAGCCAATTGAAAAGCTCGACCATACTTGGGGCGATTGGACAGTTGTAGTAGAGCCAACCTGCACAATGCCGGGTTATAAGGTTAGATACTGTACAACAGAAGGTAGCTCAAGCACTCCTACTGAAGACAGAGAAGACCTCCCAGCAACAGGTCACACTTGGGACGAGGGTAAGGTAACTGCTCCAACCTGCACAGATGAGGGTTACACAACTTACACTTGTAAAGTTTGCGGTGCAACAAAGGTAGAGGACAAAGTTCCTGCAACAGGCCACGATTGGTCTGAGTGGACTGTAACAAAGACAGCTACTTGTGCTGAGGCCGGTGTTGAGACAAGAGTTTGTGCTAACGACAAAACTCACGTTGAAACAAGAGCTATCGAAAAGCTTGCTCATACATACGGTGACGTTTCACACGTAGATGCTACTTGTACAGCAGACGGTTATGACGTTGAGATTTGTTCAGCTTGCGGAAGCGAGCATCGTTTCAACCAGGATGAGTATCCTGCACTCGGTCACGACCTTGGTGCTGACCAGGTAGTTGAAGAAGCTCCAACCTGTACAAAAGAAGGTATCGCAGTTGGTACTTGCCAGAGATGCGGTGAGAGACAGGTTCGTGTTACACTCGACGTACTTGGTCACGATTATAAAGAAGAAGTACTTTCAGTTGCAACCTGTGACGAGGAAGGCGTAGTTAGATACACTTGCCAGAGATGCGGGGATACTTATGATGACGTAACTCCTGCACTCGGTCACGATTGGGATGCTGACTGGACAGTTGTAACACCTGCAACATGTACTGAAGAAGGCGTTGAGAAGAAGTTCTGCTCAAGATGTGATGCAGAGCAGTCACAGACTATCAGACCTCTTGGCCATTCTTGGGACAACGGCGTTGTAACAGACCCAACTTGTACAAAGGGCGGTTATACAACATTCACTTGCGACCGTTGCGGTGTTGTTATGATAGGCAACGAAACAAGCAAGCTTGGTCACGATATTGACGAGCAGAACAGAGTTACTGTTAAAGAGCCTACTTGTGAGGCTGACGGTTATGATGAGGCTCCTTGCTTGAGATGCGGTGCAACTGTAAGAATCATTACTCCTGCAATCGGTCACGATTACAAGGCAACAGTTGTTGCTCCTACTTGTGAAGCACAGGGCTACACATTGTGGGTTTGCCAGAACGATAATTCACATACTTATAAGACAGACTTCGTTGACGCACTCGGCCACGATTGGGACCAGGGCGTTGTAACAGAAGCAGCTACTTGTGAAGAAGTTGGTTCAAAGCTTTACACTTGTCAGCGTTGCGGCGAGACTTATGAAGAGGTTCTTCCTGCACTCGGTCACGATTGGGACAACGGTGTTGTAACCGACCCAACCTGCACAGCTGAAGGCTACACTACTTATACTTGCCAGAATGACGCAAGTCATACAAGAACAGACAACATTGTTCCTGCACTTGGCCACAACTATGACGTTGACGGCGACGGCGAGGACGATTACGTTGTAACAACACCTGCTACATGTACAGCAAAGGGTGTTGAGACAGCAACATGTACAAGATGCGGTAACGAGATTACTCGTCCAATTCCTGAAATTCCACACACCTTCTCAGCTGAAAGAATCAGCTGGCCAACATGTACCGAGCAGGGCGAAATCATCTACACCTGCGTTGAGTGCGGTTACATTGTTGAGTCATTTGAGGATGCAACAGGCCATAACTTTGACGACGAGTCACAGTACAATTGTCTCCACGGTAAGAACTGCTCAAACGTTGACAAAAACACAGGTCTTGTTTGCGGTGCTGAGGACGATTCAAGAGATTACACAGTAACATTTACTGAAAACGTAAATGCTCCTGATGATAAAGTTCCATCATATTATGTTGACGGTTATGATTTTGACCCTGAGACTGACGTAGTTTCATCAGGTCACGATTATGATTGGGTATTCACAGAGGCAACCTGCGAGCAGGATGCTTATTGGATTGGTACTTGTGTTCGTGAGCGTACACTCGCAGACGGCACAGTAGTTACTTGTCCTGAAGATGCAGAAAATCACGAAATCCGTGTTAACTGTATGAACACAGCATTCGGTCACAGTTGGTCACTTCTTGATGACGGTAGCTGTGTAGAGCCAACATGTACAACAGACGGCGTAAGAAAGTATATCTGTCTTAACGACCATTCTCATACTTATACAGAGACTATCCCTGCAACAGGTCATCAGTTCGTATTAGACAGCGAGCACTCAAAGGCTCCTACTTGTTGCGAAGACGGCTACAACGCATATGTTTGTGCTAACACAGACCATAACGGCAACAAGTGTGACGCAAGCTATCACGAGGTAGTTCCTGCAACAGGCAACCACAACTATAAGGCTGTATCTACAACTGCTGCAACTTGTACAGAAGAGGGCACAGTAACATATGCTTGCCAGAACGAAGGCTGTACATCAGAGTATTCAGTAGTTACAACTCCTGCAAAGGGTCATCAGTATGTTGAGGACCAGGCTCAGTATGTAGAGGCTACTTGCTATGAGCCGGGCGAAAGAGTATTCGTATGTAAGTCTTGCGGCGATTCATACGCTGTAACAATTCCTGCAACAGGTACTCACAACTATGAAATGGTTTCATCTTCAGCTGCTACTTGTACTAAGGAAGGCACAGCAACTTATGCTTGTAAGGATAAGGGCTGCACAGCTCAGTACACAGTAGTAACAACTCCTGCAAAGGGACATCAGTTCATCGTAACATCAAAGACAGCTGCAACTTGCACAACTCAGGGTTATGATACTTATAAGTGTGCAAACTGCGACGTTACTTATACAGTAACAACAACTCCTGCAACAGGACATCAGTTCATCGTTACATCAAGAACACCTGCTACATGCACAACTCCTGGTTATGACACTTACAAGTGTGTTGGCTGTGATATGAGCTACACAATGACAACAACTCCTGCAAAGGGTCATACAGCAGTATCTGCTAATAATGGCTTTGCTCCTACATGTGCAAAGGACGGTAAGGTTTCTGACATCGTTTGTGCTGACTGCGGTACTGTTCTCCAGACCGGTGCAGTAATTCCTGCAACAGGCGACCACAAGTATACAGAGGCTGTTCAGACTCCTGCAACTTGCACAAAGGATGGCGTAATGCTTCACGAGTGCGAGGAGTGCGGTGCTCAGTACACAACAGTAATTCCTGCAAAGGGTCATACAGCAGTATCTGCTGACAATGGCGTTGCTCCAACATGTGCTGAAGACGGTAAAGAGTCAGATGTAATCTGCTCAGTATGTAAGGCTACTCTTGAAACAGGTGCAGTAATTCCTGCAACAGGCGACCACAAGTATACAGAGGCTGTTGAAACAGCTGCTACCTGCACAACTGACGGCGTAATGCTTCATGAGTGTGAGGTTTGCGGTGCTCAGTACACAACTGTAATTCCTGCAACTGCTCACGATTACAAATATGTTGAAACTCCTGCAACTTGCACAGCAAACGGCAAGATGGTTGCTACATGTAAGAATTGCGGCGACGTTCAGACATACGTAATTCCTGCAACAGGTCATATCTATGATTCACAGGGTGTTTACACTGCTCCTACATGCGTAGAGGACGGTTACACCACATATACATGTACAGTATGCCAGAAGGCATCTGTTACAAAGACAGAGGGTAAGGCTGCCGGTCACGTTTACAAGGCAAGCGTAACAAATCCAGCTGCTGTAAATGCTGACGGTACAATCACAACAGCTTGTATCCACTGCGGTAAGTCAAGCGTTGAGACTATTCCTGCTATCAAGAATGTTGTTCTCAGCGAGACAATTTACCAGTACAATGGCAAGGCTTGCAGACCAAGCGTATCAGTTTACGATACAAAGGGCAACAAGATTGCATCAAGCAACTACACAGTTGCTTACACCGATAATAAGAACATCGGTAAGGCTAAGGTTACTATCACCTTCAAGGGCGGTAAGTACACAGGTAAGATTGTAAAGGGCTTCAAGATTATTCCTAAGAATGTTGGTATCAGCGACGTTACTACAAAGGCTAATACAATCAGATTTACTTGGGGTAAGGTTTCTAAGTGTGACGGTTACCAGATTCAGTATTCAACTTCAAAGAGCTTCAAGTCTAAGAAGACTGTAACAATCAAGTCTCGCAAGACCTGCACAGCAACACTTAAGGGTCTCAAGAGCGGTAAGAAGTACTACATCAGAGTTAGAGCTTACAAGGTTGTTAACGGACAGAAGATTTACGGTAATTGGAGCACAACTTCAAAGAAGTGCAAATAATTAAATCTTAGCTTTAGCTAATATTTCTTAAACAATGCTTCCGTCCATTTTGGGCGGAAGTATTTTGTTTTCCGGAGGACTTTTATGAAAAAAACAGTAACAGCAATATTAATGACTGTTCTTATCGTACTTTCTCTTACTGCCTGCTCATCTTCAAATGATGACACCGCAGCTTCTTCAACAGATTCAGCCGAGACCACCTCTGCCGCCGAGGAAACAACTGTTGTTCCCGGCGAAATCAAGGAGCCTGTAACCTACGGCGATTCAAAGAAAGATCTTTCCGAGGCGTCTATCACCGAAAGCGAGGCAGTTGACCTTGTAAAGGCATTTTCTGCTGAGGAGCTCGGTCTTGAGGGAAGCAAGGATGATTACAAGTTTATGGTAGCCACTGTAGGCAAAAATGTCAATGATGGTGACTATTTTGAGGTAATCGCCTCTGTGGTTAAGGCAGAAAACGAAGACGGCTCAATAAATATGGAAACAGTCGGAACTTATTATGTCAGCTACGACGGCAAGCAGATTTTCCTTTGCGATACTGCTACCGGCGAGTTAACAGAGCTTACAAAATAATCAATTGCAGGGCAAAGGTGTCGGTATAGCTTTTGTCCTGCTCAAACCTGTTTTATAAAATGAGGAGATTTTATGAAGAAACTGAGCATTTCAATTTGCAGTGATGCAGGCAGAGTTAGAAAAAACAACGAGGATAACTTTGTTATCAATTCACATTACAACGAAAAGTCTGTTGATTTTATTAAACAGGAATACAAACGAAGTACGCCTGCCGTTGTGGGAATTTTTGACGGTATGGGCGGTACGCTGAACGGCGAGGAAGCGTCACTTCTGTGTGCAAGGGAAACTACACAGCTTGTCCATCTTCTTGCGGAAAGTGATGACGCTGAAAAAATACTGCGTAGGTTTTACGGCCATATGAACCGAGTGCTTTTGAGACGTCAGCTTGAAACGAAAACCGAAATAGGCACAACAGCCTGCGTAACAGCATTTGTTAAAAACGAAATTATCTTTACAAACGTAGGTGATTCGCCTGCATTTCTTATTCAGGACGGAGAAATTCAGCAGATTACAAAGGATGACAATCAGGCACAGCTTCTGCTTGATATGAAAACAATAACCGCAGAGCAGGCACAAAATCATCCTATGAAAAATATGCTCACTCAGTATATGGGTATGGGGCTTTCCGCCGATTCCTTTGAGCCTGAGCCACACATCATTTCCGTAGAGCGAAAACGCTTTAAGGACTGCACGGTGGTTATGTGCAGCGACGGCGTAAGCGGAGTTCTTACCGCCGATGAAATAATGAACATAGTTGATGAAAGCAGTGAGCCGGCACAGGCGTTAGTTACTGCGGCACTTAATAAAGGCTCGTCCGACAATGTTACGGCGGCCGTTATAAAAACAAAGTGATAATGAGGAGAAAATTATGGCAAATCGTATTGAAAGCTTGTTATGGAGCGACTGGGAAATAGTCAGCGAGCTTGGCAAAGGCTCTTTCGGCGTAGTTTACAAGGTAAAGAGAAGTGATTTCAACGGCGAAATTACTGCCGCTGTCAAGCATCTTTCAATTCCAAATGACCCGTCGGATATTGACGGACTGAAAAGCGACGGAATGAGCGACGCTGACATTGACATTTACTACAAGGATATTGTTGACAACATTTCAAAAGAAATTATGCTGATGGAAACTCTCAAGGGCACCACCAACATTGTTAACATTGAGGACTTTAAAATTGAAAAGCGTCAAGGAGAAGTGGGCTGGGACATCCTTATCCGAATGGAGCTCCTCAGCGACCTTAACGAATATTTCAAGGGCAAAAGCGGTCCTATCACCGATTTGATTAAGGTGGGTATTGACCTTTGCACCGCACTTGAATTCTGCTATCGTGACGGAATTATCCACAGAGATATCAAGCCGGAGAATATTTTTGTAAACAAGTATGACGACTTTAAGTTAGGCGACTTCGGTATTGCAAGGCAGTATCAGGCAAATCTCAATATGTCAATGAGAGGTACGCCGTTTTATGCCGCACCTGAAATGTTTGAGGGCGGACAGTACGACCACACCGTTGATATTTACTCATTAGGTCTTGTGCTTTACCGTCTGTTCAACGGCAACAAGCTGCCCTTTTTCCCTACTCAGGGAGCAGCGTCTTTCAATCAGAGAAACGAGGCTATCCGCCGCCGTCTTTCAGGCGAGCCGCTGCCGACACCTATTAATTCCGTACCGAAGCTTACTAAGGTACTCAACAAGGCGTGTGCAAAAAATCCTCGTCAAAGATATCAGAATCCTACTGAATTTAAAAATGCACTTATCGGCGTGTACAACGAGCTGATGAAAGCAAAGAACGTGCCGATGTACAACTTTAATACAGACGCCGAGCCTCCTATTGTTACGCCTGTTACAGGAAGTTTAGGTGGACAGACAGGGCCCGCAGGCTCAAGTATGCTGTCAAAGGGACTTTCAAGAACTATTATGAAAGGTAAGAATGGAGGAGACGCAGGTGCATCTCTTGCCGTTGACAGCGACAAAAAGAAAATCATTATCATTTGTGCCATTGTTGTGGCGGTGATTGCACTTCTGGCAGGTATTGCCGTGGCTATTGCCAATGCAGGCGGTGACGCAGACGAGGACAACGATTATGTTGCCGCAACAGATGACAGCTACTATTCAACAGAATACACCGAGCCGTCTACCGAGCCTACAACAGAGCCTGTTACCGAGCCGTCTACTGAGGCCTCTACCGAAGAATCAACGGAAAAGGAAACTACAAAGAAAGAGACCACAAAGAAGACTACTACCAAGAAGACCACCACCAAAAAGGCAACTACTACAAAGAAAAAGACAACCACCAAAAAAGCAACTACTACAAAGAAAAAGACTACAACCAAGAAAGCTACTACTAAAAAGAAAACCACCACTAAAAAGAAAACTACAAAGAAAAAGACTACCAAGGCTACAACAAAGGCTACAACCACAGCACCATCTGTTGGCAGCGTAGGTGGCGTTAATGTTTCAAAGAGCGGACGTAACATAAGAGTTACCTGGTCTGCTGCATCAAATGCCACAAGCTATCTTGTAGAGGTAAACGGACCTAACGGATACACGTCTAAAACAACCTCCCTCACCAGCACTCAGTTTTCAGCGTCGGAATCCGGTACATATTCCGTAACCGTAACACCAATCGGTGCAGACGGCTCAAGAGGCGGTTCTTCTTCAGGAAGCTGTTCTGTTTAAGATTAGAGAGAAAAAACTGACGAAATGTGCAAAACATACCAAAAAAAGTGCATTTCGTCAGCCTTGGATGAAAACAATACCTTTTCGGCTTATAATTACAAACGAAGAGGAGAGGTATTAAGGGAGAGAAAATTATGAGTAAAAAATGTCCTAAATGCTCGGCAGAAAATTACGATAGTGCATCAAATTGCAAATACTGCGGAGAGCCTCTTAAATATGATATGTATATTTCGGCAGACGCAGGACTTGCTACAAAAAACGCACAGAAAAGTATTCTCGACAAATCTACAAAAATTTTAGTTGTAATCATTGTGCTTATTGTGATAATGATTGCAGTTCTTGTAGGCGTGTTCGTTTTCTCAAACAGCAGTTCCTCAGAAAACGACAGTCAGCCGGCTGCCGCAGTTGAAGATTCGGAATTTAATGCTAACCGCCTTAGCGGTGACACCGATTCCCTGACTACCGAAAATCTTATTACCGGACCTAATCAGCTCAATGCTCAGGAGTGGGACGAGTATATTGCAGTTGACGAGGTTATATTAGACCAAGAAAATATTGAGCTTGAAGAGGGCGATATCGTTTCTCTTGATGCAGAGGTCAGACCTGAAAATGCCTCTGTTAAGGTAATAGTATGGGAGTCCTCTGACAGCGATATTGTTTATGTTGACGATTACGGAACAATCAAGGCAATTGCAGAGGGCACGGCGTACATTTATGCTTACGCCTACAACGAAAACAAGTATGATGTATGCCAGGTTACTGTTACAAGCAAAAACAAGCTTATTGAGCCTGACAGAACGGCAGATTACGGCAAGTACGAGGTTAGTGTTGACACATACCTCAGCCTGAGATACGGACCGGGAACGGAATATAACGAAATCAGCAGAGTTAAAGACGGCAGCGTGATTACTGTTTACGCTTATGACAGAGATGAAAGCGGTAACACCTGGGCATATGTAAAATACAACGGCGACTTCGGTTGGGTATATGACAATTTCCTTATCAGCCAGGCACAGACTACTGCCGACACGGAAACTGAAACAACCGAGGAATGATAACTGTGGGGAAAAGCTATGTATAAGATTGTTGCTTGCGACGATATGAAGGAAAGTCTGTTCTTTATCCGTAACGTGGTGGAGCAGAACTACTTCGGTCAGGCGACCGTTACGCTGTCTACCGACGCCTTTTCGACAATTGACTACATCTGCGAAACGGCAAAGGGCAATGTAGATATTCTTATGATTGACATTGACCTTGGTAATGACAACGGTATTGAGGTTGCCGAGCTGATAAAGCAGAAATATCCTCATATCAAAATCATCTTCTTTACCGGCCATATAGATTATGCAAGAGATATTTTTGAGGCTGACCCGTGTTTCTTTATTGTAAAGCCGATGACCGAGGAGCGTGTTATTCAGGCTATCGACAAGGCTATTTCTCTCATTCAGGTGGAAAGGCAGTTTTGCATTTCTATCGTATCAAAAGGAGAAATAAGAAATCTTCAGCTTTCAAGAATACGCTTTGTGGAAAACAGGAATCGTACCTTAATAATCAGGGAGCAGAATCTGGACTGCGAGGTGCATATGAAGCTTTCCGAGCTGCAAAAACAGCTTCCCGATAATTTTATCCGCTGTCATCAGTCTTATATCGTAAATCTCAGTCACATACGTGAGCTGACCTTGAATGGTGCAGAGCTTTACAGCGGTGAGGTTATTCCGGTGAGCAGGTCAAAATATTCCGACACGAAAAAGGCGTTTCTTGAATATTTACAGGCCACGGTTTAGAGGAGGATAAAATGAAAAATAAAGGTAACAGGCTGCCGCTGGTTATAGGCATAGGCCTTGCAGTTTTTGCAGGCCTGATAGTTCTTATGAACGTTCTTGTAATCGGCTCGGCAAACAAATATGTTTACGCAGTTGCAGTTAATCTTCTGCTTGGCGTATCAGCTGTTTTGTTCGTTCTTTATGCCTATGAAAAGAAAGCAAGCAACACCCTTAAGGTGGAAAAGCGTAAGCTTAAAGCGGAGAAAAATTTAATCTACCGCCACTACGCTCCCATTGAGGAAAGGCTCGGGGAAATCAATAAGTTCTGCCACGACGCAAGGAATATTTTAAATCTTCTGTGGGATTGCTCGTCGCAAAATCAGGAGGCGGAAACGCTGGCCGTGGACTTCCTCAACAGAGGCGAGGCACTTTCGAGAAATAAATACTGCGACAATCTTTTTATAAACACAGTCCTGTCCCAAAAGGCACAGGAGGCTGAACAGCACAATATCAAAACCTGCTTTACTGTGAACCTTTCAAGCGATTTGAAAATCAGCGAGATTGATGTTTGTACCTGCCTTTTCAATTTGCTTGACAATGCTATTTCGGCAAATGCCACAGCAGACGTAAATGCAGAAAAGCATATAAATATTGATATTAAATCTGCCGCCAATTTCATAATTATTGAGCAGGAGAACACGTTTTATATCAAGCTTAAAAAGGGACTTCGCACCACCAAAGAGGGCAAAAATCACGGGCTTGGGCTGAAGATAATTTCGGACACGGCCAAGTCCCATAACGGCTATGCAAAATCAGAGGTTAAGGGCAATATCTTTTACTCTACCGTTTGCCTTGAAAATGATTAAAATATGCAAAAAATGACAAAAAAACTACCGATTTTGCAAAAATTAACAAAAGTTAAATCCTTGGTGGTAACATAAGGTTGATAACAAGGGGGTTAATATGAATATAGATTCTGACAGCAGAAAAGAATTAAATATTCAAGTCAGCAGAGAGGAGCTTTCCGACTGCGACGCTTACGGACTGCTTTCCCTTATTCAGGGAGATGTTCTCAGCTGGGCAAAGCTGAAAATAGAACAGCAAAGCAGTAATTCAGCCAACGGCTCGGCGGTGTTTACGTACACCTGTCAGCGTGAGGACGTAATGCTTATCAAAGCCTTTGTCAGCTCAGGTAATGACTGCGATATAAAAAAGCTTATCAAGTCATACAGCGAGTTTGTGATAAAGAACGATACGTCCCATTATATGACGGATATTGAGCACGTTTTCATCGACGGCACCGACGTTTATCTGATTTACACTCCGTTTAAGCTTCAAAGGGAAAACAATGCAAAGATTATTAAAGATTTTGTTGAGGGTCTTTGTGCTGTTACTGATGAGAAGATTTATAAGTTTTCTGCGTTGATGGAGCTGCTTGATACAGGAAGCTGTTCCCTTGACGAGATTTCAAAGGCGTTGTCTCAATCTGCTGAAACTACTCAGCCGGCAGATTTCGACTATGGTCAGACAACTCTTTTGGAGGAATCTGTAGGAATATATGATACTCCGAATTTGTTACGAATAAATACAAACGAAAAGATTTACATTACCAAGCGGAATTTTATCGTAGGTAAAAGCAGGAGCCATGCTGATTACACCATAGAAAATAATGCGGCAATCAGCAGAGTTCACGCACAATTTAATTGTGAGGGCAACGAGTATTACATTGTTGACAAGGGCTCAACCAACAAAACCTTTGTAAACGGATATATGATTTCCCCCAATTATCCTATTAAAATTTCCAACGGCGATGAAATCAAATTGGCAGACGAAGTTTTCATCTTCAGTCTGAACTGAAAAAAGGAGCAGTTATGAAAAAGATTAGCAAATTTTTCGCACTTCTGTTAAGCATTGTTATGATGCTTTCAGTATCAATGCCTGCTTTTGCTGACACAGCAGACCAGGCAACACTCGACGCAAGAAACGGCGTTGTTAAGGTTTTAGTTTATTTAAACGATTACAAATCAGCATCAAGATGGGGCAGCGGTTTCATTATTAACGAAAACACTATCGTTACAGCAGCTCACCTTCTTGACGAAACCTCAACAGAAAAGGTTACTAAGGTAACAGTTGTTGCTGTTGCCGATATCGAGATTGAGGCAAACGCTCTTGTTGTTTCAAGAGAAAGAGATTTTGCTGTTCTCGAGCTTGACCAGAAGATTAATCAGCGTGCTATCCTTCCTCTCGGTGCACCTCAGGGCTTTGACACAACTTCATCAGTTTCAGCTCTCGGTTTCCCTTGGGTTAAGGAGCTTACAAGCAGCAAGATTAACTATTCACCGGCAGACGTTGTAGTTACAGGCGGTACTGTTTCATCTATCAGCAATCTTGACAGCGTTAAGTATGTTCAGCATTCAGCTATTATCGACGACGGTAATTCAGGCGGACCGCTTGTTTATTCCGACGGCGTTACTGCAACAGTAGTTGGTATCAACGTTCTCAGCGTTACTCACAGCGACGCATCATACTATTATTCAGTACATATTGACGAGCTCCTTGAGGCTCTCGATACTCTCGGCGTAGAGTATACTGCATATTCAGCAGGCACAGCAGCTCCTGCACCATCAGCAGACGGAAACAGCGACGCTACTGAGGCTCCTGCGGCAGAAACAAAGTCAAACGACAATTTCTTTGCTAAGAATAAGACAGCAGTTATCATCGTTGCAGCTGTTGTAGTTGCTCTTATTGCAGTTCTTGTAGTTGTACTTATTGTCAACAAGAATAAGAACAGCCAGCCTGTTCCTGCACAGAAAGCATATACTCCGGCAGGCGGCGGCAGAGGTCCTTCAACAATGACAGGCGGCGTTGCAGGCAGTGTACCATCAGGCGAGGCTACAACTCTTCTCGGCTCAGACCCAAGTGCAACAACAGTTCTCAATGCCGGTGCAAGCAGTGCATATCTTATCAGAGTTTCAAACAACGAGAAAATTCCTATCAACAAGCCACTCTTCAAAATCGGTAAGGATGCTTCAAGAACAGATTACTGCGTATCAGGCAATTCAGCTGTTTCAAGATATCACGCAGCTATTATTTCAAGAGACGGTAAATACTTCATCGAAGACCAGGGTGCAACGAATCATACATACGTAAACGATTCAATGATACCAGCAAAGGCTGAAACTCAGCTTACAAACGGTGCAAAAATCAGGCTGGCGGATGAAAAGTTTGAATTCCGAATTTAACAGACGATTTTATGGGCACAGAGTTTTCTCTGTGCCTATGCTTTTAAAAGGGTAAAATTATGGCTTTTATATCAAACGCATATACAGATGTGGGAATAAAGAAAAAAACTAACCAGGATTCAGCGTTGCTTATGGAGGCACAGACTGACCTTGGGGACGTGGCTCTTTGTGTGATTTGCGACGGTATGGGCGGTCTTGCAGAGGGCGAGCTTGCAAGTGCCCATGTTATAAAGGCGTTTTCTGCTTGGTTTAAGAATGAACTTAAGGAAATGCTTTACAACGGCTTTTCGCCTGTTGATTTGGAAAAGTCCTGGTCAAATATTATTTATAACAAAAATACGGAGCTTATGCTCTATACTCGTGAAAACAATATTGCAAAGGGTTTGGGCACAACTGTTGCCGCCTTACTGCTTTACGACAGCAAGTATTATATTCTCAACGTGGGCGACTCAAGAATATACAGGCACAACGGCGAGCTTGTTCAGCTTACAGAGGACCAGACCTTTATTAACAGAGAGGTCAAGCTCGGCAATATGACGCCTGAGCAGGCCGCAACAGACCCGAGACGGAGCGTTCTTCTCCAATGCGTAGGTGCCTCTCAATTTGTGGAGCCGGAGTACGAGTACGGCAGCTTTAGTAAAGAGGACGCATTTATCCTTTGCTCCGACGGCTTCAGGCACGAGGTTTCCCACAAGGAATTAGAGGACGCATTTATGCCTCATAAGCTTAAGAGCGACGCTAAAATCGCACAAATTCAAAAGCAGATTGTGGAGCTTAACAAAAAGCGTATGGAAACAGATAACATAACCGTTATCACAATCAAGGCGATTTGATTTACATTGTATTGAATTAAAAATCAGCGAGGGAAAATTATGCTTGAAAAAGGTGAAATTGTCGGCGGCAAGTACGAAATAATTTCTAAAATCGGCGAAGGCGGTATGAGCTACGTCTATCTTGCAATTGATATTAATACTATGTACAGGTGGGCAGTAAAAGAGGTTCGCCGTGACGGAGAAAAAGATTTTCAGTTAGTCAGGCAAAATCTTACGGCGGAAAGGGATATTCTCACAAAGCTCAGTCACCCAAATCTGCCGAGAATTATTGACGTTATAGAAAATGACGATTCCTTCTTCATTGTAATGGACTACATTGAGGGAGAAACGCTGATGAAGCTTGTCAGCGAAAAGGGTGCTCAGCGTGAGAAAAAAGTTGTGGAGTGGGCAAAACAGCTTTGCGACGTGCTCCAATATCTTCACACAAGAAAACCTCCTATCGTTTATCGTGATATGAAGCCGTCTAATGTTATGCTCAGAAAGGACGGCTCTGTCTGCCTTATAGATTTCGGTACGGCACGTGAATATAAAGAGAAAAACCTTGCGGACACAAGATGCCTCGGCACTTTCGGCTACGCCGCTCCCGAGCAGTTCGGCGGTTTCGGACAGACAGACGCAAGAACTGACATTTACTGCCTCGGTGCAACTCTTTATCATCTTGTAACGGGAATTAATCCTGCGGACCCACCCTATGAAATAAGACCTATAAGAGAATTTAACGAGAAGCTTTCTCCGGCACTTGAGGAGATTATTATAAAATGCACTCAAAGTAATCCCGACGACAGATATCAGTCCTGTGCTCAGCTTAAAAAGGCGTTGGAGGATATCGACAATACTTCCCGTGAATATGACAATATAAAAAAGAAGAAAGTCAACACTTTCCTTGTAAGCATTATAGCAACGCTTATGGGTGCTCTTGCCGGCGTTACGGGACTTGTGCTTAATTCGATTCAGAAGTCCGGTCTTTACAGCACTCTTTCCACCTTAGGCTTTATTATGTTCGGCGTGTGCCTAACAATAACGGTAGTTGTTTATTTTATGCTCGGCATAAAAAAGACTTACCGCTCCATCCGTCAGGAGTCTTTACAGGCGGAAGAAAATCGTTCCTTTACAGAGGAAGACGCTTACAATGAATCACAGAATTACAACGAAAATCAGCATCAGGAAAAAGCCGAAAGCTCCTTTGAGGATGTGCTAAACGCCTCTGCCACTACGGAAATTGACGGCACAAGGATGCTTAATATAATCAACAGCGGTTCAGGCCGTTTCCTTATTACAAAAAATGAAATGATAATTCACACAGATAAAGTAATTTAATTTGAAAGAGTAGCATATGGGTTTGTTTTTAATAGTCGGCATTGTTGTTTTGATTGGTGTTGCGGCAGTCCTTTTTATCGTTTTAAAAAAACAGTCAAAACACAAAAAGCTGCTTAAATATTTTCAAAATGAATATTTGAATATACTCAGGGTTGACGCACTTAACAGGTCGATTGTCAGTCCTCTTGACCCCGGTACGTCGAGCTCGGGACCGAGGAAAATACTTGTTCAGGTTAAGGAAAAAAGCGAGCTTATCGAAAAAACGTATCTCCTTGATATGAAATCGCCTTGGGTAATCGGCAGAAAGCCGGGAGATAATGCTATCTGCATAATAGGCGACAAGACAGTTTCTTCTGTTCACTGTATGCTTAAGGCACAGGACAACAAGCTGTATCTTGTGGATATGGGCTCAAAAAATTCTACGCTGTACGTGCCTGCAAAGGGACCTTATTCCAAGTCAGGCGTCTGTCTTCCTCAAAAGGGTGCACAGCAGCTGACAACAGGAGATTCCTTTATTGTCGGTTTCACCTCTTTTCAGGTGACAATTTACGACAGCAGTATCGGAATAATATAAATTTTGCTGAGGAGAAAATATGAGTTATACATTATCTGTTTATACGTCAACTACATTTAAAGAGCTGTTTCTGCCGTCAATCAACAACGCAGACTACACCTTAGTCCTTGACCACAGCGACTTCGGTCTGCCTAAAGATTTGCTGATAAAAATGGAAATTGTCAGCGAGAGGTGGACAATTTTTTCAGGTAACAATTACCGCCTTGTTCAAAACGGCGAGGTTAAAAATTCAATTGAGCTGAAGAATAAAAATTCCTTCGGCGTTCTCACCTCCGACAACGTGGAGTTTTCCTTTGTTGTTATTGAGGGCGAACGTTCTGTTGAGCCTATCGGAAAGTTTGACATCAGTCATATTTCCGAAATCACCATTGGTAAAAGCTCTGACTGTGACATTCAGTATGAGGGCGTTGGCCTTGTTTCAAGACTTCACGCAAAGCTTCTTAATATTAACGGCGTGCTGTATGTGGAAGATTACAGCCTTAACGGCGTTGTTGTGGGCACAAGAAGAATTGCAAAAAGGCAGGCACTTTCATTCGGCGACTGTGTTAATATTTTCGGCCTGCATATTGTAGTGTGCAGTAATCTTATTTCCGTAAACGCATCCTACGGTGACGTAACTATTAATTCCGACAAGCTGGTGCAGGCTGATTGCAGCAGGTATTATTCCTCTGCCCCTTACGGAAATACAGAGCAGTCAAAGCGATATTTCCACCGTTCACCGAGAAATATGCCTGTTATAAACACCGACGCTGTTGAGATTGAGGGACCTCCCGCACCAAAGGCAAAGCAGGAAAGACCTCTTTGGATGACGGCAGGACCTGCATTTACTATGGCTCTCCCTATGCTTTTGGGCTGTACTATTGCAATTATTGCTATGCAGAGTTCAGGAGGACACTCAAGTGCCTTTATGTTTACAGGCGTTATTACAGCGGTTACCTCTGCCATTATCGGCGTAATCTGGGCAGTTATCAATATGAAGTACGCCAAAAAAGAGAGCGAACAAGAGGAGCTTAACAGATTTGAGCGTTACAGCGAATATCTTGTAAAAATTGCCGACGAGCTGAAAAACAAGTATCAGCAGAATGTGGCGGCTCTTTATCAGATGTACCCCTCTGCTGAGGAATGCTGTAATTATACGAGAGAAAATCCTCAGCTTTGGAGCAGAAACAAAACTCACTCCGACTTCCTGTACCAAAGAATAGGTATAGGCGATATTCCGTTTCAGGTGAAGATTTCTGCACCAACGGAAAAGTTTTCACTGATAGCCGACGATTTGGCAGACAAGCCCAGAACTATTCAGGAAAGCTATAAAATTCTCCAGAATGTTCCTGTGGGAATTGATTTGTTCAATCAGCACCTTATCGGCGTTTTAGGCGGCAGCGACAAAAAGAGAGCAATGGAGCTTGCTCGTGCAATGGCAGTGCAGATTGCCGCTAATAACTGCTATACAGACGTAAAAATGGTTTTCGTTTACGACACAGACGACAGAGAGCTTGCCCGTGAATGGAACTTTGCAAAGTGGCTTCCTCACGTATGGTCAGAGGATAAAAAGTCACGCTATATTGCCACAAACAAAAGCGAGGCCGGTGACGTATTCTACGAAATAACTAAGGTTATAAGAGAAAGAGCCGACGACAGCGAATCTAAAGTAACAAACGAAAAGGTTTGCCCTAAGCCTTATTACATTATATTTGCCGCTAATCAGGAGCTTTTAGAGGGCGAGCTGATTTCAAAATACATTTTCAGCTCAAAGGACTCCTACGGCCTTACTACCGTTTTGCTTGAAACAAGCTACGAAAATCTGCCTAACGCCTGCGAGCAGGTTATTGAAAGCTCGCCTAACTATACAGGTCTTTACAGTATGACAGGCGGCAGACAGACAGGAAAGCCTGTTAATTTTGACTTCGTTTCCTCAGAAAGTGCTGAGGCCTTTGCAAGAAGACTTCTTGAAATCGAGGTTATGGAAATCGAAAACGGCGGTGAAATTCCTAACTCGTTATCATTCTTTGAAATGTATAACGTAACATCTCTTGAGCAGTTTAACATTCTTGAGAGATGGCGTAAAAACAGAACATATGACAGTATGAAAGCGTTGATAGGCAAGAAAGCCGGAAACAGCGACTGCTATCTTGATATTCACGAAAAATATCACGGCCCTCACGGACTTATTGCAGGTACTACCGGTTCAGGTAAGAGTGAAACTCTCCAAACCTATATGCTTTCACTTGCACTTAATTACAGCCCGGATGACGTTGCATTTTTCGTTATCGACTTTAAGGGCGGCGGAATGGCAAATCTGTTTAAAAATCTGCCTCATATGGTAGGTCAGATTTCCAACCTTTCCGGCAACCAGATACGCCGTGCAATGCTCTCTATCAAAAGTGAAAACTTAAGACGTCAGAGAATTTTCAGCGAGTTCGGCGTAAATCACATTAATTCATACACAAGACTTTTAAAGAACAAAGAGGCAACAGAGCCTGTTCCTCATTTGTTTATCATAATCGACGAATTTGCCGAGCTTAAGAGGGAAGAGCCTGAATTTATGCGTGAGCTTATCAGCGTAGCTCAGGTTGGCCGAAGTCTTGGCGTTCACCTTATTCTTGCAACTCAAAAGCCAAGCGGTACTGTTGACGATAATATCTGGAGCAACTCCAAATTCAGGCTTTGCCTGAGAGTTCAGGACAGGCAGGACAGCTTTGATATGCTCCACAAGCACGATGCCGCTTATCTTACAAATTCAGGACGATGCTTTCTTCAGGTGGGCAACGACGAAATTTTCGAGCTTTTCCAGTCAGGCTGGAGCGGTGCTATCTATGACGAGAATATGTCAAACAGAGCAGATATTGCATCTATGTTGACAGTTACGGGCAAGGCAGCCGTTGCGGGCAACAGAATTAATTTCAGGCAGAAAGAACAGCAGAGAATCAAAATGCTTTCAGCTATTGCCCAGTGCCTTATTTCTGCACAGAAAAGCCTTAACATTTCCGACAGCGACATTCTAAGCAATTCCGCCGCAAGAGGAGATGTGGTTGAAAAGGCTTACGAAATGATTGAAAAATCGGAAATTGATTATCCTTATTCCAAATATAACTTTATGCGTCTTGACGATTACGTTAAATGCCTTGCAGAGGAGGACTGCTCCAACCTTGAAACGGCTGTAAGAAAGATTGTCAGAGAGTCACGTGAAAAGGGAAGACGTCTGCCTGAATTTAAGGACAAAACTCAGCTTGACGCTTTAGTTGAATATATTGCCGATTTGGCAAGGAAAAACAATTACAGAACAGAGCTTACTCTTTGGCTTCCTGTTCTGCCGGAAAACATTTATCTCAATCAGCTTGACGGCTACACTCAGTACAGCGGTCAATGGAATAAGAACGGCGGTCAGTGGGATTTAGATTTTGTTATCGGTATGTGCGATGACCCTGAAAATCAAAATCAGTTCCCGCTTACTCTCAATTTTGCCGAAAACGGAAACCACGCTGTCTGCGGTATGGTAGTCAGCGGTAAAAGTACATTTATGCAGTCCGCACTTTTTGCACTTATCAATAAGTATTCACCTGAAGAGGTCAACGTTTATGCTCTTGATTTCAGCAGCAGGATGCTTAAGTGTTTTGAGGAAAGTCCTCATTTCGGCGGAATTATGTACGAGAACGATTTGGACAAGATAAACAAATTCTTCAATATGATTGAGCTGGAGCTTCAGCACAGAAAGGAGCTTCTCAAGGGCGGTACATATCAGCAGTACGTTCAGGTAAACAAGAACGAAACCTTGCCTGCGGTTATTATTGCTGTTGACAACTATGCAAACTTCAGAGAAAAGACAAATAACGCCTTTGATGACATAATGCTCCGCATTTCCCGTGACGGCGTTGGCTACGGCGTGTTCCTGCTTATCACTTCCGCAGGCTTCGGTGCCTCTGAAATTCCAAACAGAATGGCGGATAATATCAGGACTGTTTACTGCCTTGAAATGGGTGACAAATTCAAGTATGCAGACACAATGCACACCACTCATATTGAGGTTATGCCTGAGGCTGATGTCAAGGGCAGAGGACTTGCAAGTGTTGCAGGTAATATTCTCGAATTCCAGACTGCTCTTGCAGTTAAGGCTCAGGATGATTACGAAAGAGCACAGAAGATTGAAGAAGTGTGCCATCGTATGAAAGAGGAGTTCCACGGCATTGGTGCAAAGCGAGTTCCCGAAATTCCGGAAAATCCTGTATGGAGCGAGTTTGAAAAGCTTGACGACGTTTTGCGTCTGCCCGATAACCGTATTCCTATGGGCTATGATTTCGACGACGCCTCTGTTTACAGCATTGACCTTTCATCAACATACTGCTATATGCTTACAGGCAAGGGACGTTCAGGCAAAACAAACTGCCTTAAAAATATGATTAAAGCAGTATCCTCAAAGGACTGCGAAATCTGCGTTATGGATACTGATTCAGGGGAGCTTAGTGCCGTTTGCAGTGAGGCAGGCGGAAAATATGTTACAACCTCCCGTGAAATGTTCGACTACTGGACTTATCTTCTTCCTGTATTTAAAGAGAGAAATCAGAAAAAGAGAGATTTGATTTCAGGCGGCTGTGATGACGGACAGATTTTCAGCGAGATGAACAAGGAAAAGAGAATTTATATTTTCGTTTCCGACTTTGCAGATTTTCTTAAAAAGGTTTACAAGCCTGAACAGGGAATAGGTGCTATGAACGGCTTCCTTGAGAATATTATGTCAAAGGGCAGTCTTCACAACATCTTCTTTATCGGCTGTCTTAATACAGACGAAACTGCGTCTGTCAGCTCATACGCACTTTACAATATTATTACATCATACAAAACCGGAATTCATTTCGGCGGTAATGTATTCAAGCAGAAGATATTTGATTTTTCCGCTATGTCCTTCAATGACCAGAATAAGAGCTTTAAGGCAGGAATCGGTCTTGTGTCAAAGCCGGATGACGGCAAGATAATCAAGGTAATCGTTCCTGATACAAGGAGGTAGTTTTTTGGTTTTTGCAGCAGGATACAGCAGCCGAAAAAAGGAGCTTAAAGAGGTTATTTCCGAAATAAGAAGTAATGCCGCAAAAAGCTCGGCGGATGAGTGGGAGATTGAGGGCTACAATTCCATAAACGATTTTGTGGAATACATAAAGTCCCACGAGCTTCTTGACCTTGCCTGCATAGACGTTTCAAATGACGCCTCGGTGACGGTTGCCGAATGGATACGCAAAAACAGCGACGATACGGTGATTATGATTTTTGCCGGCGTTGACGTTTCGCCTGTAAAATATATGAAGCCAAGCATTATGGCGGCGTCGCTGCTGCTTTATCCATATACAAAGGAACAGCTTGAAAAAACTGTGTCCGATTTGTTCAGCTATATGAGTGCGAAATCTTCAGGGGAAAGCGAAGATTCCTTTGTCATCAAAACCAAGGACGCTCGTCAGCATATATCCTGCGACAAGATTTTGTATTTTGAGGCAAGAAACAAGAAGATTTACCTTAACACAACGCAGAGGGAGTACGGCTTTTACGAAACTATTGACAGCCTGGCAGACCAGCTTCCGCCGTATTTTATAAGGTGTCACAGAAGCTTCCTTATAAATAAAAGGAAAATAAAAAGCATTTCTCTTTCTCAAAACATTATTGAGCTTGAAAACGGAGTTACCGTTCCGCTGTCAAAAAGCTATAAGTCGGCTGTAAAGGAATTGAAATATGACAGATAAAATTGAAAAAGCCTTTTACCTTAGCAAGGAAGAAATGGGAGTTCTCCTTGACAGCAAAAACTGCCATACTCTAAACTGCCTTAACATTTTCGGCAATAGAGTTAAGATTTCCGAGAGTGACGCTCATATGTCCCTTTACTCAATGCTCCAAGAGGGCTTGGTGGAAATTGAGGATGACTGCTTTCGCATTACCGAAGAGCTTGACACAATTATTACGGCAGTTGCGTCGGCTCAAAAGGCGGCTGCCGTTTATTCGCCTTTTTATCAAAGTGTGGCGTTTTATAAGTATAACAGCTCCTGCGTGCTGACACAGTACGGCGACCACAGAGATGAGAAAATGAAGGTCTCATCTGTCAGCGGCGAGGATGTTGTCGATATTATAGTGGATAAATTCAGGCTTAATATAAATGAAAGCGTTGAGGCGTCTCAGGAGCTGACCGACAGCCACGATGATATGTATTTTACATCTCTTCTGCTTTTAGGACTTGATGATGATTCTTCAAAGCTTATTCAGTCGGACAGGATAGTGCTGTTTATAGATTTTGTTGATTTGTCACAGGATATGTCATACAAAAAGCTTGCCGTTGTAAAGCACGGAATAGGCTTGGCGGTAATTGTTTGGAGCAGGTCCGACGTTAAGACCTATCCGTATAAAAAAGCACTTTTAAGCCAAGTGATTGATAAAGATTTTTTGGAGGTATAGATATGGTAATCGTCGATGTATACGTTCCGGTTGTTAATAAGAATTACGATTTCTCTGTAAACGAGAAGTCTAAAATATCCTTTGTTATAGAGGAAATCAGCGAGATTATTGCACAGAAAGAGGGCTGCTCCACAATCAAAAATCCGGAGAGCTTTATTCTCTGCAACGCAGCAAACAATTCAATTTTAGACCCTGAAAAGACGCTTGAGGCCTACGGATTAGGCAACGGAATCAGGCTTATGCTGGTGTAAAATCATCAGTTTTAGGCAGTTTATCCGAAAAAACAGTCCATTCGTCAGCTTATCAAGAAAAATGAAAACCGATTTGGTATTATTAGCTTGCAAGGGGGAGGTAAGGAAATGCTCAAAGTGAATAACGAGTGTATGGTCACAGCGTGCTCAGAGCTTAAGCAGTGCAGCTCAAGACTCAGCGGCAGATATGAACAGCTTGAAATCGCTTACAGCTACCTGAAAAACAATTCCTCACTTGAAGATGAAGCAGCGGCTCTCTTAAAAATAATGAGGGACATTGAGGAGGAGATAAACAAAACCTCAAAGCTTATTAAGGTCCTTGATTATTCCTCATATGAATACGGTCTATGCGAAGAACGTGTCTGCACTTTCACCGAAGAGGTTAAACGGTTACAGCCAAAGAAATATCGGCTTGACAAAACAAGCTTTGAATTTTCAGCAAAAAGGGTTTATTCCTGGAAATAAGGAGGCTACATATGGCACAGCAATTTGAAGTTGATTTAAGCCGTCTTAACAGCGATATCGACAACGCAAAAAGAAGTCTTGATTATATGACAAAAAATCTTAAGACAATGTTCGACGAGCTGAAAGCACTTGACGCCACTTGGGACGGCGAAGCAAACGAAGCATTTAACATTCAGGTTAATTCAGATTACGAGTTTATGCAGGATGTTTGCAAAAACCTTTCCTCCCTAATCGCTTCAATGGAAAAAGCGAAAACAGAGTACAGGAAAAGCGAATCGAATGTAACAGCAGCCATTAGGGCATTGAGATTTTAAGCATAGGAGTTGATTAATATGGGCAAAGGCTTAGGAAACGGCGTTCAGCTTAAGGTAACGCCGGAGGAGCTGCAACAAAAGTCATCGAGCACAGCCAAAAAGGTTTCGCAGATGCAAAAGGAGTTTGACAGCTTAAACAGCATTATCTCCAAAACCGGCTCCTATTGGACAGGGGACGGCGGAAATGCTCACCGCACCAAATTCAACGAGCAGAAAAGCGACGTTGACGAAATGTTCAGAAGAATAAATGAGCATATCGTAGATTTGGAAAAAATGGCAGGCGTTTATAATGCGGCAGAGGGTGCGGCAAAATCAGTAATAGCCGAGGCACTTCCGTCCGACGTAATCATTTAACAGGAGGAAAATCAAATGGCAACATATTCAAGCATTAAATTTGATTTTGCCAAAGCAAAGCAAGAAGCGGCACGTCTTGAAAATGCGGCAGATGAGCTTAAGAAAATTGCAAACAGCTCAATGGATTCTGCCCTTGGAACTCTTTCCTCAGGCTGGAAAGGCGAAAGTGCCGATTTATATATGAAAAAGGGGGCAGGGGTTAAGGAGGACTTAATCAGTACGGCAAACGACCTTTATGCTGTGGCAAACAGTATAAGAAAAACAGCTCAGCGTATTTACAACGCCGAGATGGAAGCAAAAAGACTTGCCGAGGAAATCGCAAGGAAAAGCAAATAAGCCATTAGCAGTATTGACTGCACAAATATAAATTTAATTTTAATTTAAAGGAGAAAACTATTATGGCAATGATTAGAGTAACAGCAGCACAGCTCAAAGCACAGGCAGAAAACCTGAGAACAGCTAATGCAAACTTCAAGACACAGGTAACAAACCTTGAAAATCAGGAGCTTTCACTTAAGAATATGTGGGAAGGTGAAGCTAACGACGCATTCCATAATGCGTTCAGCAGAGACAAGATTCAGATGGATAACTTCTACAACGCTATCCAGCAGTACATCACCGTTCTTGAGAACATCGCTGCAAAGTACGAGCAGGCAGAGGCTCAGAACACATCAACAGCAACCACAAGAAATTATTAATTTTAACTATATTCTATCTGACTAAAAGGAGATTTTCATTATGACAGGCATTTTAAAGGTAACACCGGAACAGCTTATTGCAACAGCTAACGAATTTCAGTCTATCGGCACAACTGTAAGAAATCTTACAGGTGAAATGACAAACATCGTAACAGGCCTTTCAAGCATTTGGGAAGGCGAGGCAGCAACTGCCTACACAGCAAAATTCAATGGTCTTCAGGATGATATCGAAAGACTTCACGCTATGATTACAGAGCACGTTACTGACCTTAACGATATGGCCAACGTTTACTCAAATGCAGAGAAAACAGAGCTTGACGAAATCGCAACTCTTTCTTCAGATGTTATTGTCTGAGCTTAATTTAAATTGTTTTGAAAGGAGGTTACGGCAGTGTCTCAGTTAACGGTAAAATGCGGCGTTATGAATCAATGTGTATCGTCCGAAAAGGATATTGTCAAAAGAATAAATAACGTTGCAGAGGATATTGATAATATCCGCAGAAGCCTTAGCTTTAACATCCGTTCCCGTGCACGCATAAACGAACAGCTTGTAACTCTTTCTAAGGTTTGCCGTGCAAACGCTTCTCACGTCAACAGTATGCAGAAGGTTCTCTCCGACGCTGTCGTAACCTATACCAACGCTGAAAAAAACGTAAGCGGTAACCTGTCCTCAGTGGTAAAGGCTAAAAAAGCATCAAAACCGAAAAGCAGCAGTAAAGCGAAAAAAACCGATGATAATGACCCTTGGGAATTTTCCCTTAAAGATTTGGGAAAGGTTATAGGTCAAGCAGGCGTCGTGGGCTCATTCTTAAAAAGCGTTGCTAACTTTGTTAATCCTAAAAGCGGAATAGATGTGGGTAAAGGGCTTATAGAATTAATAGGTACCGGTGCAAAGCTGGCGGGAAGCAGTGCTGTTGACTGGTTCGGAACTGCTCTTATTGGTGATAAGGGATTTGGCGGAAACCTTTTAGATGAGTTCGGAAAGTATAAGATTGACTTTAAATCAGGCTCATCATCAAGCAATATTTCCGCAGTAGCAAAATGGGGCGGAGCAGCCTTAACGGCAATAGAGAAGTTTGTAGGTAATGCTGAGGAATATAACTACGATTTCTCAAACGGAAGAATGTATGCTGAAACAATCGGCGAAACGGCTATCACCGTAATCGGAGGAATGGCTGCAACAGCGGCAGTAGCTGCTGTGCTTCCTGCAACAGCACCTGTTTGGGCTGCCGGTGTCATAGGCGGTGCTGTTTTAGTGGTAGGAGACAAAATTTTCAAATCACTTAACAACGGTCAAGGCGGAGCAGAGGTAATATCCGACTTTGTACTCGATAAAGGCGGAGAGATTATTTCAAATATAGGCAAATCCTCTGCTGTTAAGAAAATAGGTGACGGTATAAGCAATGCAGGTGAAGCGATAGCTTCGTGGTTTAAGTGATAACACTATTAAAAAGAGTATTGTTGCGTAATGCAAATTATTAATAACGCATAAGGAGATTAATATGGATATTAAAGAATTATTACCTGTGGGTTCAGTAGTTTTACTGAAAAACGGCGAAAAAAAGCTTATGGTAGTCGGAGTTAAGCAGACTGATACAGAGTCAAACACAGAATACGATTACCTTTCGGTATTATATCCTGAGGGATATATTAATCCTGAAACAATGTTCTTTTTCAATCACGATGCGATTGATGAGGTTTTTTTCAGAGGAATGGAAGATGAGGAGAGGTCTGACTTCATAGAAAGACTTGATAACTATTATTCAAGCCAGAATGTGATAGAGTAAAATCTATCACATTTTCGCATTTGATTTTTCGGCATCTGCCAAAAGAATAAGAACATAGGCCCGAACAATTATATTTGTCCGGACCTTTTTTTGCGTGCAAAAACGAAATAGTGAAAAATAGTGGAATTTTTGAGTTACAAGACTGACATTAATTCGGCGAATAAAAACCTCCTGCGGTGATACAGGAGGTTTTTATTTATATAAACTTCAGGAGTTGAAGGGCGATTACATAAGCTCGGCGATGGTGTCGGAGAACTCTGTTGGGTTTGCAAGGTCAAGGCCTGCAATAAGTCTTGCGGTACTGTAAAGGAGCTTTGTATATTTTGTCAAGGTTTCATCGTCGGCAGACTGAAGCTTTTCTGCAACAGGATGATTTGAGTTAACCTCAAGCACAAGCTGAGCCTTAACGCCTTGATTATTTCCCGGCATTGAGTTAAGCACCTTTTCCATTTCGAGAGAAACGTAACCCTCGGCTGAAAGGCTGACAGGATGTGAGCCAAGCTTGTTGGAGAATTTAACGGCTGTTACTTCGCCGTCAAGTGCGTTCTTCATTTTTTCAAGCAGGTCCTTTGCGTCCTCGTTCTTCTTGTTGATAGCCTCTTTTTCTGAGTCGGTACTTAAATCTAAGTCCTCCTTGCAGATGTTTACAAAGTGCTTGCCGTCATATTCCATAAGCATTTGAATAGCAAACTCGTCAACCTCATCGGTGAAGTAAAGCACCTCGTAGCCCTTTTCCTTAACTGCGTCAGTCTGAGGCAGGAGAGCAATCTTCTGTGCACTTTCACCGCAGGCGTAGTAGATATCGTTCTGGCTGTCTGCCATTCTGCCTACATATTCCTTAAGAGTTGTTGGCTTGTCATCTGCGGAAGTTTCAAAGAGCAGTAAATCTTTCAAGCCGTCCTTTTCCATTCCGTAGTCGGCATATACGCCGTACTTAAGCTGAACGCCGAAAGTCTTGAAGAATTTTTCGTACTTTTCTCTGTCGTTCTTCAGCATCTTTGCAAGCTCGCTCTTGATTTTCTTATCAATAGCCTTTGCAATAATTCTTACCTGGTGGTCGTGCTGGAGAGTTTCACGGCTGATGTTAAGTGAAAGGTCCGCACTGTCAACAATACCCTTGACAAAGCTGAAGTAGTCAGGCAGCAGGTCGGAGCACTTGTCCATAATCAGCACGCCGTTTGAGTAGAGCTGTAAGCCCTTTTCGTACTCCTTGGAGTAGAAGTCATAAGGCGGATTTTCAGGGATATACATAAGTGCGTCAAATGTAGCCTGTCCCTCTGTCTTGGTGTGAATTACTGCCAATGGGTCGCTGTAATCGTTGAACTTGTTTTTGTAAAACTCGTTGTATTCCTCAGGCTTGATTTCGCTCTTCGACTTTCTCCAAAGAGGCACCATTGAGTTAAGAGTTTCCTCTGTAATCTCTGTGATGTACTCGCCCTCTTTTTCAGGGTCAGGAACCTGGTGGCTCATTTCCATTTGAATCGGGTAGCGGATGTAGTCGCTGTACTTCTTTACAAGCTCGTCGATGGTGTATTCCTCAAGATACTGTGAGTAGTTTTCGTTTTCTGTATCCTCTTTGATGTGGAGAGTGATAATTGTGCCTGCGTCATCCTTTTCGCAATCTTCGATAGTGTAGCCGTCGGCACCTGTTGAAACCCACTTGTGGGCAGTATCCTCGCCGAATGCCTTTGAAACAACCTCAACCTTGTCGGCCACCATAAATGCGGAGTAGAAGCCTACACCGAACTGACCGATTACCGAGATGTCCTCAGCCTTGTCGCTGTCGGCGTTCTCTTTTTTAAAGTTGAGAGAACCGCTTTTTGCAATTGTGCCGAGATTGTTTTCCAGCTCCTCTGCTGTCATACCGATACCGTTATCGGTAAGGGTAATGGTGCGGTTTTCTTTATCGAGGTCAATTTTAATCTTAAAATCGTCCCTTGAAAGCTTAACGCTGTCATCTGTCAAAGATTTGAAATACAGCTTGTCGATAGCGTCGCTGGCATTGGAAATAAGCTCACGAAGGAAAATTTCCTTGTGGGTATAAATGGAGTTAATCATCATATCAAGGAGCTTTTTAGATTCTGCCTTGAACTGCTTTTTTCTCATATATGTCACCTGATTTCGTAAATTAGCACTCTCAATGCCCGAGTGCTAATTACTATTATAGCCAATAATTTCCACTTGTCAACTGTTTAACAAAAAATTCACAATATTGACAATCAGGCGATATAAAGTTAAAATTAGAGAAAGGAGTGGAATATTATGGAAACAAAGAATAAAAAAAATAAAAATACAGGAAAGAAAAAGATGAACAAGCATTTAAAGCGTTTTATCGTTTTTCTCTGCGTAATTGCCGTTATTGCAGGCGGTCTGACCTATGCAGGCAATTATTATTCCGACCCGTCGGACATTAAAGCTTACGATACTGATAACGCCTATATCCTTGAGAAAACAGACATTTCAGCCCACAGAAGCGGCGGCGGAATTGCTCCTGAGGAAACTATGATGGCCTTTAAAAATTGTGCAGAAAATCCTGATTTTGATATTGATGTATTTGAATTTGACCTGCATATCACCAAGGATGACCGACTTGTACTTCTCCACGATGACACTCTTGACCGTACTTCCGACAGCCTTGAGGTTTTCGGCGAGGAAGAGGTACGTCCTGAAAACAAGACATATGACGAGCTGCGTCAGCTTAATATGGGTGCCAAGTTTGAGACTGCCGACGGCGAAATGCCTTACGCTAATCTCAAAGGAGACGAGGTCCCTGACGATTTAAAGATTTTGCTTGTTGAGGATGTTCTCGATTATCTTATGTCAAAAGGCGACTACAAATATATTATCGAGATAAAGAACAGCGAAGATTTAGGCAAAAAAGGCGTTGATATTCTCTACAAAATTCTTGAGGAAAAGGGAATTGTTGACAAGGTTATTTTCGGCAGCTTCCACAAGGAAGTCAGTGCTTACGTTGACGAAAATTACCCTCTCCTTGCACGCAGTACGTCAATTCCCGAGGTGTTCGATTTTTGGATTGCCGCACTTACAAACAGCGATTCATATGTTCCCACCTGCTCTGTTTTGCAGATTCCTTACTGTGCACCTTATAAGAATCTCGGTATAAATCTTGCCACAGCAAAGGTTATCAATTACGCCCACGCACACAATATGGCGGTACAGTATTGGACTGTCAATGACGAGGAGGATATGGCATATCTCGTTTCCGTCGGTGCAGATTGTATTATGACGGACTATCCTGACAGGTTATATAATGTTATGAAGTGAGTAATTTCGGCTCCCTTGTGTAAAGGGAGCTGTCACGAAGTGACTGAGGGATTGATGGTTGTTGCAATAAAATTGCTTAAATGAACGGCTATCAACCTCTCCGTCAACCTAACGGTTGCCACCTCTCCTTACACAGGAGAGGCGTTGAGTGTATTTCAATAACTCAAACACTACACAAAACCACCTTGGGTTTATTAACATTTTATAAAAAGATTAAAATACTTCCAATTCCTATTTGACTTATAATAAGTTATATATTATCATAGAAGAACTAAACAGTTTTCAAAGGTGAAAGAAATGAATGTTTTGATAGTGGGCTTGGGACTTATCGGTGCCAGCCTTGCAAAAACTCTTAAAAAGAATACAAATCATCATATTTTAGGCTGGAACAGAACAGCCACCGTTACCCAAAGAGCGTTGGAGGACGGCGTAATTGATGAAACGGGAGAGCTTGAGGAAATTATACCAAAGGCGGATATTACCTTTGTAAATTTCTATCCTGACGCAATTCCGAAGTTTGTTAAGGACAACAGAGCCTACTTCAAAAAGCATAGCATTGTAACCGACTCCTGCGGTATAAAGACGAAAATTTGCAGAGAGCTTGAGAAAGAAGATTTCGATTTCTACTTCATTGGTGCTCATCCTATGGCAGGCCGAGAGGTCAGCGGATATGACAATTCTCTTGCAACTCTTTTTGACAACGCATCTTTCATCTGCACTCCTACTGATGATATCCCGAGAAACAAGGTTGACGCTCTTGTAGGTCTTGCAGAGGAAATGAAGTTTGCACGAACAGTAGTTACAACTCCCGAGCATCACGATGAAATGATTGCTTTCACCTCGCAGATTGCTCACGTTCTTGCCTGTTCCTATGTGCTGTCACCTTTAGCACCTTACCACGCAGGATATTCAGCAGGCAGTTACCGTGATGTCAGCCGTGTAGCAAGAATTAACGCTGATATGTGGACGGAGCTTTTTATCGACAACAAAGAACCGCTGGTTAGGGAAATTGACGACCTTGTTTCAAATCTGATGAAGTTTAAATACTGCATTGTAAACGAGGACGCAGAGGAGCTTCACGCACTTATGGAAAAGGGCAATAAGATTAAAGAGGAAATCGGTTAATGAAAAAGCTAACTGTAAAAGTAAATGACAGCTACGATATTTTAATTGAAAGAGGACTTTTGGACAGAACAGGCGAGCTTGTTAAAACAGTTCTTCCCTGCAAAAAAATCACTCTTGTCAGCGACAGCAACGTGTATCCCATTTACGGCGAAAAGATAAAATCTTCCTTAACTAATGAGGGATACGAGGTTTATACATACGTTTTTCCTGCCGGCGAAGGCTCAAAGAATACTGCAAATGTTATTGACGTTGTGGAATTTATGGCAGAAAGAGGACTTACCCGTGAGGACGGCGTAGTGGCTCTCGGCGGCGGTGTCTGCGGTGATATGGCAGGCTTTGCGGCGGCAATTTACCTGAGAGGTATTAAGTTTGTGCAGATTCCTACAACGCTCCTTTCTCAGGTGGACTCGTCAGTAGGCGGTAAAACCGCTGTGGACTTGCCTCAGGGTAAAAATCTCTGTGGTGCTTTTCATCAGCCGAGCCTTGTTATTATTGACCCTGATGTCCTCGACACCTTAAGCCGTCACTTCTTTTCCGACGGAATGGGCGAGGTTATCAAGTACGGCTGTATAAAATCAGCATCACTTTTTGAAAGATTAGAGAAAGAAAATGCAAAAGATTTTATCGAGGATATTATCTATGAATGTCTTGACATCAAGCGTATAATAGTTGAGAATGACGAAAAGGAGCACGGCGAAAGAGCACTCCTGAATTTCGGCCACACCTGCGGTCACGCTATCGAAAAGCTTTGGCAGTTTGAAACTGTCAGTCACGGCGAGGCAGTAGGTATCGGTATGGTAATGATTGCCAAGGCAGGCGAGGAAAACGGCATTACCGAAAAAGGCACGGCAGACAGAATTACTGCCGTTTTAGAGAAAAATCACTTAAAGACGGCAGACACTCACTCTGTGGCAGAAATTGTATCTGCAATGAGTGCCGACAAAAAGAGGACAGGCAGCGGTATAAAGCTTGTAATGCTTGAAAAGATTGGCGACAGCTTTGTAAAGCCTGTTACAAATGATGAGTTAAACAAAATTTTCGGAGTAAACTGATGAGCCAAGTCACCATAAAAAACTCAATACTTCAAGGCAGAGTGCAAATTCCGCCATCCAAATCGGCAGCCCACAGGGCACTTATCTGCTCCTTTCTTTCAGGCGGCGGAAGTGTAAAGCCTATTATAAATTCCAAGGATATGCAGGCTACCGTAGGCGTAATCGAGTCGCTGAAAAAAGGCGAAAGTACTGCCGATTGTATCGAAAGCGGTTCAACAATGCGTTTTATGATTCCTGTGGCGGCGGCTCTCGGCAGAAATATTACATTTAATGGACAGGGAAGTCTGCTTTCAAGGACAGTTGGCGAATATATCCACCTGCTCCCGCTCCACGGCGTAGATGTAAAATGCGACGGACATCTGCCTATGACCATTTCGGGACAGTTAAGAAACGGCAGCTTTGAGGTTGACGGCAGTGTCAGCAGTCAGTATGTTACGGGACTTCTTCTCGCTCTTGCGTCACTTGAGGGCGACAGTGCCGTTATTATGAAAACTCCTTTGCAGTCTAAACCCTATGTGGATATGACAGTTAAGGTTATGGCAGATTACGGCGTCAGCGTCAGGGAAACTGATTTCGGCTATCTTATCAAAGGCGGTCAGCAGTTTAAAACTCTTGATTATATTGTTGAGGGCGACTGGTCCCAGTCGGCATTTTTCCTTGTGGCAGGAGCTATCGGCGGTGATACAACAGTTTGCGGACTTGATTTGAATTCCACTCAGGGAGATAAAAAAATCGTTGACGTGCTCAAGTCATTCGGTGCCGACGTTACAGTAGGTGACGGCTGTGTTTCCTGCAAAAAAAGTGAGCTTCACGGCACAGATGTGGACGCGTCGGATATTCCCGATTTGGTGCCGGTTATCGCTGTTCTTGCCGCTTATTCAAAGGGCAGAACTGTTATATATAATGCCGAAAGGCTCAGATATAAAGAATCAAACAGAATTGAAAGCGTTGTCACTAACCTCAAGGCTATGGGTGCCGATATTGAGGAAACCGACGACGGAATGATAATAAACGGCGGAAAGGGGCTTAAGGGTGCAAAGCTTAACGGCTACAACGACCACAGAATTTTAATGGCGTTTTCCGTTGCAGGACTTTTTGCCCAGGGCGAAACTGTAATTTCCGACGCTGAAAGTATTAACAAATCGTACCCCTCATTTTTTGAGGACTATAATATGCTGGGAGGTAAGGCTGATGTCATCTGAATTCGGAGAAAAAATTAAAATATCCATTTTCGGCGAAAGTCACGGAGAGGCAATAGGCTGCGTTATCGACGGACTGCCCTCAGGTGTTAAGCTTGATATTGACGAAATTTATGCCGATATGTCACGCCGTGCTCCCGGTAATGATAAGTTCGCCACACCAAGACTTGAAAAGGATATACCTCATATTCTTTCAGGCGTTCTTGACAACACAACAACAGGTGCACCACTTGCAATGGTTATCGAAAATACAAACACAAGAAGCGGTGACTATTCAAATCTTATGACCTTGCCGAGACCGTCTCACAGCGACTATCCGGCATATGTAAAATATAACGGCTTTAACGATGTCAGGGGAGGCGGTCATTTCAGCGGACGTCTTACCGCACCTCTCGTATTTGCAGGTGCCGTTGCAAAGCAGATACTTAAAACAAAGGGCGTTTTCATCGGTGCACATATTGCTCAGGTAGGTAATGTCTGCGACACACTTTTTGACAAAAATAATATAGAAAAATCACTTCTTGATAAGCTCACCGCATCTAAATTCTCTGTAATCGACGACAGCGTTGAGGACAAAATGAGAGCAGAGATTGAAGACGCAAGAATGGCTCAGGACAGCGTCGGCGGTATTATTGAATGTGCCGTAATCGGCGTTCCTACAGGCGTTGGTGGCAATATGTTTTCGACAGTTGAAAGCAGACTTTCCTCAATTCTTTTCGGCGTTCCCGCAGTTAAAGGCGTGGAGTTCGGCGACGGCTTTGCTTTTGCGTCAATGCGTGGCTCTCAGGCTAATGACCCTTACTGCGTCAAGGACGGCAAGGTGGCTGTTAAGACCAACAGAAACGGCGGTATTTTAGGCGGTATTACAACAGGTGCACCAATCGTTTTTCGCACTGCAATTAAGCCTACCGCCTCTATTTCACAGCCTCAGCAAAGCGTAAATTTGCAGACAATGGAGGAGGAAACTCTCGTTATCAAAGGCCGTCACGACCCTTGTATTGTACCGAGAGCCGTGCCTGTTATTGAGGCTGCCGCAGCCGTTGGACTGCTTGATATAATGATGTAAACAGAGGAAAAATATTTAATGGATTTACTTGATTTAAGGAAAGAAATTGACGATATCGACAACCAGCTTATTCCGCTTCTTATGAAGAGAATGGATATTTCAAGTCAGGTTGCAGAATATAAGGTTAAAAGAGGAATTCCCGTTTTAAACGAGGAAAGGGAACAGCAGATTTTAGACAACGTTGCCGAGAAATGCGGTGACAAGGGCGAGATTATCAAAACTGTTTTTGCTGCCACAATGGATGCGTCAAGGGCACTCCAGCATAAAATTATCGGCGGCGGTCAGGAGCTTCGTGACCAGATAAATGAGGCACTTAAAAACGAAAACACTCTTACCGCAAAGGGCGGATGTGTTGCCTGTCAAGGCGTTGAGGGTGCTTACAGCGGTGTTACTGCAAACAAAATTTTCCCTGACGCCGAGATTAAATTCTACAAGCAGTTTGAGGATGTTTTCGAGGCTGTCAATAAGGGAGATGCCGTTTACGGCGTAATTCCTGTGGAAAATTCCACTGCCGGCTCCGTTCACGAATCTTATGACCTTATTATGAAGTACAGATTTTACGTCGTAGGTGCATATGATTTAAAGATAGACCATTGCCTTTGTGCAAAAGAGGGTACAAAATACGAGGATATCAGCAACGTTTATTCTCATCCTCAGGCACTTTCACAATGTAATAATTTCCTTAAGAATTTTGATTTCACGGGAGTGAACTACTCCAATACTGCGGCGGCTGCGAAATATGTAGCAGAATCGCCTGCAAACAATATTGCCGTTATCTGCTCGGAAACGGCGGCTAAAAAATACGGACTTAAAATACTGAAAAGGAATATTCAGAATAATAATAACAACACAACAAGATTTATCGTGATTTCCAAAAAGCTTGTTATTGACGAGAACGCACAGAAAATTTCGCTTATTTTCTCCGTCGCTCACAAAACAGGCTCGCTTTACAGAATTCTCGGCAGATTTTCTATGGCAGGTCTTAACCTTACAAAGCTTGAGTCAAGACCTATTGAAAATTCCGATTTCAGCTACTACTTTTATGTGGATATTCTCGGTAATGTCAAGGACGAGAAAACCCTTGACCTTATCTGTGCTCTTTCCGACGAACTGCCTGATTTTGAATTTTTGGGCAACTTTAACGAGGTTAAGTGAATATAATTTAGACTAACCTAATAAGGCTCCCTTGTGTAAAGGGAGCTGTCACGAAGTGACTGAGGGATTGATAGTTGTTGCAATAAAAACGCTCAAATGAACGGCTATCAACCCCTCTGTCAACCTCACGGTTGACATCTCCCCTTGCACAGGGGCGACTTAAAAACACACCACAAAAACTTGGAGATGACAAGGTGAAACAGCAGAAACGCCATCGAACAAATTTCATATCGAATGTAATAATTCTTGTGACGCTGGCACTGCTTGTATTTCTCGGAGTGGTGCTTTACAACCACGCAAAGCTTGAGGTCAGGTTTGACACGCTGATTAGCTGGCTTGAGCAGGTGGATAACGCTGTCGCAAATCTCGATTCTAAAACAGAAATAATGATTTGCATTTTTGCCCTTTATATTGCAAAATGTCAGCTGCCGATACCTATGGGATTTCTCTGCGTAATCTCAGGTATGGTGTTCCCCTTGGGGCAGGCACTTGCTATAAATTTAATGTTTACGGCATTTTTCTTCACAGTAAAATATGTGGAGGGAATGTTTATCGGCGGCGGCTGGACAGGTATGATTTTAGGTATCAAACAGCTCCATTTCATCAGAGACTGGATACAGTTTAAGGGCAACGGCAACCCTTATGTTCTTTTCATAACCCGTCTTGTGCCGAGTATTCCTCTCGGAATGGTGTCGAAGTATTACGGCTCAATGAGGTACGATTTTGTATATTACACGCTCATTAGCCTTTTGGGTTTTGCTCCGAGACTTTATATTTACACCAGCATCGGTACGCAGATTTACAATCCTTTCTCGGTAAAGTTTATTGTGCTTTTAATGGCAATCGTGGCCTTTACGGGAATTTCAATAATTACGTTTAATATCTTTTACGGAAGAAAGTCAAAGCAGATGAATCAAACTCTTCTGATTTATTCCGAAAAGGAAAAATATAAAATAGTTTTGTAAAAAAATTAAGGAGATATACAAATGAAACCTTCACAGCTGATTTCAATGATAGAATGCGGTGACGCCGATTCTATGCTCAAAAGAATTTATGTAACGGACTCTGCCGTTGAGGAACAGAAGCCGCGATACATAAGAACAGCAAAGACATTTATCGAGCTTTTCGGCGATGACAGAGACGTTATGGTGCTCAGTGCTCCGGGAAGAACTGAAATTTGCGGTAACCACACCGACCATAACAACGGCAAGGTACTTGCTGCATCAATCAATCTTGACGCAATCGCTGTTGCAGCTAAAAGCGACAAGCCTGTTATTAACGAGAAGTCAGAGGGTCATCCGATGAATACTGTTGACTTGACCTCTCTTGAGCCGGACCCTGTAAACTACGGCAAGTCATCTTCTATGATTAAAGGTATCGCCGCAAAATTCAAGGAATCAGGCTACACAATCGGCGGTTTTGACGCTTGTACCACAAGTGACGTTATGGGCGGCTCAGGTCTTTCATCATCTGCCGCTTTTGAGGTGCTTTTGGGCACAGTAATTTCTCATCTTTACAACGACGGCAAAATTGATTCCGTAACTATTGCAAAGGCTGCTCAGTACAGCGAAAATATCTTCTTCGGCAAGCCCTCGGGACTTCTTGACCAGATGGCGTCTTCCGTTGGCTCATTCGTTACAATAGATTTTGAAAGCACTCAGAATCCTGTTATTAAAAAGGTTGACTTCGATTTTGAAAAATCAAATCACGCTCTCTGCATTGTTGACACTCACGGCAACCATTCCGATTTGACAGACGATTACGCTGCCGTAAGAAACGAGATGGAGTCAGTTGCACAGGCAATGGGCAAATCTGTACTCAGGGAAATTGAGTATGAAGATTTCCTCAAGGCAATTCCTGAGCTTACAAAAAAGGTAAATGACAGAGCTATCATCAGGGCAATGCATTTCTATAACGAAAACATCCGTGTTGAAAACGCTGTTTCAAGCCTTGAGAAAAATGACTTTGACGCATTCAAAAAGATTATCATTGACTCAGGCTATTCATCATATCTCTATAACCAGAATGTTTATTCACCAAGCAATCCTACCGAGCAAAAGCTTTCACTTGCTCTTTGCCTCAGCCAACAGCTTCTTGAGGGCAAGGGTGCGTGGAGAGTTCACGGCGGCGGCTTTGCAGGCACAATTCAGGCCTTTGTACCTCTTGATATGCTTGAGGAGTACAGGCAGACTATGGACGCTGTTTTCGGCGAAGGCTCCTGCTATGTGCTCATTATCAGACCAGTTGGCGAAGCAAGAGTTATTTAACAAATTAAATATAGCAACAGCTTTGAAAAGTAAAGGGGAATTAAAGTGAAATACATATTTATAGTTAATCCGATTGCAGGAAATAAGGACAAGGAAAAGCTTTTTTCAAGAATCAGGTCAACATTCCGTCTTATCGACGACGAAATGATTATGGAAACCACCAACTGCAAAGGCGACGCCAAGGACATTGCCGCAAGATATGCTGAACAATACGGCAAGGACTGCGTTATAGTTTCCTGCGGCGGCGACGGTACTGTTCACGAAATCGCCAACGGCCTTGCAGGTACAGATACTCCTTTGCTTATTCTTCCTTTGGGTACAGGCAACGATTTTGCCAAGAAGATTTACGGCACAAAAAAGATTAATGTGGAGAATGTAATCAAGGCTTTCGGCTTTCTTGACGGCAAGCTGAGGTATGACGTTAAGCCTATCGACCTTATCGACTACAACGGCGAAAAGTGTATTAACGTTATGAGCTTTGGTCTTGATACAAAGGTTGAAACTATCGGCAGAATTATTGCGGGCAAGGTGCCGGCTCTCGGTCATCAGGCATATAATCTTGCGGTTATTCCTGTACTTATGCAGTCTTTGAAGTACGAAATCAATCTTGACCTTGACTGTATCGACGAGTTCGGAAACAGCTATAAGTATAAGTGTGAGCCTATGGACTACACTCTTCTTGCAATCTGCAACGCAAGCTATTACGGCGGCGGCTTCTGTCCTGCTCCTGATTCAAAGCTTGACGACGGACTTCTTGATTTTGCTCTCTGTCACCCTATCAAGCTTCACCAGGCACCACCTCTTATTGTAAAGTACAGCAATGGCGATGTTAAAAATATGAAGCCTATTGACACCGGTTACGTTGTAGGGGGCAGAATTTCATCTGTTGACGGCAAGGCTCTTTTGGGCAACTGCGACGGCGAGAATTTTGACTACGATACAGTAGATTTCAAGGTTGAGCCAAAGTCCCTGAAGCTTTGCTTTATCAAATAAAAACATCAAAAGCAAGGTAATTATGTTGAAAAAAACCATTTCATTTTTAACGGCACTTGTTATGGTGCTGTCTGTGCTGTGTGTAAATGTCTATGCAAGCGAATTTAAGGACATAGTGCTGACAAAAGAGGAAATGACGGAAAATGCCTATCTGGCAATTGAAAACGCATTAACAGATGCAAAAAATAATGCGTCGGACAGTCTTACATACAGAATTTATGTTCCCTCGGGAAATTATACGCTTGTGTCAGGACTTCACATTTACAGCAACACTCAGCTTATTTTAGATAAGGACACGGTGCTTTCCCGTGGCTTTCAGTCGGGAAATATGATTAAAGTCGGCTTGAGAGGTGAGCAGACGAGAGGCTACAGCGGATACAAAAATATCCTCATTGACGGCGGCGTATGGGATTCAGGCTATATGGGTGAGTCCTGTGCTATGCGTTTTGCTCACTGCACAAATTTGACCTTATCAAATTTCACAATTAAAAATATCAAAAACGCTCACCATATGGAGGTAGCTGCCACAGACGGCTTTAACCTGACAGGCTGTACCTTTTCGGGAATGATAAGGACTAACAGCAGCAGTGCCGAGGCGGTGCAGATTGATATTCTTCACGAGTACGAGCATTTCCCCGACTACTATTATTACGACGACACGCCGTGTAAAAACGTTTTCGTTACAGGCTGTACCTTTACCGATTTGTATTCGGGAATAGGTACTCGCTCAGGTGTTATCGGCAGTTATTTTGATAATATAAATATCACAAACAATACGTTTAAAAATATTACGGAAAGAGCCATTACCTGCTTTAATTACAGAAACAGCAGTATCAGCTCAAATTATATCGAAAATGCCCATTTGGGAATTGCTTTTGAGTATTTCCCTTATTCTGAAAGCTCGTCTAATGTTTCTCTGCGTTTTTCACAGGCCAACAAGGGAAGTGTTGTGGAAGAGGTGTCGGGCAAGGCCAACTCCTCAATTTCAGGCAATTATATTTCTGTTGCAAAGACAGGCGATTTTAAATATAACGTGGGAATTTTCCTTTACGGCAGTAACGTTGACAGCAGCGACGCTAAAAAATACTGCGTTGCCAAAGGCGATTACACCATAGAGGATATGGATATCTCAAACAACAGCATTTCCTGTTCAGGCAGCTCCTCAAGGGGAATTATGCTTACCGGCGTAAATGACAGCGAGATTAAGGCTAACAGTATTTCTCAGTATGCGTCTGCCAACAGCGGAATTAACGCTCTGAACCTTTGTGCCTCAAACAGAAATTCCGTAGGCTCAAACTATATTTCCGGTATGTTCAACAACGGTATTTCTCTTTACGATAACGAGGACGGCGACAGCAGAGGAAACAGTATCACCTCCAACACAGTAAATGGTGTTAAAAGCTATGGCGTGCGTGTTGCAGGTAACTCCACCGCATCAATTAAGTGGAACAATTCGTTTCTTTCCTGCGGTGTCAGCCCTATATGCGTATCAAGTGTAAGTTATGCTCAAAATCTTCCCGGTGCGGAGATTAAAGGTATTTCACGCTCTCAATCAGGCAGAGCGATAGTTAAGTGGAAAGCCGTTGACGGTGCCGGCGGATATAAGATTTACCGCTCATTTTCACCTGACGGACCTTACCGCCAGATTGCTACCGTTAAGGGCAATAGCCTGATGTATCTTGACAAAGCGTCACGTCCGGGCTTTACCTGTTATTATAAGGTGAGTGCCTATGTTTCTCCCTCCTCAACCGCTGTGATTTCTTCTCCCGGCGGAGCATACGGCGTGAGATTGTGAGTTAGTGTGTGGGGCGGTTTGTCTGCGGTATGTCGAGGACGCCATACCCTACAAAAAATCAATAACAAAATGTAAAAAAAGGACAGGTGTATGCCTGTCCTTTTACTATATCCGATTTTAAAATTTATCCTGCTCAAATCACTTTAAAAGCTCACGAGCGTAAGCATTCTCTATTGTGCAGCCGTATACAATGTCCTCAAAGCCCGCAGAAGTCTCATATTCGGCTTTTTCTTTGGTAGTAATGAAAGATATCGAAATACCTCTTTCTCTGCATTTTAAGGCAAATGAGAGGGCGTTTTGGGGAGCTGTGGCTGAATGGTACATAGTGTGGAGCACAGCGTCTACATTATCAAGGCAGTAGCTGTCATAATCTATATTAGGATAAGGCGTTATAACGAGAATGTTTTTCGGCGAAAAATGAGGGCTTTCTATTTTCGGCTGAGGTCTGCCTGCCACAATAAATTTGTCACATCCGTCGGCACTTGCCGTACAGTCAGCAGGCTTGATTCCGTCATAGCTGATAACAACGCCATTATTGCCTGAAAGGATAAATTCCACAGCGTCGGTGAAATTCCTTACGCCGTTTGATGTACTGTCCTCAAGAGGCTTGTCCGACGCCACAAGGCATATGGTTTTGTCGCAGTAAAGATTTGCAAGGAGAGCACCTGTAAAGGCGAGAGTGTCCGAGCCGTGAAGAATTATTACGCCTGCGTATTTATCAATGTCACAGCCGTCGATAAATTCAATGAGCCTGTCCCAAAGTGTTAAATCTATATTTTCCGACAAAACGGAAAAAGGGGACTTACATTCAAATTCTGCGTCGCAGTTTACGAAATCGAGAATTTTAAAAGGCCTGTCAAGATGAATGCAGGTGTCCTTAACCGAGGCGATTGTTCCGCCTGTGGCAATGACAAGTATTTTTTTCATATTATTCCTCCGTAATGTCGGCAGAGTCTATGCGGATAATTTTTCTCAAATCGTCAGGTGCCATTTCAACCTGGCAGCCGATTTTACCGCCTGAAAACATAATGGTGTCAAAGCTGTCGGCGGTTTGGTGGATAACAGTTTTGAACTGCTTTTTCATTCCGATAGGTGAGCAGCCGCCGTGAATGTAGCCTGTAAGGGGCAAGAGCTCCTTTGATTTAATCATTTCAATCTTCTTTTCGCCAACGCATTTCGCCGCCTTTTTAAGGTCAAGCTCACGATTTACAGGCACCATAAAAACATAATGATTTCCTGTTTTCCCTACTGTGACAAGCGTTTTGAACACCTTGTCGGGATTTTCGCCCAAAACCTCGGCAACCTCTATACCGCCTACTGCGTCAGTATCTGCGTAGCTGTGAAAGGTGTATTTTATCTTCTTTTTGTCCAAAGCTCGCATAACATTAGTTTTGTCATCCATATTATTATCTCCCTGATGAGTTATAGTATTATTTCTGCTGAAATTTTACCACAAGGGAATATTCTTTTCAAGTCGGTTGATTTATAGGCGGTAAATATGTATAATGAAATTAAACTTTTAAGGGGGAATTTTAATGTATAAAGCAAATGACGGCAGATACGGCACTATGCCCTATAACTACTGCGGTAAAAGCGGTTTGGCACTTCCTGCGGTATCGGTAGGTCTGTGGCAGAATTTCGGCGACAATGCCGACTATGACGAAATGAAGGATATTATCCTTACTGCCTTTGATATGGGCGTTACTCATTTTGATTTGGCAAACAATTACGGTCCTGCACCTGGAGCAGCTGAAATCAATTTCGGCAAGATATTTAAAGAAAATCTCAAGCCTTATCGTGACGAGATAATCATCAGCACCAAGGCAGGCTATGAAATGTGGGACGGTCCTTACGGCGGCAGAGGAGGCAGCAGAAAGTATCTTACTGCGTCACTTAATCAAAGTCTTCAGCGTATGGGACTTGACTATGTTGATATTTTCTATCACCACTGCGTAACTCCTGAAACGCCGTTGGAGGAAACTGCTCTTTGTATGTCCGATATTGTCCGTCAAGGCAAGGCACTTTATGCTGGAATCAGCAACTATGACGGCAAAACAATGGGCGAAATGGACAAGGAGTGCAAACGTTTCAACGTGCCGTTTATCATCAACCAAAACAGGTATTCAATTTTTGACCGAACAGTAGAGCAAAACGGACTTAAAAAGGAAGCAAAGGCAAAGGGCAAGGGCGTTATCGCTTTTTCACCGTTGGCACAAGGACAGCTTTCCGACAAGTATGCAAACGGTATTCCTGAAAATTCAAGGCTCTACAACAATGACGCTTTGCAGAAGAAAACAGGCTACGACAGTCAAAGACCAGAGCAGATTAAGCGTCTTTACCAAATGGCACAGGATAGGGGACAGACCCTTTCACAGCTTGCTATTCAGTGGCTTCTTGCCAAGGGTGAGGTTACGTCTGTTCTTGTGGGCGTTCACTCCAAAGCACAGCTTGTGGAAAACCTCACCGCCGTTACCTGCCCACCCCTCACTCAAGCAGAGCTTGATGAAATCGACAAAATCGCTCCCGCAGAGTAAAAATATTATTGTTACGCAAATGACCGCGGAATTCCTGCGGTCTTTGTTTTTTATAAATTGTTGTTTAACAAAGGTGAATAACTGATATTTCGTAGGGGTCGGCGTCCTCGACGACCCGTGAATTCACCAACAACGCTGTTTATTAACGGGATGTCGAGGACGCCATCCCCTACAAATTTTCAAATAATATCTGTTAAACTTGATACGCTAAACATCAATTTATACCGATAAGAAAAGGACACTCCAAAAGGAGTGCCCTTTATTTTATGCCTTAAACTAACTTAAAGTTAATTAACCAAGCATTTCAAGAAGTTCAACAAGAGAAGCAATAACTTCGTCTGTATCACCCTGAAGTACACCAAGTACCTGGCTGATAACGCCTGAGATGCTCTCGTCAACGCTGTCGCCGAGGAGACCGGAGATGAGTGAGCTAATCTTGTCGAAGTTGTCACCTGCGTTAACAGTATCAATGAGATATCTGAGAACTGCGATGAGAGTTTCTGCTGAATCGCCCTCAACATAAATCCTTGAGCCGTAAGTTGCTGCCTGAGAAGCACCAACCTTAATTTCGCCGTGGCTGGCAAGTCTCAACCACTCAACGTCGTTAAGCTTAAGACCAAGAGGCTGACCGCCAATCTTGATAAGGCCGAGAACGCTGTTAATAAGTGGGATGATAGCATCGCCGCCGAGGATAGGCTTAAGTGTTGCGTTAAGGTCATACAAATCAAGGCTGAAGTTTGTAATACCAATCTTACCGAGAAGTGCACCGAGGTCAACGTTCATTGAGCTGAGAAGTGCATCAACAAGGTCATTGAGGTTAACAACCGGCTTAATTGCATCTACAAGAGCAGATATCGGAGTAAGAAGGTTGTCAAGAATCTGGCAAAGTCCATCGTTACCAATGAAGAGTGCAAGGTTCGGAATCATCTCTGCAAGTACCTCGATAGGTGCATAGAGAAGGTCCTCAATCTTATCCCAAATAGGATTAATGATGTCAAGAAGGATATTATCATATTCTTCGTTGATATCCTCTCTGTACTGGTATTGAGTCTTGACATTGTAGCAAGAGAATGCCTCAAGAAGAGGAACGATTGATGATGTGTAGCCGTTTGAGCCAGGAAGTCTTACGATATCGAAGAGTCCCAGGTAAGCGTCGTTAAGAAGTACATCAAGTACGCCGTAGATAGGACGGAGAACTGCAACCAAAGCGTGGAAGAAGCTGTCTCTGTCTGTTACGCCCCACTTAAGTGAATCTGCACTTACATTAGCCCAAGAGCCTGCATTTGCAATTACTGATGATGCTGACGGATAAGACTGACCATACTTGTCATTAACAAGAAGCTTAGCAACGTGAGCTGCTGAGAAGTCGATATCAGTCATAGCAAGAAGGTCTGTAAGGTTTGTATCACCTGAAATGTTAACCTTCTCGATTGCACCGTAAAGACCAACTGCCATCTGAGAAACAAGCTTGTCGGTGTAAAGTGCATCGCCAATCAAACCGTTAAGGTCTGCAAGACCGCCGATAAGACCGTCGAGCATTGGTCCGAGATTCTTAAGGAAGTCAACATCCATATTTTCAGGATATGCGAAATCGAATTCTCCTGTCTGGTATGCTGTGTAATCCCAGAATGCGTTAGTTGGCTGACCTGTAAGGAAGTAGAAGACTGCAAGAACAATCTGGTCCTTATCAGCTGCACCGATTGTGTTGAATACACTGCCGATAATCGACTTGAGCATATCGCTCTTCTTAACAGCGTCGATTGAGCAGATGAGAGTTTTAAGTGTCTTAGCATTAACTACAAGAACGTCTGCAACGTAGCGAAGAACTGCAACAAGAGTTTCGCCCTTATCAGCGATAACTTCCTTATTTGTAAACTTGCCCTTGGAGTTTTCTGCCTGTGACTTAGAGGTTACAACCTCACCGTGTGAAGCGATTGTTGACCACTTGAAGTCAGGAAGCTTAATTCCTGTTGACTTAAGAAGTGAATTGATAAGCGGAAGGAGAACTTCCTGAATGTTACAGGATGAAAGGTCTGTAAGCTTGATGTTGAGTTTAACATCAGTCTTGAAGTAAGCTCCAACTACTGAACCAAGGTCAGTACCGAATGCTAACTTCAGAATCTTGTCAAGGTCAAAGCCGTCTTTCTTAATTTCCTTAATCCACTGAGTAAGAGGTGAAAGGAGATTATCAACAAGCTGACCGATACCATTGTTATCAATGAAGTATGCAAGATTTGGAAGAACTGCTGTTAAGGTGTCAAACGGAGCCTCAAGAACATCATCTACGAATGCCATAAGAGGATTGAGAACATCAAGAAGAACATTGTCCTTAGCCTTCTTGCAGTCCTTTTCGTACTGAGCGAAGGTCTTGATTTCACTATTGTCTACCTGAAGAACATCAAGGAGAGGAATAATGGAGTTCTCATAAGCGTTTGAGCCGTAAAGGTTGAGTGTCTTAAGAGTTTCAAGATTTGAGAAGTCCATCTCAAAGGTTGTGGTGTAAACGCCGTCCTTAAGAGCCTGAATTGTAAGCTTACCATCCTTGAAGATTGTAAGGTTTTCGCCCTTATCCTTATTACCGCTGGTGATATCAAGTGTAGTGATTACACCATAGAGGATTTCACCAAGAGCAAGGTCTGTACCGTTAAGGAATGGACCGAGAATGTCAATGAACGGACGGAAGATAGCAACAAGACCGTTGATGAAGCCCTGCTCAGCATTAGCTGCGCCGTTTGTGAAGCCCCAATTAATCTTGGTGTATGTTGTGCTTACAACCTTACCGTTCTTGTCTTTCTTAACTTTCTTGAGCTTATCCCAAGAAGACTTAGATTTAATAGTCTTAGCTGCTGATGAGTAAGTCTTGCCGTAGCTCTTGTCTGTAAGAATCTTAGCTACGTCCTTAGTTGAAACAGCGATACCGCACATCTCAAGGTAAGGAGCAACCTTTTCTGAGCCAAGTGCACCGTAAAGCTCAACTGCAAGCTGTGTAAGAATTTCGTTTGTGAAGAGCATATCGCCAACAAGACCCTTAAGGTCAGCTGCACCGACAACGCCCATACCCTGAAGCAGAGCAAATACTCCGCTTACCATATTGTCAAGCTGTCCTACTGCATTGTCTGCATCTTCAGCAGAAATACCGTTTGGATACTTGAACTTGCTGTTTACTGACTTGTACTTCTCATATGACCAGAATACCTCAGTAGGTGACTGAGTAATTTCAACAAGTGAGAATACAAGAGCAAGAAGCTCGTCAGAGGTCATATCGAATACCATATCAAGGATTTCTTTAAGAGCACCTGTGTATGATTTTCCGAGGAGACCTGTAATAGCAGTCTTGTTCTCGAGAACTACATCAAGAACATACTGAAGAAGTGCGATAAGTACCTTGTCTGAATCGCCGTAAGCAACCTTTCTCTGACCGATACATTCAACTGCACTGTTCTCGTTCTTAACAGTACCGAGACCTGCAAGCCATAACCAGTCAATTTCAGGAATGTTCATTCCGATTGTGCCGAGATACTTGTTAGCAAGCTTGATAAGGTTTCCGCCGCCGATATATGGCTCAAGGAATTTATCAAGGTTTGTAATGCTGATGTTAGAAATCTTTGTAAGGTCCTGAAGAAGCTTATCAACATCAATGATTGGATTGATTTGCTTGATAATCTCTGTAATAGGAGTAACAAGATTTACTACGAACTGTACCAAACCGTCATTTCCGATGAAGAGAGCAAGGTTTGGAAGAACTGAAGCCAGTGTCTCTACCGGAGCAGCGATTACATCGTCAACAAATCCGAAGAGAGGAGTAAGAATATCAAGAAGAAGGTTATCATAAGCCTTATTCTTGCTTGCAAGGTACTTGTCATAAGACTTGATACACTCGCATCTGAATGCCTCAAGAAGAGGAACGATTGAGTTTACATAGTCGTTAGAACCAGGAATGTCGATTCCGCCGAGAATGTTAAGACTTCCGTCAGCAAGAAGAACATCAAGTAAGCCTTCAAACGGACGAAGGATAGCAACGAGAGCCTTGAGGAAGGTTTCTTCATCCTTGACGCCCCAAGAGAGCTTGCTGAAGTCAACCTTTGCCCAGCTGCCGGCTGCCTTGATAGCTGCTGCTGCTGAAGCAAACTGCTTTGTTTCGCCGTACTTGCTGTCGCCGAGCATTGTAGCAACTGTTGCACTGTCTGTTGTCATACCTACGATTGAAAGGATGTCGCCGAGCATAATGCCGTCAGAAATCTTTACGCTTTCAATGTTGGTGTAGATAAGCTTTGCAAGTGAGTTGATAATGCTGTCTGTGAAGACAAGCTGATTAAGGAGACCGCCGAGGTCAGCCTCGTCAATAATTCCGTCAAGGAATGCGATGAGAGCCTGAACAGTTTCTTCTTTTACACCCTCAGGGAATTTGAAGTTTACGTTCTTATCGTACTTGTAGCCTGTGTAATCCCAATAAGCATTAGCAGGACTGCCTACGAAGAAGTAGTAAAGAGCAACGATAAGCTGGTCAGATGTATGTGTCTTAATCTGATTGAATACGTTGTTGAGAATTGGAGCTAATGTAGCATCCTCAGAAAGCTTCTTGCCTGTCTTCTCATCAATAACGATACCCATTACAAGAGCCTTGATAGCGTCAATGTTGTTGATTACGTTATCGAATACATAACGAAGAACTGTGATAAGAACCTTGCCGTAGTCAACATTCTTAATTGTCTTGCCTGTAAGAGCGTTGCCGTTAACGTCTGTTGCTGCACTGGTGTATGTTGTAATATCACCGTAAACGCCCTTGCCGTTATCAGCTGTTGCTGCAAATGCGTTCCAATTAATGTTGCTGAATACAATGCCTGTGCTCTTAAGAAGCATATTAACAAGAGGAATTACCATATCCTCAACGTTAAGTGTTGCCAGGTTAGAGAAGTCGATTGTCAAGCTTCCCTTAGCCATACCGAGAACTCCTGCAACGTAGTCGCCTAATGACTGACCGAGAAGAGCCTCTGCAAGCTTGTTGATATCAACTGCGTCGTTAACAGCGTAAATAATGTCTGTAACCGGAGCAAGAAGATTTACAAGCATCTGTGTAAGTCCTGAAGCCTCAAGGTAAACTGAAACTGTAGGAACGAGTGTAGCGATTGCAACTAATGGAGAAGCAACAATCTTATTAAGGAGTGATGTGCTTGATGCACCCAAAATAGGATTAAGAATGTCAAGAAGGAGACTATCCTTAGCAGCAGCGATGTCTGCCTTGTACTGTGCCTCTGTTACAACGCCTTCGCACTGGAATGCCTCAAGGAGAGGAATAATAGCACTGTTGTAACCGTTTGTGCCCTTAATTACAAGGTCCTTAAGAACCTCAAGAGCAGTAAGGTCAATCTTGATTACTGACGGAGCGGATGCAGCGTTGTCAGCGTCAACTAATGTTAATGTGAATACGCCGTTCTTAAGAGCGAAAGTAATGTCGCCTGATGTTGTTTCGTCAATTGCAAGTGAGCAAATTACATCATAAAGACCGCTGCCGATTGTAAGGTCGCCTGTATTAAGGAATACAGCGAGAATATCGTTTACAGGACGGAGAATTGCAACAAGTGCATTTACAAAGCCCTGCTGAGCGTTTGCTGAACCGTCTGTGAAGCCCCAATTGATGTCTGCATAAGTTGTAACATCCTTGCCGTTGCTGTCCTTAGTTACAGTCTTGAGCTCTGACCAAGAAGCCTTTGAGCCGATTGTCTGAGCTGCTGTGCTGAATGTTGCACCATAGCTTGTATCTGTAAGGAGAGCTGCAACGTCTGCTGTTGAAGACTTAATACCAAGTGCACCGAGAACCATAGCTACTGCTTCGCTGGAGTTAAGTGCACCGTAAAGCTCAACTGCAAGAGTTGTAAGGAGCTTGTTAGTGAACAGAGCATTGTTGAGAATGTCTGTAAGGTTTGAACCGCCGAGGTTAATACCAAGTGACTGGAGAAGCGGGAAGATATTGTTGATAACCTTATCAATATCTGTTGCAGCCTCATCAGCCTGAGCCTTTGTAAGACCTAACGGATAAGAGAAGTTTTCAACAAATTCCTGAAGATACTTCTCAAATGACCAAGCAAAGAGTGTAGGATTCTGAGTTACATCAAGTATTTTGAGAACTACAGCTACAAGCTTTTTGCCTGTAATGTCACCGCTCTGGATAGCAGCGATTAAGTCTTTTGCAGTATCGCTTGATGCGTTGTCGCCCATAATGAGACCGATGATAGTTTCAAGGTTCTCTGCGTCAACAACTGTATCAATGAGATACTCAAGAACATAAATCAATGCGTCAGCAGGTGACTTAGCATTACTGAGTGCCTTCCAATCAATTGCCTTAAGCTCAATGCCTAAGCCTGAAAGTAAGGTGTTGATAATAGGAACAAGATTATTACCTGAAAGAGGATAATCTTTAATAACAATGTTTACGAGCTCCTGCTTGTCGTTTACTTCTGCAAGAGCACCGAGATTCTCGTCTGTCCAGCCATCAATAACTGCTGCGAGAGTAGTTGATGTTGGAAGAAGCTTGTCGCTGTCTGCTCTGAGAATTGCAGATACGCCCTTAATCTCGTTTGCGATAGGAGCAAGTGTGTTGGAAACGATTGAAGCAATTGTGCCTGCCTGAGTATTTTCATCATCAAGGATAGCTGCAAGAGCCTCAACTGTCTGAATGAGTGTTGTTGCAGGTGCTGCAAGGAACTTGTCAAGGAAAGCAACTATTGGTCTGAGGAGACCGAGAAGAGCTTCGTCTCTGTAAGGATTCTGTGCATCTGCATATTCTTCAGCACTGTCTACCTCAAAGCCAACATATTTGCCGACTGTAGCAAGGATAGGCTGAAGTGCGTTTTCGTAAATACCGGCGTCAACAAAGAGTACACCGAGAATTGAAGTGAGAAGTCTGAGAGAAGCTGAAAGTCCGCTGAAGAATGCGTCCTTGTCGCCATCCTTAACATCCCAGTCAATGTTCTTAACGCTTGCTTTGATTGAGCCGTCCTCGTTTACTGCACTATTCCAGGTCTTGAGGTCAAGGATTTCGCTCTGAGCGTCAGCATAGTCATCAAGTCTTACGCCGATGGAGTCAGGTGAAATAATACCGTTGATAGCACAAGCAAGGAGGTTGTATGTCTTAGCGTTTTCGCCTTCGCCTGTTACGTAATCGTAGTTAGCAAGAAGGTCGCTGACAATATTTTCAATAAGTGCGAAGGTTCTTACAACCAAGTCAGAAAGGTTCTCGTTGGTGTAAACCTTCTTAGCATCCATATTACCGTCTGCGTCAGGAGTTCTTGTTCCTGCACCGTCAAGGTAGTAGAGATACTCGTCAATCAAGCCGATAAGGCTTTCTGCGTCATCTGTTCCAATATAATTAGAAAGAAGTGAAACAACGCCTGAAGCGATATTTCCGGTAGTGTTGATTGCGTAATCGTTAATACTCGACTTAGAAAGGAGAGATGAAATCATTTCATCAAGCTTAGCAATTAACTTATCAACGCTTGCAATGTCATCTGCTGTGTAGCCGGAAATTCCAAGGTCTGCTGATTTAGCAGGAGCAGCAACCGGAGCTGCAAAGGACTGCATAAGTGAAGCTGCGGAAACATCTGAACCTGTATCGCCGCTGCCTGAGCTGAAGCTCTTAACAAGTGACATAATAACATTGATAAGAGTATCAACGTTGTTGAACAGGAACATTGCATTTTCCTTGCTGAGACCTCTAAGTCCGTTATCCTGAACCTCGAAGTTGAATGAAAGGTCATCACTTCTCTGAAGCTGGAAGATGCCGTTGAATACATCCGTAAATACGCTGTTTTCGCCAAAGCCGTCAAATGCTCTGAGAAGACTTGCAACAATCGGAAGATTCTCTGTGATAACATTGTCTGTAACTATAATGTTATTAAATAAACTGATAATAGCATTGAGCCAATCTTCAACAAAGATGCTTACGAAGCAGTCAAGAATTTTTACGCTTGCATTCTTTTCAGCAGCAAAGTTCTTGAACTCTGTCATTCTTGCGTTAGATGTAGACTCAACCATTGTGCCGTCTGCATTAACTTCTTCCTTGAAGATTTTAGCTGTTGTTTCTTGTCCGTCACCGTAGCAGTATACCCAAGCGTCTCTTGAGATACCGTACTTGTCAGCTGCAAGATTTTCCATAATGTCGAAGAGACGAGGAAGTGCAACTGTAATGTTGTTAAGACCCTTTGAAAGTCTTGTGTAAGTACCCTTAGCGTCGTTGTACTTATATCTTGCTTCCTGACCTGCATCAGATGAAATGAACTCATCGAGTGATTCACTGAAGAGGGTAGCAAGTTCAGTAATAACCTCAGTAAGACCGGCAGCAAGAGTTTCGTCGCCGAGAGAGTTACCGAGCATTTTGCCAAGGTCGCCGATGCAAGCACCGGCAAGGAGCTTATCTACAAGGTAGATATTTGTAATCATCGGAACGTTTGATTTATATGTCATATAGCAATAGAATGTGCTGTCTGCAAAGTTTGCAGCAAACTCATCATCGCTGTATGATACGCCGTTATAATTATAGGTATATACAGGGAAACCGTCTTCGTCCTCTGAAGATACCTTTTCAACAGCGTTACCGCTTGCGTCCTTAACTGTGTAGTTGTTGAAGTCAGCAGAGTAAATGTTTTCGCCTGTGTATGAAACAGGAGTCTTAACCTTGTTATCGCCGTTTTCATCACCGACAAGCTCACAAACCTGAACAGTCTGGTCGCCGTTTGGATAGTAGTAACCGCCGATAAGGTCAACCTTGCCTGCCTTCTGGTCTGCCTTGTCAGCAAGGAGCCATGTCATAAGGTCAGGAAGAATCTGGTTAAGGTCAAAGTTGAGCTGAACGCTTGCGTTACCGTCTCTTGTGATATTCTTAAGACCGATATATGAACCGTAGTCCATTGAAAGCGGGAAGAGAATATCGCCTAAACCGAGGCTGATAAGAATATCAACGAAGTTGTTCATCTGGTCGCCTTCACCGTTAAGGAGAAGTGGAACAACAAGCTCGTCAACGAGAACTGTAAGTACAGGGAGAAGCTCAAATACAGTAGCCATCGGGTCGTCGCAAAGTCTGCCCCAAATGTCAGTAAGTGTTGAAAGAAGGTCAACCTTTGTGATAAGAAGACCGTCAAGAACACCTGAAACAAGGTTACCAACGAATGTTTCCGGGTCAAGGATTCCACCGATAGTGCTGTTAAGGAGACAGTTGATAATGTCTGTACCTACTGCACCTGTAAGGTCGTAGTCGCCGTAGAGGATAGCAAGCTGGTCGTCATTAAGTTCAGGTGTCGGCTCAGCAGGCTTAACAGCGTTAGCATTAAAGATGCTTCTGAATACAACATCGGATTTTAAGTTTGTCTTTGCGTTAGCCGTGAAGCTTACTCCGCCGAGATACTCGTCAGCAATCTGACCGTATGCGTATCTTTCAGCGTCTGCAATGATATCTTCAAGAACAGCCTCATCATACTTAGCACCGCTTGTGTAGTTGATAACAGGGAGATTTGTTGCAGCGTCTCTCTGTACCTCAATGACATTTTCTGTGTTCATTGAATCGTAAACTTCCTGAGTTGTTACAGGAGTTCCGTCAAGCTTGTAGTATGTAGGATAAGAAGCTGTTGTGAACTTATCAAAGAGTGCACCCCTGAAATTCTGTGCATATTTCTCGATAATAGAACCGCCGTTGTTTGCAGCCTTATCAAGAATCTGAGCAAGCATATCAGAGAAATAAGAGTCCTGGAAATTGTCAGGAAGGTCAAAATCAATAGTACCGCCGAAGATATCGGTTGTCTTCAAATGACCTTTGCTCAGTGCAGTTGCGAAAGGAACAGTCTTAACAGATGAACCTGATACGGTAAATGACCTGTCAAGTGAAGCAAGCATGTTGATTTCGTCTTCTGTAAGCTTCTTGCCCTCAGGAAGACCTGCCTCAACGAGTGCCTCAAATTCAGCAGCGTCTGCAATTTCGCCGTAGCTGTACTTGATTGTAAGACCCTCTACGATTGCGTTGTAGTTGAAGTCGAGTACATCGTTTGTTACGAAAGCGATAAGGGATGTTGAAAGCATTGCGTCAACATAATCAAGCTGGAACTGGAATGCTTCCTTTTCTTCCTCGCTTGCGTCATCACCGGGAGGTGTGATTGGTTCCTCAGCACCTGTTACCAACATAAGAACGGTAAGAAGAAGCTCGTCATAAGAACTGAACTCCATACCCATTGTTCCGAAGTATGCGGCAAATATCTTCTCTGTGAAGTTTTCCGGTGTAAGGCCAGTTGCAGTATATTCAGGGAAGTCCTCGCCGCCCATAAGGCCTAAAATGTCATATGTACCGGTGTAGGTCATATCCTTTTCTGCTGTCTGGATTGCATCGTAAGCAGCATAGATTTGTCTCATATTTGAGCCTACGGTACTGTCGCCGTAATAGAGGTATTTTGCAAAGCTGTCGATGACGAAATCTTCAGGTGCACCGTAGCTTAAATACTCTGTTGTAAGCTCATCATACTTGATTGTCATTGCTGCAAGAGTTTCCTCGTCGCAGTTTGCAGCCATAAAGTCGTCAGTGTAAAATCTCTCTAACGCTGTAAGGCTGGAAGTTTCCCAAGTCTTTTCTTCATCGCCGAATGGGTCAACGAATGCTGCTTTAAGCTCTTCAATCTTGTTGAGCACAGCACTGTTAAGCTCCAGGTTAGCGATTTGACCGAGAGTTTCGTACCACTCCTGAAGAGTAGCTCTTGTGTCGGCACTAAGGTTTTCATTCTGACGATAATCTCTGCATAAGCTGTAAAGGGTGAAGAAGTCAATTGAACCGTCATCCTTTAAAAGATAATCGTAGTAAGCTGCGGAGTGTTTACCGCTGCCGACTGCTAAAGCGTAATCTTCCTGACTTACACCTGCAAGCATACCGATAAGCATCGGCTGCAATACATGGAGAATGTCTGTAAGAGTAGCTTTGTTGGCAATGTCTGCCTTTTCTTCATCGGTAAGGTCTGCAACATCCTTACCCATTTGGCTTGCGTACTTCTTGTATACGCCGCTGCTTATAGATTCTACGCTCATAAGAGCTGACGGCAAGTAAGTATCTGCCAAGCCGTTGAGTGCTTTGAAAGCATCAGATGCTTCCGCACTGTCATTCCAGATGTTGTCAGAGTCTTTAGCAAATGCTGTAAAGCCTACTGAACAAGTGGTAATGACCATTACTACAGCTAAGAATAAGCTGAGTAACTTTTTGCTCGTTCTCATAATCATTAATCTCTCCTTTTCTTATGATTTTAACGAACTGAATCGCTGTAATTTGCCCTTGTGAATATGCGCCGGAAAAGAGCGTTATTAACACTAAATTAATAATTTTCCCTATTTTGGGCGCAGTTATCCACGCACGCACGAACAAATACAATTTATTTATAACATTTAATAGCCGTCAAGTCAATACTTTTTTGGAACTTTTGAACAGAATGTTAAAATTATGGAATTTTGTCGCATTTTTGTCCTAAAAATAACGCCGAAAAACTCGACGAAAGTAAACAAAAAGTAACTTGTCGGCAATGCGAAACTTTCGCCGAAAATGTCTAAAAACGCAGGAAAAATGCGTAAAGTATAACGCCTTTACAACGGTAAATTTTCTGTAAAGATTTACCACTTTACACCACCGAAAAAGCCTGAAAAATGTAAACATTCGGTAAACAATATGTAATAAGATTATGAATTTATTGTGCAAAGTGTAAATTTTCCAAGTCAAATTTTGGGCAAATTCACAAAAATGTCCTTTATTTTCAAAGCGTGTTGACTTTCCGCTTTCTTTGTGTAATAATTATTGTGTGTTTAAAGGCACCTTTTGCCCTTTTTTGCGGATTGAGGCTCCATTCTGTTCGGATTGCCCGAGGGTCAGAGAATGTAATCAGTGCGTGACAAAAAGTGCTGACACTCTTAATTTAACACAAAATTATTGGAGGTAAAAAATGAAAACGAAAGCAAAAAAGTTTTCCCGTAAGCTCCTTGCCCTTTTCTTGGCAGTGCTTATGGCGGCTACTTGCTTTACAGGCGTTATGACTTCATATGCCGCATCAAAAGACATCAAGTACTATGATGACGACATTACATATAACGACCTGGCATGGAACATTCTTTCCAGCGAGCAGAATGCTACAGCTTTCCTTGACCTTGCAGACTCAGTTCTCCCTGCTCTTAAAGCAATGGAGCCTGACCTTGCTGAAATGGTTAATGGATTAGACGTTCCTGTTATTTCTCTTAAGTGGAGTGTTACCGACAGAAATCTTAAGATTAAGCTCGGTGGTATCACACTTATCACCATCACTATCAAGCTTGGTAGCGTTGATGAACTTATTGAGACTATTTCAAGTGCCGGTGACGCTCTTGGTTCTTCTCTTATCAGCATCGGTGAGACTTTCGGTGTAAACTTCGGTTCACTTACAAAGCTCAACCTTTCTGCTATGGACGGTATGAGCAGGTCAAAGAATACTTCTCTTGAAATCGTCAGAGGTTTGTTCAAGCTGTTCTATGATAACAACGATGCAATCTTCGGCGACCTTCTCAGAGGTTCCTTTGACTTGAGCCTGTTCGGTATGGACCTTTATGCTATGCTCGGACCTTTGTTCGGCATTGAAGGTTCCGACTACAAGACCAACATGGTATATAATGTTGTTCAGTCAATTCTTTTCAAGTATACTGAATGGTTTACTGAAGATGAGATTGCAGGCTACAAGGCTGACCCAACAACATTTGTATATGATGATGTTCTTCTTGACAAGATGACAACTGAGCTTCTTGATAAGATTAGTGTACTTGTTACATATCCTGACGGAACAAGCTCAGAATCAAGAAGAGCAGAGATTGACGCTCTTATGGACGGCGGTATGACTTATACTGCTGCTGCTGAGTCACTCGGATATGACCCTAACCTTATTTATTCTGAGGAATATCCCGGCAACGTTCTTCTCTTCGCTTACGGCGATGATATGATTAGACTTGCTAAGGGCGACAGCCTCTTCAGCTTCGGCTATCAGGCTCTCGGTCTCGCTTGGAAGACAGTTCTTAAGGATACCGTAAATCTTCTTCACGTTAACTATGATGTTAAGAGAGGTCACGGTTCCAACTTTGATAACCAGTATATGTACTGGGCACAGGAAAACTTCGAGTGGAATACAGACGATGTAGCTTCTAACTACACAGCAGACAAGGTTAAGGCTTGGGCTAACGCAGTTTATGCAGACTACGACGCTGAATCTGCTGACGAGTTCCTTGGCTGGGTAAAGGATAACTTTAGATTTGACCGTACTGTTGCAGAAGATGCAGTAGGCAACTGGAGAGACATTGATGAGACTACTCTCTTCAATAAGCTTAGATACAGCCCTCTCGCTGACTACTACTTCGATATGCAGACAGGTCCTATCAACCTTTACTTCATGCAGACAGGCTGTCCAAACCTTGAAGCATTCTTCGAGGGTTACAGCAATTACGATTCACTTGTAGGCGGTATCAACGATTGTCTTGTTGCTGCTGTAAAGGATATCTTCGTTGACAGCGATAACATTTATGTTAATGAAAAAGGCGACACAGCTCGTCCTACAATGGATACAGTAAATCCAAAGGGCACAATTGATTCTTCTGCTATTATGAATATTACCAATACACTTATTGGTAACGCTCTTAAGGTTATTCAGTACACTGCTGATACAGCAGACCAGAACATCCTTAACGGCTTCTATAAGGCAAACGGTTCAGACGCTGTCCTTTCAGAATCTAACCTTGAATCAGCTATGATTCCTCTTCTCGTTGCTTGTATCGGTCAGGTTAACCTCAGCGGTTACAAGCTTGAAGATATGATTCATCCTGAGGATTGGGATAGATGTCTTGACGCAGAGGCAGTTGCATTCGTAGCACTCAGAGAGTATCTCTCATATGTTCTTCCTAATAAGGATTACAACACACTTGCTACTATTACAGACACAAAGATTACAGCAGACTTCAACAACTGTATTCTTCCAATGTGCCGTGACGCTATCATCTATGTTATCGAGCCATACGTTCCTGTAACAGACGCTAACGGTAACAAGTGGACTGCTTCTACTGATACAATTGATAAGACAACTTCTATCTTCGATCTTCTCAATTCAGTAGTTTGCTACTATGCAGACAACTACACATTCTCTGACAGACCTGGCGAAGAGGCAATGGGTGTTGCTTCACTCCTTGGTATCTGTGATGCTAACGGCGACAGCCTTATCAGCATGGATAACGACCTTTGGACAAATATCGACCTGGCTGTTAACCACCTTATGCCTGTAATCGGTACTCTTCAGGGTACAGGCTACGGCAACGCTGATTCAAAGGCTCTCATTATGGGCGATATCGTTGACGGTATTTTTAATATCGCTGACACTAACGCTACAACAGGCCTTTGCGGTGTTTCTAACTTCATCTACAGACTCCTCACTATCTTCAGTGCTGAGCCAATTCAGACTACTCCTGTAATCAGAACAGTTTATGACCTTCTTAAGGACTTCATAAACGCTCTCTTCGGACCTCGTTATGACGGTCAGGTTTGGGTTCCTGTTCCTGATGCAACATCAGACCATCCTTGGGATGATCTTGTTCAGGTAACAACTCTTGCAGGTACAGGCTCTGACAACGTAGGTGCAGTACAGAAGTTAATCAACAACTTCTGCGAGTTCTCAGGTGCAGGATATAACGGCGTTGCTACATATCCTGATTCAATCCTTTCAGGACTTACATTTGCTGTTTCTGCTGTAAACAGCTTCTTCAACTTCGTACCGAGCATCGGTGAATCTCAGCTTAAGATGGGTACTGCTAAGTTCACATCACCTACAACTCAGGGATGTGCTAACGGTACCGGTTACGCAGGCGAGGTTACATTCACCAATAACTCTACAGGTCTTAATGCCGCATATGTTGACGGTATGAGCGACAGCGTAGAGCAGATGTCCCGTTACTACGCTAAGGTAACTAACGTTACTATCAGCGGTCCTGGTACAGGCTCTGTATCAGCTACAACATCTGACCTTATTGCTCCCGGCGGTACATTTGTTGTTACAACTAACGCAACTTATGTTGCAGGCGACACAGCTTCATCAGCTTATACAGTTACATTCACATATGACCTTTGCGATGCAAGCGGTAATGTTCTTTATACAAACCTTACTGCTAAGGCTTATCAGTATCTGACAGGTCTTAAGTCATGGCGTGAAAGCGTTTACACTGTATGGCATGATTATGAAGATGACAAGCCATATGTTGGTTACTTTCTTGACTCAAGTCTCGAAAACAACTCTGTTGAAAAGGAAATGACTAAAGACGGTTACAAAGCATATACAACACCTTACTTTGCTGCTACAAGCACATCTAAGACAAGACTTCAGGTAGGTTATCCTGGTGAAATCGTTCTTTCAAACGATAATCCTGGACTCGTTGACCAGCTTGGTGTTCGTATCCGTTCTGTAAACTATTTCTTTGACCAAAACTCAAGAAATGTTGACGGTATGTATTACTATGACGATGCAACTGTTTACAACGACGGTACAAGTGCTAATGTAACAGTTGGCAGTGCAAATGCTGTTCCTATATTCGATAAGATTACAGGTGATGTTCTCAGATATGGTAAGTATGACCTCTCAACTGATGACGGTACAACTTGGGATAACAACAGCGGTGCAGGTTATACAGAAGACGAGCTCAATACTAAGATTTCTGGGCTTGACACTTCTCTTGTTGAACATGTTCAGACAAGAACTCACGTTGCTTACAAATTTGCTGATTTGAATGCAAATGGTGCTATTGCAGCTTACCACATTGATGAGCATACTCAGCAGTATGAGTACATCTATCTTAAGAGTGCAAGCGGTAACTACGCTTACAACCCACTTCTTCAGAATATTTCTGTTCGTGGTCCTATTGATGGTTTCTACTACAACCCAGAGCTTATCACAATCAAATACGATACATCACAGTATGTTCACTTCTTGTATTATGATGGAGTAACAGATGTTCAGGCAACTGACATCACAGCAGGTATGTGCTTCTACAACAGCACAAGGTCTGCAAACGTAAACCTTCACTTCATCATCGCTGATACAAAGAACGCATCAGCAGTTAGTGCTAAGTCAGAAGAGCTCCAGACTCTTATGTCTCAGTACAAGCAGGAAGACTTTATCGACGGTGCAAATGTAACAGCAACAGCAGAAAATGCTATCATCGACGCTCTTGCTACAACAGCACTTCCTATTACTCCTGATACAGCTAAGGCTCTTACAGAGGAAAAGGAACTTGCTTATGTAACAGCTACATCTGCAACAGAGTACGGTGACCCTGCATTTACACCGCTCACCGACGCTGACTATAAAGCACTTACTGATGCAGTAAAGGCTCTCATTTACTACAATAAGGATAATGGCCTCTACTACTTAGATGCTGACTATTCACAGCCGGCATACTCAAAGACTCCACTTACCGCTGCAGGCGTATCTAACGGTAAAGACGCAGCAGGCGTTCCTGTAACAGCTGTAACAGCTGGCGACGGTTCAGTTTCATACTACATTGCAAACACCGTACAGAACGAAAGAGAGTGGGATACTACAACCTATGATTATCCTTACCTTAAGGATACAGGCGTTCAGGCTACAGATGGCGACGGCAACGGTCTCTACGACCAGATTCAGTGGTCATACTACAACAAGAACGGCGAAAAGGTTGGCTCAACCGCTGCAGGCGGATGGGTAGTTAAGGCTCCTGACACATCATATCAGCTTATTGATATTGATGAGGCAGGCAGAGATACTCGTGGTATCTATACAAAGCAGAATGACAAACTCGCTTACACAATCGAGTATGTTCAGGATTCTATCGACCAGTCTATTTCTCAGTCACTTATCGACCTTTCTCTCATCAGAAACGGTCTTAACGAGACTAACTTCGAAATCGTAACATATAACAAGATGGTTTCAATGGCTAAGCAGATTGAAAACAAGTATTCCATCACTACAACATATGACAGAATCGAAGATAAGGTTGACGAGAACGGCGCTCTTGTTTATGACCAGAACGGCGAGACAATTAAGGTTACTAACACTTACACAGATGAGGGACTTCCATTCGCAACATATGCATTACTTCTTGCAGATGAGAATGTAACAATCAAGTCAACATCTGTTCAGTCAACTCTTTCTTCTACTCAGATTGCTGAGTACACAAGACTCTTCAACATCTTTATGAATGAGGTTGTTGAGAGAGGTTACCTCGGTGACCGTCTTGAGGAAGAAATCCTTTGTGCATCAGGCAACGCTTACTCTGCTCTTACAGTAGCAGGCGTATCAACTGATGAAGAAGGAAACGCTGACTACACAACAGCTACTGTTTCTAAGGGCGCAGGTGCAGGCGACGCTGCATTCGGTACATTCAATTCCGACGGCGAGCTTGTAAATGACGGCGACGTTGTTTATCCTTCAGACCTTTGGAACAACTACACATCATACCTTGCAAGAGCTCTCAGCACAGCACAGCTTGGTAACGGTTCTTACACCTACAAGAATGCTGCTAACTATGTAGCTTCCGATAAGGATAACTACAAAGCTCAGGCAACAGAGGTTTATGATGCTAAGCTTGACCTTCAGGCAGCTGAAATCGCTCTCGAGAACACTAATGTTCTTACAATCAATGTTCCGGAGGGCTGCACAGTAACTGTAAACGGCGAGGCTTATAGCAAGCCTATGGCTCTTACAGCTGACGAGTATGTTGAAATCGAAGCTACTGTTGCTGACGGTTACACATTCTCAGGCTTCCAGGTTGACGGTGAAACTGTTACAGATAATCCGTACTCCTTCAAGCTTACAGCAGATACAACAGTTTCTGCTCTTGCAGAATCTGCTGGTTCAAGCGGATACAATGTATCCGGTACAATCGAGGTTGCAAATGATGCAACAGGCGCTTCCGCTGGCTTCAGCGTTGCAGGCGAATACACAATTGAGTTGTATTCAGACGCAGACAAGGCTAACCTTGTTGCTACTACAACATCAAGTTATGCTGATGGTGTAAACTCATTCACAATTGAGAATCTTGCAGATGGAACATACTATGCAACAATTACTTCAGAGTATGCTCTTCCTCGTGAAAATGTAACAATCACTGTTAATGGTGCAGAAATCACAGGTGCAGTTATTACTGTTGTTCCTTGCGAATTCGATGGCGATGGATACGTAACATCAAACGATGCTAAGTTCATCTATTCTTCATCACTTGCAGGTTCTAATGTAACATTCTGTGACTTTGATAATGATGGATATGTAACATCAAACGATGCTAAGTATGTATTTAAGATGTCACTTAACTCTGCATTACCTGCACTTGAAATCAAATAAGTTTTAATCAGTAATGATTAGCTTAGGCGCTCAGGGGAGTTCACACTCTCCTGAGTGTCGGACATTTAAAAGAGTCCGCTTTTTAAAGGTTTTTAACCTTATTTTTACAAAAAAGCTGTTAATCTATATAGGTTAATAAGCTAAAGGCTTACGGGAGGTGAGGCAATGCAAAAATCAATAAAGCAGTATGCATCCTATATATTAAGGGCAGCTACGCTGTTCGTTATGATTGCACTCTTCATGTGTCTTCCTCATTCGGCTTTTGCTGCAACAGGCACTCTCGGTACAGAGAGCCCTGAGATTTATTGCACCTACAAAGATGCCGATGGTAAAGAGGTAGACGGCAATAAGCTTGAGGCCGGAACTTACGAGGTTTCTTTTAATATTAAGAATATGACCTCCGCAGCAGTTCTTCAAATTACGGCCTCATATAACGGAGAGGTAACGGTTGACTCATCTTCCGTTATTGAGCTCTCAGACATTGATACTAATTTTAGTTCAATGGGTTATCTAACCGATGACGGTAATATTGTTTTCGGCTATGTTTCAAATGCAGATGATACATCACCGCTTACAGCAGAGGGAACATCATTGTTTACTATCGATATGACCTTTGCAAACTCCTGCGACGCAGCAGATGTGATTACAGTTTCTACTGACCCTAATCTTACATTTGCTACCGCAGATTATGGTGATGGCTATGATGACGAGTATGCACTTGATATCAGCGAAGCAACTTCCTACACCGGTACAAGATATTTAATGACTTGTGACGTTACTCCATCTTTGGGACGCACAGTCAGCGGTAATGTTGTTATGATGACAGATACAGATGGTTCATCTAATGGTACATCCGCTTACGGAGAATACACAGTCAATGTATATTCAGATGCAGATAGGACTGATTTAGTCACTACTGCTGTTACTGATAATACAGTAGGAAACAACAAATTTGTAATAGAGAATCTCACAGCAGGTACATACTATGCTACAATATCTGCACAGTATGCAATACCTCGTGACGTAACAATTATTGTTGCTGACAGCGATATAGACGCTGGCTCTATTCCAATGATTTGTTGTGAGTTTGATAATGATGGATATGTAACAACTAATGATGCAAAGTTTATATTTGAATCTTCATTGAAGGGTAACAATATTGAATATTGCGATTTTGATGGCGATGGATATGTTACTACAAACGATGCAAAAATAGTATTTAAATTGTCATTATCAAGCAATTATCAAGAATTAACGCTCAAATAAAAATGATTCTTTTTTTTAGGAAGGCAAGATTTTATGAAGAAAACGTTTAGAAAAGCTATAGCCGTTCTTCTTTCTGTACTTATGGTTGCTTTCTCTGTACCATTTACTGCTTTCGCTGGCGAAATCGGCTGGTGGGGCGATAATGAATGGAATGGTGTAAAGAACGATAAGATCCCAACTTCAGAGCCTACTGACTATGCAGGTTGGAACAGTGCAGATTGGGATTTAGGTTTGGCTTGGGGCGATAATGTCGCTCCATTAACTGAATGGGATATGAGTGCTGAAGCTTATAGCATGCTTACAGATGTATATAAGCCTACACTTACTGTTTCCGTTTGGGATCAGGGTACTACTGATAATCGTATCTATCGTGAATTTTATGGATATGGTACTTCAATTACAAATGCTATTTCTTATGAAACAGCAGTAGCAAATGGTCGTCAACTTAATCCAGCTCAGCTTAAAGCTGGCCAGCGTATTGCCGTAGTATTTGAAATCGGCGGTATGGATTGTATTTATTCTGGTCAGTTAAAGGGATGTATTGATACAGATTACCTTGCATTTGGCTATTATTCAATGAAGCCAACAACAAAAGACACTTGGAAGCAGTGTACTGATTCACAGACTACACAGGCTGGTCTTACGAAACCAAGTGTTTACTACGGTTCTGTTATTGATGATGGTACTGGTGCACTTCATAGCACAACAGGTACATTTGTATGTCCTGCTGGTTGTAAAGCAAACCCACCATATTCTCAGTATGTAGGTGCTGACCAGCGTGAATTTGGTCATAACGGAACATATATCTGTGCATACAGCATGGAAGTTCTTAAGGACTGTGACCTTACTGATGTATTGAGATTAGACATCGACGCTGAAGGTTCAGCTGCTTATGCAACAACATTCTTTATGCCTTATGCTGAATCCGAAATGGGTACAGAAAAGGTTAGATACACATTTGATACAACTGATACAAAGTACACAGTTGGACTTATTGCTCTTAACTGGGATGGTTATGATGCAAACGCATCAACAGAGTGCACACATGCTAACACAGAAGTTAGAGATGCAGTAGAGGCTACTTGTACAACTGAGGGTTACACAGGTGACACATGGTGCTTAGACTGTGGCGAGAAAATCGCAGACGGTCAGACAATCCCTGCAACAAACCATAGCTACGAAATCACAGCTGACACTACATCATCATGTACAGTTGCCGGTAAGACAACTTACACATG
>JAQXUH010000089.1 GCA_029219885.1 Eubacteriales bacterium | reverse complement strand
ACCGCTGCTATGGAAAACAAGGTCGACGAATTCCTTGCCAAGTGGCAGACTGAATTTATTGACAATAACAGCGTAATTCAAAATCCTGATTTAACCGAAAACGAGAGAAATTATTATATAGTAAAAACCATATACAGCTTTCTTGCAGACAACACTTTTTATGATACTAATGTAAAGGAAAATACAAACGGTGAATTCGGTCCTGAAACAGGTCAGTATAAAAATTCCCACTCTGCCTACGGTGCACTTTTCGGCAACACAACAGACGCTGACGGAAATGTAGATGTAAACAAATATGATTGGACTTTAGCAAAAGACTCTATGGGACTTTGCAAAATAGCAAAATACAATCAGGGACTTGCAGTTTGTGACGGCTATGCTCTTGTTGCCTACTACCTCTGTCAATTAAACGGCATTGACTGTCAAATCGTTGAGGGTAATTACACCAACGGAATTTACGACCCTCACGCGTGGAATGTAATCAAGCTTTGCGACAGCGACGAAAAGGAATACAACGCAGAAAACGCAAAGTGGTATTACTTTGACGCAACCTTTGCCGCTACCTCCCCTATCGGAATACAGCTTAATATCGGTGACGGTCAGCAAATATCCATTATAGATTACAGTTATTTTCTCAGGGGAACAGCTAACAGAGCATTTGACGCCGAAAGCCACCAACAGCTTTATGACTATAAAGAAGAAGAAAATAAATACGAAAAAGATAAAACAGATGCAATAAAGAGAGCCCTTGATACAAACGATTATAAGTTCAAATCAAAGACTATTGACTGCTCTAAAGCTTGGTCGATTCTCACAAGAAGAAACGACCCTAACAGATATCTTGAGGTAGAAAACTACTTCCTTGTAAGTCCTGAAGATAAGTATTACAAAATCGACCCTGACACCCTTGAGCTTGTTCCCTGCGAAAATGATGTTGCATATAATGGAAACGAGTATTATTACAACATAAATATTCAGGACTTTGTAAATGGTGTTGAATACACCTGTGACGACCAGATTTTAAAGGACGCACAAAGCTGTTCGTTCGTTGCCAAATCAATTGACGGCACACAGGAGCTTTACAGGCTTGATTTCGATATTGCACCTCTTGATATGAGTAAGTGGGACGGATATTCAAGTCTTTTGTGGAACGATGAGGAATTGAAAAATTCCGATATCAATTCAAGAAATGCACAGGTTGAATTCAGAGGTTCGTCAGTAACCTTTACAGTCGAGATTTATGACGTTTCGTCAATGCTTCTCACAGAGGGCGTGCATTATTCAATGACCTTTAAGGATGCAAACGGAAACACTATAGATGCTCCTGTTACTCCGGGAAAATACTTTATTGAAATAAACTTTAATATCGCAGATGATAACTATGTAGGCATACTCAAAATACCATTTGAAATTGTTAAAGGTGACTTAAGCCAAATTGGTATCGAAGAACTGAATAATATCACTTACGGCGAAGATATTCTTGCAGGCTGCGGTTCTCTTGCGGTAGGCGATATCACATTCTATATCACATTCTATAATGGAAAAGATTATACTGTATCTCTTGAAAATCCCAATGCAGTTAATTACGGTAATGACGGATATATTATCTATACCGCTCTTCCGACAAGTGAGTATTTCAAGGACGGCACTTCAATCAGGCGTCATTATATTATCGCCAATCAGAGGAATATTTCAAACGCTTTCGGCGGTTCAACAGGCTCAAGATTTTCATATACAGGAAACGAAATAAGGCCGACAGGATTCAACCTGAGCTATAACGGAAAGCAGCTTATTGAGGGTATTGATTACTATATTGCAGGATATAGCAACAACATCAATCCCGGTACAGGATATATCACATTTCAGTTTATAGGCAATTACTGCGGTACATCGGTACTGAGCTTTGAGATTGTAGGAAACGGCACAAGTGGAGGTAATTCTTCCGGCGGTACTTCTTCCGGTGGCAATCAAAACGGAAGTTCGAGTACAGGCGGTTCATCATCTCAGTTACCGTCAGGCGGCTCAAACGGCAGTAATACCTCAGGCAGTAATTCCTCTGTTAATACATTTGTGCCTCCGGCTCCTCAAAAGGTAACAGGTGTTAAGGTTAAGACAACAACATCATCTGTTACACTCAGTTGGAATAATCAGGTAAACGGCATTTGCTATGAGATTTACACCTATGATTCAGCAAGCAAAAAGTGGAGATTGATGGCAATTACTTCTGACAATCAATTTAAAGCAACCTTTGCCGTTAAGAATAATAAGAAATCTAAGTTTGCCGAAAACACAAAATACAAGTACAAAATCCGTGCTGTCAGCAACTACACACTTAACGGCGTAATGTACAACGATTACGGCAGTTACACAGAAATATCGGCAGTAACCAAGGTTTCAACTCCGAAATCACCAAAGGTTAAAAGCAGTAAAAAGGCAATGACTGTTTCCTGGAAAAAGGTTACAAACGCCACAGGCTACGAAATTCAGTATGCAACAGATTCTAAATTTAAGAAGAACAAGAAAACTGTAACAATCAAAAAAGGCACAACAACATCTTCTAAAATTAAGAATCTCAAATCTAAAAAGACTTATTATGTTCGTGTAAGAGCATACCAAACAGTAAACGGCAAAAAGGTTTACTCATCATACACTAAAACAATTAAAGTCAAAGTAAAGTAATTTACCTAAAGCAAAAACCGTCGGACACTTCCGACGGTTTTGTTATTATTTAACTTTAAGCTTTATGGTTTTGCTCCAAGCGTAATAGGTTGTCTTCCCTTTCGACGTCTTGTAGGCTCTCACTCTCACGTAGTAAGTCTTTTTGCTTTGTGAAGTAGTAAGAGTTGTTGAAGTTTTAGATGAGCCTTTTACCTTAACTGAAAGGTAATTCTTTTTAAAGTTACTTGAGGTTGACCACATTACCTGATAGCCTGTAACTCCGCTGAGCTTATCCCATTTTACTGTGATTTTTTTAGTTTTTGAGGACTTGGCACTTTTCAGATTAACGACGTTATTTTTCGTTTTAATTGACACGCCGTCACTGCATATGCCGTTATATTTTACTCCGTTTAAAGTCTTATATGCTCTAACCTTAAATTTATAGCTATTATTAAATTTAAGACCTGTATACTTAAACGTAATTGTATTTGAGCCGTTCACATTCTTTTTGTACTTATACTTTTTAGTAGTAGGATTGTACAAATATATTGAATAGCCGGAGGCTCCCGGAATTGGCTGCCAAGTTAGAGTAACATAATTATTTCCCGAGGTTGCTTTAACCCCCGTCACCTTACCCACCGAGCAGGAGGCTGATACGGTATTACTGTAATTGCCGTATACTGTTTTGCCGTTTTCCTGTGCCACAGCACGAACTCTGAAGCTGTAAGTCTGTCCCGGAACAATACCATATACTACTGCCGACGGCGTTGAAGTATAAGCACAGTCTACCCAACTGCCGTTTGAAAGCACCTGCACCTGATATGATGCTCCGTAAATACCATTCCATGACAGCGACGCATAGCCGTCAATAGAGCAGTAAGCACTTAAGCCCGAAACAGTATAATCGCTTGGCATATTGTTGAACACAGGAATTACAAATGTTTTTGTAACACCAAGAATACCTGCCTTTGAGTAGCCGTTATATGTTGTCAACGCCTCGCTTGATGCCGCCGCAACATTTTTCATATACTCGTTTGTATACAAGGTTGATGACGCCGGATTAACATTAAACTTCTGCAAATATCCGCTTGTTTGAGTTGTAAAGCTCCTTGCAATATATTTTGCACCATAGTAGATAGCCTTGTACGGATTTGACCAAGGTCTGCCGAGACCTGATGTGGTATCTCCTAAATAGGTTGTTCTGCAATCAGCTTTAAGAACATATCCGCTGGCACCCTCTATATATTTTCCGTTTGATTCGGTATAGAGCCTTACATAATAGTAGTTGCCCTTGTTGGCTCTCCAAGTCATATACTGACTTGAGGAAAGTGCAGTTTTAGTGCCGCCTGCCTGACCTGTGGTGCTGTCATATTCGGAATAAAGAGTAGTTTTTTTATTAGTCTTTAAAAAGCCTGCTGCCCACGCAAGTCCGTCGGATGCACCTGTATAAGCACCGATATTGTAGTAATTATATATTCCTTGGAAAGGACTAACCTGTCCGTTTACTGCCGACGCTGACGCCTGAGCACCGCCGTTTTCCTGCTTAATCTTTGATGCAAGATAGTAAGCGTTCATACCGCTGTCATTAGCGGCTTTCATAATAACATCGGAATACTTTGTGGTGCTGTCATAAAGCTTAACTGAGCCACTTGTGGTTCTGTATGTTATAAGAGAATCGTGCATCCACGTACCGCTGAGAATAGCCTCAACGCCCTCTTTAGTCTGCATTCCGTCATAAAGAGTAGACTCAAACTGAAAAATATGCTTTTCGTCAAGCCAGTTTCTCGGGTCCATATAATACTTAACTGCCTTCTCCGAGGCGGAAATCCAGTTACTTCCCTCCCTGATTACATAGCTGCCGTTTTTCTTACAGCCTGAACAGTCGCAATACATTGTGCTGTCATAAAGTGAGCACTTCTCGATAAGCTGTTTTGAATGAGATGACCTCTCACCGTTTACTGCCGTCTGCCAGTCCAAATTAGTAATAAGCGGCTGAAATATCCAATTAGGATACTTTTTATGTAGCTCGGTAAGCTTAGTAATGTAGCTGTCGGGAAAGCCTTTTGCCCTGAGCTCATCCTCATAGCTTGATGCAAATGCAAGCTGAGGAACTGCAAATATACCCGTAACCGCAATTATTGCCGAAAGCAATAAGGATAATATCTTTTTCAAATCAACACAACCTTTATAGGATATGACAACATTGTAACATTTTGTAATATTTATGTCAATAAGTATAAAAATTTGGAAAATGCGAAAAAAACTTATAATTTTTCTGTGATTTATATTGACATTGTGTCGAAATTGGTTTATTATATACATAAAGTTTGGTGAATGTTTTTTAACATTACAGAAAGGATGATAGAATATGGGAAGTAAGGCTACATTGTCAGACAGACTTAAGTTTTATAGAAAAGCAGCAAAGCTTACTCAGCAGCAGGTGGCAGACGCTTTAGGCGTACAAAGAAGTGCATACGCTTATTACGAGATTAACAAGACCACACCTAAGCTTGCTACTCTTTCAAAGCTTGCTAAGCTTTACAACGTGTCTGTTGACCAGCTCATCAACGAAGAAGATTACAACACTCTTATGACTGAGCGTGCTGAATATGAACAAGAGGTCACTAAGGGAGAAAATCTTTTTGACGACAAATTCAATGACCTCTCTCCTCTTGAGAAATCAGTTGTTCTTAAGCTGAGAATTATGTCAGCTGAACAGAGAAGAAATGTTGTTGACACATTGTTCTAATCTTCAAACTAAGAAAACTGCTGTTTCTATCCGAATTTCGGACTGTGAAACAGCAGTTTTTGTTATTTATACTCTTTTTCCGTTTTTAAAGGAATAAGAAATTTCTTTGTTGCCATAGGTTTTGATGCCTTTTATTTTACCGCTCCATTCCTTTGGAAGAGCCTCATTTTTAAGCATCTCGGCAATACCGGCAGTTACACCGAAGTTGCCGTCAATCTGGAACGGCGGATGAGCGTCAAAAAGATTAGGATAGGAGCCGCCGCCTTTATGAAGCTTAACAGCAGGATTGATATATGTAAGCTGCTGCTTTATAAGGCGGTAAGCGTTTTCGCCGTTTCCAAGCCTTGCCCAAAGGCAAACCTTCCAGCCAAGTGACCAGCCTGTTCCGCCGAAGCCACGCTTGTTCAGTGATTTTTCAGCAGCCTTGTTAAGCTCATCACTTTGAATAAATCTTGACGGATAGATGCAATAAAGGTGGCTGACGTGTCTGTGCTCAACCTCAGTTTCCTCAAACTCCTCTGCCCATTCAGGTATTCTTCCGTCAGAGGCAGGTTTAACCTGACCGATTACAGGTGCGTCAAGGCCAAGCTCTCGGCAGTTTTCAAAGAAGTCAAAAAGAATTTCTCTATCCATAGACGGCATATAGGTTAAAGCAATTGACGAGCCGTTGTCTCGGAAATTATTTTCCGGGCTGATTGACGGACAGGTTACAAGCTCGCCGTCCTTTTCAATCAAAAAGTCATTATAAAACGCCAGACATTCCTCAAACATAGGCAGAATTTCTTTCTTATAATCCTCGTCGCCGATATAGAGATAATGCTCATAAAGCTGATTTAAAAGCCACGGACCGCTGGTACACCAAGGAGCGTACTGCTGAGAGTCGCCGTCGCCGTCAGGATATCCTGCCGGATATGATGCACCCCAAATATCACTGTTGTGGTGTGAGCAAAAGCCTTTACAGTTATAATGGTCTTTAGCCGTAACCTTTCCGTTGTCTGCAAGCTTTTTAACAAAGTCCGTAAGAGGAGAAAAGCAGTCGGACAGATTTGCAATATCGGTACACCAATAGTTCATCTGCGTATTGATATTGATAGTATAGTTAGATGACCACGGAGCACGCATTTTAGTATTCCAGATACCTTGTAGATTCATAGCCGACGTGCCCTCTCGTGAGGCAGAAATAGTAAGATATCTGCCGTACTGGAAAAGAAGAGAAACGAGAGAATAGTCGTCACTCTTTTTATTCATACGTTTAATTCTCTTGTCCGTCGGCAAATCGTCATAACCGCCATCAAGCTCAAATTCCACACGATTGAAAAGTGATGAGAAATCTGCAACGTGCTCCTTGCAAAGAGCGTTGTAGCTTTTAGTATTTTCAAGGAAAGACAATGCTTTGCCGTAAGCGTCGCCGGTGGGCATAGTTTTGTAATCAACAAAGGATGTTGCAAGAGAAATAAGAAGAGTTACCTCTTTTTGATTAATGGCATAAACTGCACCGTTATCAAATCCTGCCGTTCCCAAAACCTTAAGAACAGCACAGAATTTCATTCCCTTGTTTCCCTGAACAATGCTTTCGCCCTTATTGTAATATGGAGGCATACAAACCTCAGGTGCCTGTCCCATCATCACAAGGCTGTCCTCAACAGTTTCGCACTTATGCTCAAGCTGACTGTCAAAGCTGACTTTAAAACTGATAGGCTTGTCGCTTTTGATATTAACTACCATAAGCTGTGCAGGGAAAGATACAAAAACAGTTTCCTTAAATCCCTCCGCCTCTGTGCAGGCAATACCTGTTTCAAGGTCAAGCGTTCTCTTGTAGCCTTTTTTTGAAATGCCCTTATACTCAATTATCAAATCGCCGAAAGGAAGATATGACTCAACCCAATGGCCGTGCATATCTTTATTTAAAATGTCCTTGGCTTTTTTGTAATCCTTGTCAAAAACCGCTTTTCTTGCGTTGTCAAGATATTTGTGAGCGTCTTTATTGTTAAAATCTCTTGGATATCCTGACCATAAGCTGTCCTCGTTTAATGCAATTCTCTCCTTTTTCAGATTGCCGAATACGAGACCGCCGATACGGCCGTTACCAACAGGTAATGACTGCTCAAAATATTTTGCTTTTTTTGTGTAATAAAGAAAATTTTTCATATTTAGATTGTACTTTATATATAATAAAATTGCAAGTATAAAAAATTTATGTTATAATATATATAGAAAAAAGAGTGATTTTTCACCTGTTTTTTTCAATATTCCAATACCGTAAGGAGGACTTCTTATGAAAAATTATGTTATATCTATCGGCAGGCAGTTCGGCTGCGGTGCACACGAAATTGCAACAAAGCTTTCCGAGAGGCTGAATGTTCCTTATTACGATAAGGAAATTATCAAAAGAGCCGCAAAGGAAAGCGGTTTTGACGAGAACATTTTTATGTTCTATGACGAAAAGCCCACAAGGAGCTTTCTCTACAATATGTCAACAGACGGTTTCACAGGTGGAATTATGAGCAACGGTGTTCCTCTTGAGGACCAGGTTTTTCAGTATCAGTTTGAAACCATCAGAAAGGTAGCAAGCGAAGGAAGCTGTATTATTGTCGGCAGATGCTCGGACTACATACTTAAAGATTATCCTAATTTGCTCACTGTTTTTCTTCACGCCGATAATGATTTCAGGAAGAACAGAGTTATTGACCTTTACGGTCTTGACAGCAAAAGTGCCGCTAAGGAGCTTAAGGCTGTTGATAAAAAGAGAGCACGTTTCCACAACTTTTACAGCGATGAAAAATGGGGAGACGCCTGCACATACGATTTGTCAATTGATGTTTCAAAGCTTGGAATAGACAACACAATTGACCTTATTGAATCTTATGTGAACATTAAATTTAAGTAAGCTATACAAAAATGACGCTGTCAAATCAAAGACAGCGTCATTTTGTTTTATTTCATTTTAAGGAGCTTTTCGTTTTCTTTCTCTTTCTTCAAAACCTTTTGAAAATCTTTTGTGTCCTTTGCAAGAACAGAAGAAAGTGCAAGAAGGCTTATTAAGTTCGGAACAGCCATAAGTCCGTTAGCAATATCAGAGAACGACCACACAATATCGAGAGAAACGGTTGCACCCACGTAAGTTAAAAGTGCAAATACAATTCTGTAAATATAGCTGAAAACAGGCTTTTTAAATATAAATTCAAGTGCCTTTTCGCCTGTATATTCCCAGCCTAAAATTGTGGAAAAGGCAAAAAGAATAATTCCTATTGTTACAAAAATACCGCCTGCTTTACCTAAGGCTGTTTCAAATGCCACAATAGTAAGCTGAGCACCCTGAGCATCGGTTTTGCCCAAAACACCGCTTGAAGCAATTGCAAGGCCTGTTATAGTGCAGACAACAATAGTGTCAATAAAAGTGCCGCACATATTGATATAGCCTTGTCTGACGTGATGGTCAGAGGTTGCTGACGCAGCGGAAATTGCCGCACTGCCCAAACCTGCCTCGTTGGAGAAAACGCCTCTTGCTATGCCGTAACGCATTGAGGAAAGGACAGTACCTGCCACGCCTCCTGCTGCCGCTCTCGGAGTAAATGCAAGAGTGAATATCTGAGAAATTCCCTCAGGGAGATTTTTATAATTGATTGCCACAACAACCAAGCCCGAAACGATATAAAATACCGCCATAGCAGGCACAAGGAATGTTGAAACCTTTGAAATTGACTTAATACCGCCTAAAACGATTAGAATAATCAGCACAACAAGAATCACGCCAACAAGCTTTGGTGAAACGAAAAAGGTGGAATTAACTGCACTCGCAATAGAATTTGCCTGAGTAAAATTGCCGATACCGAAAGAGGCAATAACAGTAAATACTGCAAACATAACAGCAAGGAATCCGCCGAGCTTTTTATTTTTCAAGCCATTTTTAAGGGTGTACATAGGGCCGCCGCACATCTCGCCTTTTTCGTTGACAGTTCTGTATTTCAGTGCAAGAGTACATTCAGCGTATTTAGTAGATATACCGAAAGCGGCAGAAATCCACATCCACACAAGTGCTCCCGGACCGCCTGCCGCCATTGCAGTAGCCACGCCCACAATATTGCCTGTGCCGACAGTTGCGGCAAGAGCAGTCATCAACGCTGAAAAAGGAGAAATATCACCTTCGCCGTTATCTGTTCTTCTTGACTCTTTGCTGAAAAGCGTTTTAAGTGACCTGCCGAGATTTCGCCAAGGCAGAAAATCAAGCCTTATTGTAAGAAAAATACCTGTTCCGACAAGAAACGCCAGCATAACAGGTCCCCAAACAAAGTTGCTTATACTATTTAAAACAGACTGCAATTTTTCCATTTCATCACCCTTTGCGTCAGTTAAAATTAGTTGCTATATATTATCATATTATCAAAAACTTTACAATATTAAAGTTATAAAAACATTTAAAATTTCTGTATACAAAAAAGCGTACCGAAATAATCAGTACGCTTTTAATCGTTTTATCTTTCCTCTCGGAAATAGGAAAGTCCGAGAGATGCAGGACCTTGATTTTCCTTTTTCTTTCTTACGCTGACAAGCACAAGAACGATAATTGTTACAAGGTACGGAATCATCTTGTAAAGCTCCTGAGTACGAAGTGCACCCGGAACATAAAGATAAACAATATAAAGTCCGCCGAAAACAATTGAGCCGAGGATACCAAGGTTTGGTCTCCAAATTGCGAAGATAACAAGGGCAATTGCAAGCCATCCTCTGTCGCCGAAGCCGTCATTTGACCATACACCGCAAGCATAGTCCATTACATAGTAGAGGCCGCCTAAACCGGCAATAACTGAGCCGATACAGGTAGCAAGGTACTTTGACCTTTCAACATTAATTCCGGCTGCGTCGGCAGTTGCAGGACTTTCACCTACTGCACGAAGATGAAGTCCGCCTCTTGTGCGGTTAAGGAAATAAGAGCAAAGAATTGCAATTATAATTGCAGCGTATGCAAGAAATCCGTAGGACAAAAACAGCTTTCCGAACCAACCAGTAGACTCTGCACCGGGAAGTGTTGTCCTGAAGAAATTACTTGTAGTTGTCAAAGCAACTGACGGAACGTCTGCACCTGTAATTTTAATAAGAGAACCGCCGAAGAAGTTACCGAAGCCTGTACCAAAGGTTGTAAGTGCAAGACCTGTAACGTTCTGATTTGCTCTCAATGTAACTGTCAGGAAGCAGTAAATGAGACCTGCAAGGAGAGAGCCTAACATACAGCAGATAAGAGGAATAAAAACTGCCAAAAAGCCGTTTGCGTCCTCAGGTGACGCCAATGAATTCTCATAGATGAATGCACCGATTACACCGCTCATACCGCCGATGTACATAATACCCGGAATACCAAGGTTAAGGTTACCTGATTTTTCAGTAAGAATTTCGCCTGTGGAGCCGTAAAGAAGAGGAATACCCTGCATTATAGCTCTATGGAGAAAAGTAATTAAGGTAGAAAACATATCACTTTACCTCCTTTTTTGAATGACGGAATTTAAGCTCATAGTTAATAAAGAATTCACTTCCGATAATGAAGAAGAGAATTATACCGGTTATGATATCGGAGAATGACTCATTAAGACCGAATACCATAGAAATCTGACCTGCACCTGCGTCAAGGAAAACAAGCAGGAACGCTGTCAAAATCATATATATAGGGTTAAATTTAGCAAGCCAGGATACCATAATTGCGGTAAAGCCTCTGCCGTCGGCAGTAGTTGTGCTGATTGTATGGTTTGTACCGCCTACAAGGAGAAGACCTGCAATACCGCAGACAGCACCTGAAAGGAACATTGTTCTCAAAATAACCTTTTTAACATTGATACCGATATATCTTGCAGTATTCTCGCTTTCACCTACAACGGCAATTTCGTAGCCGTGCTTGCTGTACTTAAGATAAATGTACATTGCAACAGTTAAAACGAGAACAACAATAATGTTAAGCAGATAATCATAATCGCCGATGGTTGGAAGCCATCCGTCGTGGGTTGTACGGTTGATAATACCGATTTTACCTGAGCCCTTAGGATTTTCCCAATACATACAGAAATATGATACAAGCTGAATACCTACATAGTTCATCATAAGGGTAAACAGCGTTTCATTTGTATTAAACTTCGCCTTGAAAACGGCAGGAATAAGTGCCCAAACAGCACCTGCGAGAACACTTGCAATAATCATAATGATTATCAAAAGTGCATTAGGAATTTTACCGCCGAGGCAAATCATACAGGCTGTTGTTGCAAGACCGCCGATAAGCACCTGTCCCTCAGCACCGATATTCCAAAATCGCATTTTAAATGCAGGAGTTACGGCAAGTGATACGCAAAGGAGCATTGCAAGACTCTGGAGCAAATTCCAAACCTTTCTTTCGCTGCCGAAAGCACCCTCAAACATTGTTTCGTATACCTTTATAGGGTTTTCACCTGTAAGGAGCATTGTAACAACTGCACAGAAAACGAGAGCAATCAATATTGCAATTATTCTTATAGCCCAAGATTTACCGCGTGAGATAGAAGCTCTTTTTGCAACGTGAAACAAGGGCTCGTGTGCTTTTTTCTTTTCACTCATTATGCTTCCTCCTCTTCTGTACTCTTTGTCATAAGAAGACCGATTTCTTCTTTATTTGTCTTTCTGGCATCAACAATTCCCGTAATCTTTCCGGAATTGATAACCATAATTCTGTCGCAGAGGTCAATGAGAACATCCAAATCCTCGCCGACGAAAATTACTGCTGTGCCTGACTTTTTCTGGTCATTTAAAAGATTATAAATAGTATATGATGAATTAACGTCAAGTCCTCTTACAGGATATGCAACCATAAGCACCTTAGGATTAGATGCAATTTCACGGCCTACAAGAACCTTTTGCACATTACCGCCTGAAAGACGTCTTACAGGAGTTGTTGCACCTGGAGTAACAACCTCAAGCTTGTCTATAATATCGTCGGCAAGCTCCTTAGGCTTTCTTCTGTCAAGGAACGCTGTTGAGCCCTCCTTGTAAGAACGGAGCATCATATTGTCGATAATATCCATATCGCCTACAAGTCCCATACCGAGTCTGTCCTCAGGTACAAAGGAAAGAGCGATACCCAGCTTTCTAATCTCTCTCGGTGACTTGCCCACAAGCTGCTGTGGTCCCAAATCGTCAGGCTTATAAAGAATGCTTGACTTTTTAGTAGTAGTCTGAAGACCTGCAATTGACTCCAAAAGCTCTTTCTGTCCGCAGCCTGATATACCTGCTACGCCGAGAATTTCTCCTGCATAAGCACTGAAATTAACATTGTCGAGAGCCTTTGTTCCGTCATTCTTAATAACGGTAAGCTCCTCAACAAGCAAACGCTCCTTAATGTTTTTAGGCTCTTCACGATGGATATCAAGGTCAACCTTTTCACCCATCATCATTTCAGTAAGCATCTGCTCGTTGGCATCTTTAGTGTCAATTTCGCCTGCATACTCACCTTTCCTGAGAGTTACAACTCTGTCGGAAATTTCAAGAACCTCGTGGAGCTTATGTGTAATTATGATAATAGACTTATTGTCCTCACGCATTTTGCGGAGAACGTCAAATAATTTTTTAGTTTCTTGAGGTGTTAAAACAGCGGTAGGCTCGTCAAGAATAAGAATATCCGCACCTCTGTAAAGCACCTTGATAATTTCAACAGTCTGCTTTTCCGAAACAGACATTTCATAAATTTTTTTCTCTAAATCGACTGAAAAGCCGTATTTATCTGTTATTTCTTTAACTTTTTTCTCTGATTCTTTAATATTAAATCTCTTTTTGTCATCAACGCCGAGAACAATATTTTCTGTTGCAGTGAAAACATCCACCAGCTTAAAATGCTGATGAATCATACCGATTTTGTACTTAAAAGCATCCTTGGGAGATTTTATTACAACTTCCTGCCCGTTGACAAAAATCTGCCCCTCATCCGGAAAGTAAATACCGGAAAGCATATTCATAAGAGTTGTCTTTCCTGAACCGTTTTCACCTAAAATGGCAAGAATTTCTCCTCGCTTAACGTGAAGGTTTATATCCCTATTTGCGACAACCTCACCGAACTTTTTAGTTATACCCTTTAATTCAATAGCAAAAGATTCGCTCATTTTTATCTCCCGAAAAAAGAATTACACCGTGACCGCAAAAAAGCGGCCACGGGTATTTAATAATTTATAGAGTTTGCTTAGAAAGCAGTATCAAGAAGGTCGATACCATCAATCTGGATATCGAAGTAAGGAGCTGAACGCATCTCTGACTCGTGGAAATATCCGTCAGAAACAACCTCAGTATCTGCTGTGTAAGCAGCGTCTGAGTCAACGTCAGCCATATAGCTTGTAAGGTGACCGTCAGCATCAACCTTAGCATTTACGTTCTTGTCGTCTGTAACAGTTACAGTAAATGCAGAAGTGTCGAATACGTGAAGTGAGCCGTCCTCAAGCTGAGCCTTAACCTCGTCAATCTTAGCCTGAGTATCAGCAGCAGCTGCTGTATCGTTTACATCTGTAAGAACAACTGAACCACTTTCGATTGTGCCTGTCCAGTCAGCATCAATTGGAGTTCCGTCCATTACGCACTGAATTGCATACTCAAAGTAAGGAGCCCAATCAATTCTTGAAGAAACGATGAATGTGTTAGGACAAGCTGAAAGTGTTGAGCCGTTGTAAGAAACGTTAGGAACGCCTGCGTTTTCACAAGCAGTAGGAGCACCCATTGAGTCAGCGTGCTGTGAAATAAGAACACAACCGTTGTCAATAAGCTTCTGAGCGCCTTCCTTCTCAGCAGTTTCATCATACCAAGAACCTGTGAATGTTACTTCCATAGTAACTGAAGGGCAAATGCTCTTAGCACCAAGATAGAATGATGTGTAACCTGAGATAACCTCTGCGTATGTGTAAGCACCTACATAACCCATCTTAGCCTGGTCAGCAGTAATGTCGCCTGCTTCAATCATTTCATTGAGCTTCATACCAGCAGCAACACCTGCAAGATATCTGCCCTCATAGATTGATGCAAAAGCATTGTGGTAGTTGTCAAGACCCTCTGTGTGAGCCTTTGTACCTGTTGCGTGTAAGAACTGAACCTCTGGGAATTCTGTTGCAGCCTGAATGAGATAGTCCTCATGACCGAAGCTGTCACCGAATACGATGTCGCATCCCTCGTCAACAAGCTCAGCAGCTGCATCATAGCACTCCTGACCTTCAGGGATATTTGTCTTCTTGAGGATTTCTACGCCCATCTTCTGACAAGCCTCTTCAGCAGCTGTCATAAAGTTCTTGTCGTAGGTTGAGTTTTCATCGTGCAGGAAGATAAATCCTACCTTGATGTCTGCTCCTGCAGCGTTTGATGCATCAGGTTCTGATGTTGTGTCTGCGTCGCCGTTTGAAGAACAGCCTGCAAAACAGCCTACAACGAAAAGAACTGAAAGAATAACTGCAAGAATTTTCTTTGTGAGTTTCATTGGTTTTCCTCCGTAAAAAATAATGATTTTCTATTATAAGGCTTTCGCCCGATAACCAAATTAATCTCTAAAATAAACCATACCTGTTTCGTGGTCCATTTTTTCAACTATTGCAAGGGACTCTACTTTAATGCCTTTTTCACGAAGCTTGTCGCCGCCGTGCTGGAAGCCCTTTTCGATAACTACACCGCAGCCTGCAAGCTGAGCACCTGAGGCGTTGACGATATCAATAAGTCCGTTGAGAGCGTTGCCTATTGCAAGGAAGTCGTCAACAATAAGAACCTTGTCGTTTTCGTCAAGAAATCTCTTTGACACCATAACGTCATAAACCTTGCCGTGAGTGAAAGACTCAACCTTAGATGTGTAAACATCACCGGCAATATTCTTAGTCTTAGTCTTTTTTGCGAAAACGAGAGGACACTCAAATTCCTGAGCCACAAGTGCACCGATTGCAATACCTGATGACTCGATAGTGAGAATTTTGTTTACTCCGTCATCCTTAAAAAGTCTGTGAAATTCCTTACCCACCTGACGCATAAAAGGAATGTCAATCCTGTGGTTAAGAAAGCCGTCAACCTTTAATATGTTACCTTCGTAAACTTCGCCTTCGTCTAATATTTTCTGCTTTAACAAATCCATAAAACATACCGCCGAATAATTAAATATCATTTAAGTCGTGTATATATTATTACTAATGCAGAAATTTTGCAACATTTCTTTGAAATTTGACACCAAATTTTAATAATTTACAAAAACTGTTTATGATAGTTGAGAATAACTGATGAATTTTCTCTTGTTTATTTGTATATTTTGCATAATGTAAAGTATTTTTACTTTGCAGAAAACTGCCTGTGGACTTAGCATAAAATATATGGTAAAATAAATATATGAGGTGTTTATTATGAAGAACAAGACAATTGCTGTTATCGTAATTCTTTTTGTTACAGCATTTATTTTTATCGCTGCAATATTGGGAATAGCAGGTCACATTCCGCTTTTAAGCAAGCCCCTCACATTTATTATTGCAATTATTCTTGTAATATTTGTTACAGGCTTTTTTGCAATTCTTACATTCAGGAGGCTGAAATGAAAATTCTCGTAAGTGCCTGCCTTTTAGGTGAAAACTGCAAATATAACGGCGGCAACAATAAAAGCGAAGATGTTATTAAGCTTGGAGAAAAGCACACTTTAGTTCCTATCTGCCCGGAATGCTTTGCAGGTCTGCCTATTCCCAGAACTCCTGCGGAAATCAAAGACGGCAGAGTTTATAACAAGCTCGGTGAGGATATTACCGACGCATTTGAGGACGGTGCTGAAAAAGCATTGTATGTTGCAGAAGAATCAGGCTGCCGTGCGGCAGTACTGAAAGAACGCAGTCCGTCCTGCGGTTTCGGTAAAATTTATGACGGAACATTTACGGGAACACTCACAAACGGAAACGGAATCGCCGCTCAGTTACTTTGGGAAAACGGCATAACCGTTGTGGGCGAAAGCAGACTTGATAAGCTTGAAGATTTGTCGGACTGATTACAGTCCGGCATTTTTCTTTATATAGTCGCAGTACATTTTAATTATGTCAATATCGGTTTTGGAATAAACCATTCTTGCACCTACTGTATCCTCAATTTCGTTGAACACAGGATGTCCGCCGTTAAATATTAAATCTATACCTATATAATCAGCGTTGACAAGAGAAATAATTTTTTGAACGAGAGCTTTTTCCTCATCATTCATTTCGTACAAAACGGCACTTCCGCCAAGGCAGAAATTAGAACGAAAGTCGGTTTTGCTTTCACGGAGAATGGAGCAGACGATTTTACCGCCCAGCACCCACACTCTCAAATCTTTGCCCAGAGTGTCGCAAGGTTTTTGATAAACAAAACCTTTTTCAAATGGCTCTTTTTCGTTCAGCCAAAACACCTCTTTGCCGCCGTGACCGTCAACACTTTTTTTGACAGCAGGAACCTCCTCATAATTCACAGGCATAATCGGCACGCCGTGACGCTCCATAAACTCATAGCAAAGCTGTTTGTCATTGGCAAGGCGTGACAGCGATGAGGAATTAAATACTCTGACCCCTCTTTTTTCAAAACGCTCCCCTACTCTGTAATCGTTTGTCCTGTTGATTACAAAATCGGCGTTGCCGTCATAATTTTCGTCCACGAGAATTACATCAAGATTTTCTGTAAACTTCCGAACGGCAAAGGCGTTTCGTACTGCCTCTTCCTTTGTATAAACTAAAATTCCACTCATATTACACACCAAGCTGTTTTTTTATTTCATCAAATATAAGCGGTGCAATATCAACTCCTGCGGCATTCATAATGTTTATAATATGGGCATTTGAATTTACCTCGCAGATATCGCCGTTTTCCAAAATATCAACGCCGCCGAAAGTCAAGCCTAATTTTTCACAAGCCTTAACGGCAGAAGAAATTTCGTCTTGCGTAGGAGTGCAAGGAGTCATAGTACCGCCGTTTGTAACATTTGAACGAAAGTCATTTGCGTTTTCTCTTGAAACGGCACACACACATTTTCCGCCCACAATCTCAAGACGTTTATCTTTCCCTGCACTTTCGCTAATGAATTTTTGCAGAATAAAAGGCTTTTCGCTGACGTGAGATAAAACCTCTTCTTTATTTTTGCAGAGCCAGACCTGTGCACCAAAAGAGCCGAAGCACTCCTTGAACACAACAGGAAAGCCTAACACATCAAGTGCGTTGTCAACAAATTCGCCCATATCCGACTGAAAATAGCATTTAGGAGAAATGAAAGTTTTGGGCTGAGGCACAATGCCCTCAAGCTCAATATATGTTCTTGCCTTATCATCGCACTTTTCAATAGCATCGGCACTGTTGAAAACAGGCAGTCCGCTGTTTTCAAGCCGTCTTGCAAGGTTTATATCCTTGTCCCAAAAAAGCACAAAATCACAGGATATATTTTCTTCATAAGAAAGCTGAAGATTTGTTTTAATTTCAAGGTCAATATTCATTTTCTCGGCGGCGGTTACAAGGTGAGAATGAAGCTCATTATACTTTCCGCCTGTGAGGAAATGATTTATAACTAAAATTCCGTTCATAGAATCACCTGATATATTCTATCAAATTGTCTTGCATTTTTCAACGCAATGGTATAAAATATCTGTATCAATTTTTGCTACGGCTAAACGGAGGTAGTTTTATGACAGAGTATAAGCTTAAGTACGGATGTAACCCAAACCAAAACCCTGCAAGAATTCATATGGACGGCAAAGAACTTCCATTTGAAATTCTCAACGGCTCAGCAGGATATATAAATCTGCTTGACGCTTTCAACTCCTGGCAGCTTGTTAAGGAGCTTAAGGAAGCAACAGGACTTCCGTCAGCCGCATCATTCAAGCACGTTTCACCGGCAGGTGCAGCAGTTGCACAGCCACTTGACGAGGTTGAGAGAAAGGTATGTATGGTTCCTGACGGCTTGGAGCTTTCACCTATCGCACAAGCGTATGTTCGTGCAAGAGGATGTGACAGAGTTTCTTCTTTCGGCGACTTTGCAGCACTCAGCGACGAATGTGATGCATCTGTTGCACAGTTTCTTGTTAAAGAGGTAAGCGACGGCATTATTGCTCCATCATACACAGACGAGGCTCTTGAAATTCTCAAGGCTAAGAGAAGAGGAAACTACCTCATCATCAAAATAAATCCTGATTACGAGCCTGAAGAAATGGAAACAAAGCAGGTATTCGGCATCAAGTTTGAGCAGAAGAGAAACAACGCTAAAATGACAATGGACCTTTTCAGCGATATGCCTACAAAGGTTAAGGACATTCCTGAAATCGCTAAGATTGACCTGCTTATTTCTATGATTACACTTAAATATACTCAGTCAAATTCCGTTTGCTTTGCTATGGGCGGACAGACAATCGGCGTCGGTGCAGGTCAGCAGAGCAGAATTCATTGTACAAGACTTGCAGGTAACAAGGCAGATAACCTTTGGCTGCGTCACAACGAAAAGGTGCTTAATCTTCCTTTCATTGAGGGTATCCGTAAGTGTGAGGCAGACAACGCTATTGACCTTTATATTTCAGACGAGTATGAAGATTTACTTAAGGACGGCGTATGGCAGAGATACTTCACAGAATGTCCTGAGCCATTCACTAAAGAGGAAAAGGCAGAATGGCACAAGAAGATGGACAATGTTGCTCTCGGCTCTGACGCATTCTTCCCATTTGAGGATAATATCGAAAGAGCTGTTCGTTCAGGCGTTAAGTATATTGCTCAACCGGGCGGTTCAGTAAGAGACCAGGCAGTTATCGACTGCTGTGACGACTTCGGCATTGCAATGACAATGACAGGCATCCGTCTTTTCCACCACTAATAAAATTTATAAGACCGCTTCACATGAGGCGGTCTTTTTTTGTATTGATTAACCTACACAAATGCTGTATAATTCTTTAAGAGGTAGAAATATGGCAAGAGAATTAACATACGCTCAGTCAGTTGAGCGAAGCATTATTAAAACTTACAGAAAAGAGATATGGAATCCGTTTGTTGAGGCGTGTCAAAATTACAAGCTGGTAAATGAGGGTGACAAAATTGCCGTATGTATCAGCGGAGGTAAAGATTCGGTACTTCTTGCAATGTGTATGAAGCATCTTAAAAGAATTTCCGATGTGAATTTTGACTTGGAATTTATCTGTATGGACCCCGGATACAATAAGGCTAACCGCCGTCAAATAGAGGAAAACTGCAAAAAGCTTGAAATTCCCGTAACGATTTTTGAATCCGACATATTTGACATTACAACTTCTGTTGGCGGGTCTCCCTGCTATCTTTGTGCAAGAATGAGAAGAGGTCACCTTTACGCTAAAGCACAGGAGCTTGGATGCAACAAAATTGCTCTCGGTCATCACCTCAGCGATGTTATCGAAACAACGCTTATGGGTATGTTTTACGGCTCACAGCTCCAGGCAATGCTGCCGAAACTTAAGAGCACCAATTTTCAGGGAATGGAGCTTATCCGCCCTCTTTACTGCGTCAACGAAAATGCTGTAATAAAGTGGCGTGATTATAACGATTTGACTTTTATTCAGTGTGCTTGCAGATTTGTGGATGAATACAGCCATTCAGAAGACGGCATAGGAGAATCAAAAAGGCAGGAAATAAAAGCACTTATCGCTCAACTAAAAAAGATAAATCCCGACATTGAGCATAATATTTTCAAATCAATTCATAACGTTAAGCTCGACACCTTTATCGGCTACAAACAGCACGGCGTGGAACATTCCTTCCTTGAAGAATTTGAATAAAGTCAGATAAAATAAATAAGTCCGATATTTTGCTTTTTTAGTTCAAAATATCGGACTTTATTGCTGATATTAACTTGTATAAATTATTGAAGTTTCAAGTAGTGATTGTATTTTAAACAGTCACACTGATTATAATGTTATAACGATTATTCTGATACATTTGTTATTTACTTATAAAATAACAAATACAATCAATAAATAAATAGACTAATATTCCTATAGAAATAATGATTGACAAAGGGAAACAACAGCCTGAGCCTCCTGAATCAATAGGGTCTTGTATTTCCATATCAAATAATTCATTTTCATCCATATTTATCACCTCATATTTTACTCGTGCTCATTGCACTTGTCTTTACCATGACAATACTACAAATAAAGCAAAAAAGCAATACGATGAATTTGTAAGCACGATTTTTGAGACTCTAAAAAAACATTTTGTTAATTGCACCGTGTTAAAACGCTATAACGTGTTCTGCTCTATGTTTAAAACCGAACCAATCACCAGAGCACTAAATATTTATACAAGAATAAAAAATATGCACCTCAAAAAGTGTCTAACTTCTGGGGTGCATATCAAAATTGAATATGGTTTTGTTATTTATAGGATTAAATTTTATGACGGTTTTTGACTTTAAGACGCTCCATAGCTCTTGCAAGGTTTGCCTGAGAATGATGATATTCAAGCTGTGAACGCTTTTCTCTCATTTCTTCCTCGGCTCTTTCCTTGGCCTCTCTTGCACGCCTTTCGTCAATTTCGTCGGGAAGTTCCGCAGAAACGCAGACGATTAACGCAGAATTGTCAAAAAACTCCAGGAATCCGCTGCCTATAAAAGCGAAGATTTCCTTGCCATCTTCATCTGTAATTCTCATTCCGCCTGCTTCAACAGGAACAACGCAGTTTTCGTGATGTGAAAGGAAGCCCTCATATCCTCCGTCAATATTCGGAAGAATGAGCTTTTGTGCATTGCCGTCAAAAAAGATTTTGTTTGACGCAACTACTTTTAGCTGAAAGGTATTCATAAAATCACCTTACCTATCAAGCATATTTGCTTTTTCAAGCACGTCGTCGATTGTACCTGTATTGAAGAATGCCTGCTCAGGAACATCGTCAACCTCTCCGTCAACAATAGCCTTAAAGCCTTTGATTGCCTCCTCAACAGGAACATAAATACCGGGCTGACCTGTAAATGCTTCAGCAACGTGGAACGGCTGAGAAAGGAATTTTTCAATCTTTCTTGCACGATAAACTGTTATCTGGTCAGCGTCTGACAACTCTTCCATACCAAGAATTGCAATAATATCCTGAAGCTCTTTATACTTCTGCAAATACTCCTGAACCTTTCTTGCTACACGATAATGCTCGTCGCCTACAACATCAGGCTCAAGAATTCTTGAGTTAGACTCAAGCGGGTCAACAGCAGGATAAATACCCTTTTCAACAATCTTTCTTGAAAGAACGGTTGTTGCGTCAAGATGAGCAAAGGTTGTTGCAGGAGCCGGGTCTGTAAGGTCATCGGCAGGAACATAAACTGCCTGAACAGATGTGATAGAGCCGTCCTTTGTAGACGCGATACGTTCCTGAAGCTCGCCCACGTCAGTAGCAAGAGTAGGCTGATAACCTACGGCTGACGGCATTCTGCCTAAAAGTGCAGAAACCTCGGAGCCTGCCTGAACGAAACGGAAAATGTTATCAATAAAGAGAAGAACGTCCTTGTGCTCAACATCACGGAAATATTCCGCCATTGTAAGTCCTGTTTCGGCAACACGCATACGTGCTCCCGGTGGTTCATTCATCTGACCGAAAACGAGTGCCGTTTTTTTCAAAACACCTGACGCACTCATTTCATTCCACAAATCGTTACCCTCACGGCTTCTCTCGCCTACGCCGGTAAAGATTGAATAACCGCCGTGCTGAGTTGCAACATTAGTAATAAGCTCCTGAATAAGAACTGTTTTACCTACACCTGCACCGCCGAAAAGTCCGATTTTACCGCCCTTTGGATACGGTGTCAAAAGGTCGATTACTTTAATTCCTGTTTCAAGAATTTCTACATCGGCAGACTGGTCCTCAAATGATGGAGGATTACGATGAATAGCCCAATGCTCCTCGCTGTCAAGAGAGCCTTTTCCGTCTATAGGCTCACCTACTACATTAAAAAGTCTGCCAAGAGTTTTGTCGCCGACAGGTACTTTAATTGCATCCCCTGTTGCCACAACCTCCATATCCTTGCAAAGTCCCTCTGAGGCTGCAAGCATAATACAGCGGACACATCCGCCGCCTAACTGCTGACTTACTTCCATAACAAGCTTTTCGCCGTCAACAGTTACTTCAAGAGCGTCCTTAATTTTTGGTAACTCACCCTCGAACTCGACATCAACTACAGGTCCCATAACCTGAACGATTTTACCATTATTCATAAAGGACACCTCCTAATCATTTTTGTTTTTCTGTGCCTTGGCACCTGCAATTACCTCGGTAATTTCCTGAGTGATTGCCGCCTGCCTTGCACGATTATATTCAATCCCAAGTGACTTGAGCATTTCTTTTGCAGCGTCGGTGGCAGTCTGCATTGCCATCATACGTGAGTTGTGCTCAGAGCAATAGGATTCTACAAGTGCACCGTAAACGAAGCCCGCAACATAATCGGGTACAATATGATTGAACACCGTATTCATATCAGGCTCAAAATTACAGTATTCGTAGTTGTTCTGGTCATTTTGATTTTGAAGTACATTTCTTTTCAGCGGAAGAAGCTGTTCAATTTCCGCATCAAAGGTTACGGAATTTACCATTCTGGTGTAAACGATATACACCTCGTCAAGCTTTTTTTCTTTAAAAAGCTCTACAACCTTTTCGCTGATAATACGTGCTCTGTTCATATTAGGATTCTGAGCCGTGTACTTAAAATTTATATCAATAGGTATATTCTTTTTTTCAAAATATTTTCGTCCGACCTGACCGACAGCAAAAAGCATATTCTTGTTATCGGACAAAGCCTCTTTTTCCGCAATTTTGATAACATTGTGGTTATACGCACCTGCCATACCTTTATCGGCAGTAACTACAATATATCCTTGCTTTCGTTCCTGCGACGGTAAATACTCTCTTTCATCGAAGAAAATGTTACCTGCGTCAGGAGAAAGCTCAAGAATTTTTGCAAGTGCATCCTGAATTGCGTAGAAATAAGGCTCGGTATTTTTCAGGTCTCTTCTGGCTTTCTGAAGCTTTGAGGAGGAAATCAAGCACATAGCGTTGGTGATTTTCATAGTGTCCTTAATTGACTTCATTCTTGCCTGAATTTCACGAGCATTAGCCATTATTCAGCCTCTTTTGTTTTGTTATACTGCTTTTTAAATTCGTCAGCCGCAGAGAGAATCTGCTCTCTCATACCATCCTCTAAAACCTTTTCGGTTTCAATATCCGACGGAATCTGCGGATATTTCTCGTTGATAAATTCAAGAAGCTTCATCTGACAGTCCTTGACGCTTTCAACAGGAACATCAACAAACTTTCTTCCTGTTGCGGCAACAAGAGAAATTACCATATCGGAAAGTGAAAGAGGACTGCCCTGGGGCTGTTTCAAAAGCTCCATAAGTCCCTTACCGTAAGCAAGCTCTTCTTTAGTTTCATCGTCAAGGTCGGATGAAAATTGAGTGAACACTTCCATCTCACGATACTGTGCAAGGTCAATTCTCAAAGTACCTGCTGCCTTTTTCATAGCCTTTGTCTGAGCGGCACCGCCTACACGAGAAACGGAAAGTCCCACATTAACAGCAGGACGCATACCGCTGAAGAACAGGTCGCTTTCAAGGAAAATCTGACCGTCGGTAATTGAAATAACGTTAGTAGGAATATAGGCGGAAACGTCGCCTGCCTGTGTTTCGATAATAGGAAGTGCCGTTATTGAGCCGCCGCCTAATTCATCGGAAAGCTTGCTTGAACGCTCAAGAAGTCTTGAGTGAAGATAGAATACGTCACCAGGATAAGCCTCACGTCCGGGACTTCTCTCAAGAAGAAGTGACAAGGCACGATATGCTACTGCGTGCTTGCTGAGGTCATCATACACAATAAGACAATCTCTTCCCTGATGCATAAAATACTCGGCAATTGCCGTAGCAGAATAAGGCGAGATATACTGAAGTGATGACGGCTCTGCGGCGGTGGAGCATACAACAACTGTATATTCCATAGCACCTGCCTTTTCAAGCGTATTAACAATCTTTGCAACACTTGAGGCTTTCTGTCCGATAGCGTTATAGATACAAATAACGCCGTTTCCCTTTTGATTAAGTATAGTGTCAATAGCGATTGCAGTTTTACCTGTCTGCCTGTCGCCGATAATAAGCTCACGCTGTCCTCTGCCTATTGGGAACATTGAGTCGATAGACAAAATACCTGTAGCCATAGGCGTATCAACGCTTTTACGCTCAACGATAGACGGAGCTTTCTGCTCAACAGGACGATAGCCTTCTGCTTTAATATCGCCCTTGCCGTCAATCGGCTCACCCAAAGCATTAACTACTCTGCCGATAAAGCCTTCGCCTACAGGAACGCCTGCTTTCTTATGTGTTCTGGAAACCTTAGTTCCCTCGTGAATGCCCACATCGCTGCCGAAAAGGATAACGCCGATTTGGTGCTTTTTAATATCCTGCACCATACCCTTGACGCCGTTTTCAAACACAACAATTTCGCCGTACATTGCCTGTGAAATTCCGTGAATTACAGCAATACCGTCACCTACACGAATAACAGAGCCAATCTCGTCCATTTCGCTTACAGGCTTGAAATCGTTAATATTCTGCTTGAGAACAGCTAAAACGGAATCGTTATCAACATCCGAGCTTTCTGTACTTTTAATAACCTGAGCCTTAATCTGCTCAAGCTTTGATTTGATACTTCTGTCGTACTGCTTGTTGCCGACCTGAATAATAAAACCGCCCATAAGGCTTTCATCTTTAACTACCTCAACCTCGGCAGTTGACGCCTTTTTCTCTTTGCAGATAAACTTCTTGATACCCTCAAGCTGTTCGTCGGTAGGCGGAGTTACGCAGAAAACAGTTGCCCTGACTACATTATTTTTTTCGTCAATACGCTTAACGTATTCTTTTAAAACCTCGTCAAGAGCGTCTGTATTACAATCGTCGGCAATAGTATTTATCAAGCCCTTAACAGATTCGGAGAAAAGGCTGTCAATAACTCTCGCCTTTTCAATTTCCGAAACAGATGGGCTGTCAAGTTCTTCCTTTAAGTCCTCGGAAGATTGAATTAGCTTTTCTGCTTCCTCAAGAGCAGAAACACTGACTTTCTTTGCAAGCAGTGCTTTAACTAAATCATCAATGTCAAACATTACTTATCACTGCTTTCATTTAAAAATTCGTCAAAGATATCGCTGTCGGTCTGAGCTGAAACCTCTCTGCCCACAACCTTTTCAGCTGCCTGAATAGCAACCTGAGCAATTTCTTCTTTAACGGCACGCTTTGCTTTTTCAGTCTGAAGCTTGGCAGCCTTTGCCGCTTCATCCTTAATTTTCTGTGCATCGTCACGGGCACGGTCAATAGTCTTGTCGTACTCTGCCTTTGCATCCTCTCGTGCCTTGGCTATAATCTGAGCCCTTTCGTCCTCTACGCCGTCAAGCTGCTGCTCGTACTGCGTTTTAAGATTTTCAGCCTCAGCCTTTGCATCGTCAGCCTCTTTAAATTGATTATCAATGAGCTCCTTACGCTTATCGAGAGTTTTCTTTATAGGCTTAAAAAGGAATACCTTCATCAGCACAAAGAAAATTATCAAATTGATAAGAGTCCAAAGCATATTCCAGTCAAATTTAAGCATTTACCGAATTTCCTTTCATAGTAAAAATATCAACAATCTGCTTAACTATTTGAGCATAAATATAATAAGAATTGCACCTACAAGTCCGTAAACGGCAGTAGCCTCTGAAAGTGCAGCACCTAAAAGAAGTGTTGTACGAATCTGTCCTGCCATTTCAGGCTGACGTGCAATAGCGTCAACTGCCTTGCCGGTAGCAAGACCAATACCGATACCTGCACCGATTCCGCACAGAAGTGCAATACCTGCACCGATTGCAATAATTGTTCCAGTCATAATAATTTATCTCCTTTGATATTGATTTAAAATTTATATCACAAAAGCGGATTACTCTGCCTTCGCTTTTCTTTTCCTCATCTTTTTCTTGCTTTTTCTCTGCTTAGTTTCCTCTTCCGTTTCAACAGCCTCCTGAATGTAAAGTGCTGTCAGGAAAACGAAAATATACGCCTGTAAAAGTCCGTCAAAAATATCAAAATACAGGCTCAAAACTACCGGCAGAAATACAGGGACAACCGCCTTGATAAGCTCCATAATGATAAACGCACCGATAACATTACCGAAAAGTCGCATACAAAGTGAAAGCGGTTTTGTTATAATCTCCATAATGTTAATAGGAGTTATGGCAGCCATAGGCTTTGTAAAGGCTTTCAGTCTGCCCACGAATCCCTTTTCTCTGATAGCAGCGTACTCCACAAGAACAATACTTGTTATCGCCATTACGGCAGTTACCTGCATACTTTTTGTAGGAGGCTTGAGACCGAACATACCGATAATATTAGATGTACCGATAAAAAGAGCCATACTCATAAGCCACGGTATATACCTATATGCTTTAGGACCCATAATGCCCTTGAAAAAGTCAACAGACTTTTCGTAAATCATCTCCATAAATGCCTGCCGTCTGCTAATCTCACCTGTCACCTTAAAATTGCGAGTAAGGATAATAGCAAGGACAGTCAGTACAGCCATAATTATCCACGATACTACAGTAGATTCGTCAATGCCGATTTTAACACCGCCGATATTAAAGCTGAATACTTCCTCGATATTGAGCTGTTCCTGAATTTCCTGCTGCAAATCGAGTTTCATTGTTAAAGGACCAAACGTTGCAAACACCTCCTTTAGTTATCATATGAATTATACTACAATCGACGCTATAATTCAAGAGGAAAATAGTTTCCAATATACTATTTGTTTTTTGATTTTATTACATTTTGTAGACTTTTATAATTTTGTTTAACTTTGTCAAAATAAATTGTGCAGTATTATACCTCTCATATTCAAAAAGGTTTAAAATTTGCAAAACTTATTGTTTACATATGGTTTAAATTAGTTTATAATACTATATTGAAAAATTGTGAAAAGGAGATACTTTATGGCAAACAACCAAAAGAAAATGGTAGACGCTATCACATCAATGGATGAAGATTTTGCTAAATGGTACACAGACGTGTGCAAAAAAGCAGAGCTTATCTCATACACCAGCGTCAAGGGCTGTATGGTAATAAGACCTTACGGCTATGCTATTTGGGAAAATATACAGAGAATTCTTGACGGAATGTTCAAGGCAACAGGACACGAGAATGTCAATATGCCGATGTTTATCCCTGAAAGCCTGCTCCAGAAAGAGGCAGACCACGTTGAGGGCTTTGCTCCCGAATGTGCTTGGGTAACCTACGGCGGAAGCGAAAAGCTTGAGGAAAGACTTTGTGTAAGACCTACTTCCGAAACTCTTTTCTGCGAGCACTTTAAGGATATAGTTCACTCTTACAGAGATTTGCCTAAGCTCTATAATCAGTGGGTATCTGTTGTAAGATGGGAAAAGACCACAAGACCTTTCCTGCGTTCAAGAGAATTTTTGTGGCAGGAGGGACATACTCTCCACGCAACAGCAGAAGAGGCTATTGAGGAAACAGAGAAGATGCTCGGCGTTTACACCGAGTTCTGCCAGAAAGATTTGGCAATTCCTGTTGTTCAGGGTATGAAGACAGAAAGTGATAAGTTTGCCGGTGCAGAGAGAACATACTGTATTGAGGCACTTATGCACGACGGCAAGGCACTTCAGGCAGGTACAAGCCACTACTTCGGTGACGGCTTTGCAAAGGCATTTGATATTCAGTATTCCGACAAGAACAATCAGCTTGTTTATCCTCATCAGACCTCTTGGGGTATGACTACAAGACTTATCGGTGCAATTATTATGACTCACGGCGATGACAACGGACTTGTTCTTCCGCCGGCAGTTGCTCCTATTCAGGCTATCGTTGTTCCTGTTGCACAGCATAAGGAAGGCGTACTTGACAGAGCATACGCACTTTGCGACGAACTTAATAAGGTTTGCAGAGCAAAGATTGATGATTCCGAAAATTCTCCGGGATGGAAATTTGCCGAGTATGAAATGAAAGGCGTTCCTGTCCGCGTTGAAATCGGCCCTAAAGATATCGAAAACAATCAGTGCGTTGTTGTAACAAGACATAACAGAGAAAAGACAGTTGTTTCTCTTGACAATATCAGCGAGGTTATCGTTGAAAAGCTTCAGGAGGTTCGTGACGGACTTTACGAGGCTGCTTTGGAAAACAGAGAGAGAAGAACTTATGTCTGCAAAACTCTTGACGAAATCACAAAGGCTCTTGAGGAAAACGGCGACGGTTTCGTTAAGGCTATGTGGTGCGGCGACGAGGAATGTGAGGATAAGGTTAAGGAGCTTACAGGCGTTGGCTCACGTTGTATTCCTATCGAGCAGGAGCATATTTCCGACACCTGTGTGTGCTGCGGAAAGCCTGCTAAGCATATGGTTTATTGGGGAAAGGCTTATTAATAACCCTTTAAATATTCGTAATCTATGATTTTTAATTGGAGGAAATGATATGTCAGTTTTAGTAACAGGCGGTTTAGGATATATCGGCTCCCACACTTGCGTGGAGCTTATGAACGCAGGCAAGGAAGTTGTTGTAGTTGATAATCTTTACAATTGTAAAAAAAGCTCTTATGACAGAATTAAGGCTCTTGTAGGTAAAGATTTTAAGTTTTATGAGTGTGACATCAGGGACGCTGAGGGACTTTCAAAGGTTTTTGAAAGTGAAAGCATTGATTCCGTAATTCACTTTGCAGGTCTTAAGGCAGTCGGCGAAAGCGTTGAAAAGCCACTTGAGTATTTCGACAATAACGTAAACGGAACTCTCGTTCTCCTTGACGTTATGAGAAAGCATAATTGCAAGAAGATTGTATTCTCATCATCTGCAACAGTATACGGTATGAACAACGTTTCGCCGCTTACAGAGGATATGGAAGTTGGTGGAGTAACAAATCCATACGGCAGAACTAAGTTTATGATTGAGTGTATTCTTAAAGATTTATACACTTCCGACAATGAATGGTCAATCTGTCTCCTTCGTTACTTCAACCCTATCGGTGCTCACAAGAGCGGTACTATGGGTGAGGACCCTAACGGTATTCCTAATAATCTTATGCCGTACATCACTCAGGTTGCTATCGGCAAGCGTGAATGTCTTAACGTGTTCGGTGATGACTATGACACTCCTGACGGCACAGGCGTTAGAGATTACATCCACGTTGTTGACCTTGCTATCGGTCATATTAAGGCTGTTGATAAGGTTGAGGGCACAACAGGTCTGTTTATCTACAACTTAGGTACAGGTATCGGTTATTCCGTTCTTGATGTTGTTCACGCATTTGAAAAGGCATCAGGCGTTAATATTCCGTACAAAATCGTACCAAGACGTGCCGGCGATATTGCCACCTGCTATTCCGACCCAAGCAAAGCACTTAACGAGCTTGGTTGGAAAGCTGAAAGAGGAATCGAGGAAATGTGCGAGGACTCCTGGAGATGGCAGAGCCAAAACCCAAACGGCTATCCTGATTGATAAGCTTAATATAAGACGAATTAAGGCGGTTCATACGAACCGCCTTTAGTTTTATGCAAATTTCAGTATTTAATTTTTAACCTTATTATTCTTTGACAGGCTGCGGTAGGTGATTATGATTACTACTGCGGAAATGATTGCTGTCAGGAAATCAGACACAGGCATTGAATAAAGTACGCCGTCAAGTCCGAAGAATACAGGAAGAAGAAGTGCAAAGCCTACGCCGAAAACGATTTCACGGACCATAGAAAGCATTGTTGATGCACCTGCTTTACCCATCGCCTGTAAAAAGATAAACGCTGCTTTATTGATACAGGCAAGAGGAAGCATACAAAGATAGGTACGAAAGGCTTTAACAGCAAAATCTGTATAGTACGCACTTTCGTTTGACGCACCGAATATACCGATAAGTTGAGTTGGGAAAAATTCAACAATAATAAGTGCCACAAAGCCACAGCCGCCTCGCAGATAAGAAGACGGGTAAAGAAGCTTTTTAACTCTATCGTTAAGTCCTGCACCCATATTATATCCCACAATAGGAATACAGCCTGCGGATATACCCACAACGATTGAAATTACGATTTGGAAGAACTTCATTACAATTCCCACAACTGCCATAGGAATCTGTGCATACTGTTCCTGTGAGAATACTGCGTCTAATGCACCGTATTTGCGAATCATATTGTTAATAGCAGCCATAGCGGCAACAAGTGAAATCTGTGACAGGAAGCTGCAAATACCAAGCATTAAGGTTTTGCCCACAACTCTTGATTTGAATTTGAAATCTTTCTTTGTAATCTTTACTGTTTTGGTATGGAAAAGATACCATACAGCGAGAACAGCTGTAACAAGCTGACCGAGAATTGTGGCAATAGCCGCACCTTTCATTCCCCACTTTGCACCGAAAATCAAAACAGGGTCGAGAATAATATTAACTACTGCACCTGCCAAGGTTGACGCCATAGCAAATTTTGGGCTGCCGTCGGCTCTGATTACAGGATTCATTGCCTGACCGAACATATAAAAAGGTATTCCCACAGTTATCCAAAAGAAATATTCCTTTGAATGTTTAAAGGTTTCGGCATTAACTGTTCCGCCGAACATCGCGATGATTTGGTCGGAAAATACAAGATATACAATCGTAATAACTACACTTGATATCAATGTCAGCAAAACTGCATTGCCCATACTCTTGCTTGCGTCGTCCTCTTTTTTCATTCCCAAGCTGAGAGAAACAAAAGCACAGCAGCCGTCGCCTATCATAACAGCAACGGCAAGAGCAATTACTGTCAGAGGAAACACAACTGTATTAGCCGCATTACCATAAGAGCCGAGATAATCGGCATTTGCAATAAATATCTGGTCAACGATATTATAGAGAGCTGCCACCAAAAGAGAAATTATGCAGGGTATCGCATACTTTGTCATAAGCTTACCTATCTTTTCCCTGCCGAGATAGGACTGATTTTCATTTTCCATTAAAATACCTCCGAATAAAAAAAATAAAAAAGGTGCAAGTCCTTAGCTGGACTTACACCTTTCGGTTACACACTGCAAAGTATTATACTTCACAAGTTTTAAATTTTCAAATGTTTTTTATTGGAAAACCTGATAATAGACACAGTGTTTATTTTGTAATGCAGTCGGTAGTGATAAGAGTTACGCCATTATCCACAAGTCGGTCCATAGACTCAAGGGTATTAATTGTCCAAGCACCCATTGCAAGTCCCTCGTCCTGACATTTTGAAATAATATCTGTTTCAAAATTTTCGTCTCTGTTGCCGTCAAAATCTATACCGCAGTTTTCAAGAGATTTTGCAAGTTCAATATCCTCATCGGTAATTTCCTTAACAAGATAATATACCTGATCATCAGTTAACGCTCTGATTTTCTGCAAGTTTTCAAAATGGAAAGAAATGTAAACTGCCTTTGCGTTATACTGATTTACAAGGTCAACTACCTCGTTGTAATATTCTGTATTATTCTCGCCCTTAAGCTCAATAACGGCAGTCATATTATACTTTACGCAGATTTGCAGATACTCCTCAAGAGAGCAGAATTTCAAATCAGGATAGTCCTGAATGTTAGAGCCGTTGTCAACTGTCATTTCCATCAGCTCGTCATAAGTTTTTTTCTCTACAAAAGCAGATTTATCCATCATTCTGTATGTATGAGTATCGTGAGAAACAATCCAAACACCGTCGGCAGTTCTGTAAATATCGCATTCTGCACCCCAATATCCGTGCTCGCCTGCCTGCTCAAAAGCCGCAGTGGTATTCTCGGGAGCAACACTTCTCATACCTCTGTGAGCAACGAGAGTTACCTGTTTGTCGGTGGAAACCACTTCGTAATCTGCTGTCTTGCAGTACCAGTTAAGTGCGTAAATACCGCCTGCAACTACAAGAACAATCAAAGCCAAAAGCACGCATAAAACGATTACTATTGCTTTTTTCTTTTTAGACCACTTTTTCTTTTCGCTTTTCACTGCTGTATCACTCATTTTCGTCACCCTCCTGTGATGTGTTTTCTTTATTTTCAGACTCAGGGAATTTAATTACCTTGCCGTCCTCAGTACAAAATCTGCCCGAGAAATCCCATTGGCCCTTAAGTCCTTTCGCTGCCGCTCCAAGCTGAAAATGAAGCTGTGCAATACCAAAATCAAGGCTCTTGTCGGAATAGGGAGCATCAACGCTTGCCGAAATTACGCCGTTTTCATATTTGAAATGAACAGGACGTCTGTTAGTTGCCGACGGTGCTTTTTCAACAAGTTTCATAGCGTACTCATAGTACGGCGGAAGCTTTTCGTCGCAGACGTCAAACATCTTTTGGTACGGTTTATTCTGCTTGTGAGTTGTATTATATATCAGCTTTTCTTTGGTGCTGAGTTTATCTTTAACACGTCCGATAACGATAACGCCGTAAAGCCTTTGGTCCTTGGGAATTGATGCGTCCTCGTATACCTTATTCTCGTCATAGCTGCCTGTTATCCAGCAAGTACCCAAGCCGTGATAAACGCATTGGAGAACTATCATTTCACCCCAATAACCGCTTTGAATTCTCGCTTTTTCAGTATCAGGACCGCATACCGCAATATAGGAAAACTTGCCGGTAACGATAGTAAAAGGTCTTGTGCCGTTTTCGATAAGCTGAAAATTAAGTCCTGCCTTTTCATTTACAACATCAATGAGATTTTTAACAACCTCTATCGTGTCAGCGTCAAGTCCTTTAGCCGTATATGTCCTCCTTGAACGACGAAGTTCAATAGCTTTTATATATTCCTCGTTAGTCATAAATCTACACCCTGTTCCGATTTACAGAAAAAATAGCGTTAAGCATAACACCTAACGCTATCAGTATAACATAATTACAGTTCAAACTCAACCTTGTATTTTTTTATCCACACATATATTTGATAAATGTAAGAAATTACCTGTGGTGTACGCATAAGCTGACCGTACCACGGCTCTGTTAAGGAGTCGGGATTTTTCATCAAAATTTCAACGGCAGTACGGTCAAGCCAATCGTAAAGAGGCGTTGATCTGTCATAAAACACAGCCTGTGCAAGCTCGCATACACGTTTAAAATATGCAGGATTGTGGGTTTTAGGATAAGGACTTTTCTTTCTCCAGGCAATTTCATATGGCAAATCATTTTCAAAGGCCTTACGGACTATTCCCTTTTCCCTGCCGTCAAGTGCTTTAATGCTCCAAGGCATATTGTAGGCGTACTCCACAAGACGGTAATCGCAGAAAGGAACTCGAACCTCCAGCGAGCTTTCCATACTCATTACATCCTTACGCACCAAAAGAGTCTGCATAAACCAGTTGAGATTGAGGATAAACATTTCCCTCATTCGCCTGTCAAGATTACTTTCGCCGTCAAGATAGGAGGTCTGTTTCAGCGTTTGCTCGTAGGCGTTTCTTGCGTATTCCTCACCTTTCGGAAGAAAGCCGGGAGAAAGAATACTGCGTCTGACATCGGTACTTCTCGACCAAGGAAAGCAGTCCTCAAAAAGTATTTCTTTTCTGTGATACCAAGGATATCCGCCGAAAATTTCGTCGGCACACTCACCTGAAAGGCAGACGGTAAAATCTTTCTTCACCTCTTTGCAAAACAGCAGAAGTGAGGAATCAATATCGGCAAAGCCCGGCACACCTCTTGCATCTGTCGCCTGCTCCAAAGCGTCGGCAACGGCAACATTATCAAGAATAACATTGTGGTGATTTGAGCCGATATAATCGGACATCATACCGATATAGTCTGAGTCCTTATTTGGCTGAAACAGGCTTTTCTTAAAATACTTATCGTTGTCAGTATAGTCAACAGAATAGGTATCAAAAACCTTTCCCTTTTCTGCATATTTATCTGCCGCAATCTTTGAAATAATTGACGAATCAAGACCGCCGCTTAAAAATGCAGAAAGCGGTACATCGGAAACGAGCTGACGTTCAATTGAGTCTTTAACAAGTGCATAAGTATGTTCAGTTGCCTCTTTGACAGTTTCGTTATTCTCCTGAGCGGTAAGGCACCAATACTGCTTTATGTCAAGCCTGCCGTTTTTATAGGTCAGGTAATGTGCCGGCTCAAGCTCCTTAATGTCCTTAAAAATCGCATTGCCCATTGTTTTTGAAGGTCCGAGCATAAATATCTCGTTAAGTCCGTCTTCACCTACAACGCTCCTGATTTGCGGTATGCAAAGCAGACTTTTTATTCTGCTTGCAAAGGCAAAAAGACTTTTCTTTTGGCTGTAAAATAACGGCTTAACGCCTATTCTGTCACGAACGGCAAAAAGGCTTTTTTCCTTTTTATCATAGACTGCGTAGGCAAATATTCCGTTGAGCTTTTTAACGCTGTCCTCTTTCCATTTGTCATAGGCTTTCAGCACAACCTCTGTATCGCAATGAGTTTCAAAGGTGTAGCCGAAAGATTTAAGCTCATCCCTGACCTCATCAGTATTATAAAGCTCACCATTGTATACAATTACATATTTGCCGAAACTCATTGGCTGGGCTCCTCGCTCAACATCAATTACAGAAAGCCGTCTGTGAATCAAAGCGGTATCGGCGGTGATATACTCACCCTTTGCGTCAGGACCTCGCATTTTAAGAGTGTCGCTGATTTTTTCTACAAGTGGCTTTTCGCCTCTTAAATCTATGTCACTTGATATAATTCCTGCTATTCCGCACATATAAGTCACCTCTGAATATTATATGTATGAAAAACAGATAATGACACAAAACAAGCCTTCCCGAATTGAGAAGGCTTAAAAAATTATTCTACTGTAATAAATGAGGAGTAAATATTTTTAATATCCTCGGCAGTAAACGGCATAGGATTATTTGCAATACGGTCGATATTTACACCGTTTACGGTTTCGTCAAATTCCGCCGCCGTCATATTAAGATTGTCGGTCAGATGATACTTTTCAAGAAGTGAAATAAAGCTGTCAGGTGTAAAGCCTGTTATCACTTCAGTTTCCGCCAAGAGAATTTCAAGCTCTGCTGTGGGACAATTTTCAAGCATATATTTCCAGATATACGCAAGACATACAGCAACCGCCTGTCCGTGATAAAAGCCCTTAAGCTTATGGAGCTTGTAGCTGAAAGCGTGAGGAGAGGTTGTCTGTGCAATATTGATTGCTCTGCCTGCAAGCTCACTGCATTTCATCATGGGCTCATATGTATCTGCGTCATCATCTAAAAATCTCTCAAAATTATCAGCAAAAAGCTCAAGAGCCTCGGCTGAATAATCTCTGCTTTCGTCTGTTGCGTTCTTTGACCAATACGCCTCGACGCTGTGGCAGAACGCATCAAGAGCAGTTACTACTCTTTGATTAAAAGGAAGAGATTTCAGCGTGGTGAAGTCAAACACCTGATATTCGGGAATAATGTCAAAGCTTCTTACAGACTGCTTGTCGGCATTGTTGTAAAGAACGGCAAAGCGAGTTACCTCTGCTCCTGTGCCGGCAGTTGTGGGAACGGCAAGAATTTTAATATCAGCCTGAGAATAATATTTAATTCCCTTGGCAACATCCATAGCACTTCCGCCGCCTACTGCAACGATAAAATCGCAGTTTTCATCTTTCATAACATCAATGCCTTTATTAACAGAGCTCACCTCAGGGCAAGGCTCAAATTCCGTAAAAGCAACTGACTTAAAGCCGTTTTCGTCAAGTGCCTGTCTGTAACCGTATCGGTCATATTCCTTGCTTGAAACGAAAAGAATATTTGAAGGGCTTTCGCTTTTAATAATACTTATAAATTCATCCTTGAATTTTTTATTATCATATTCCATACAAATACCTCAAATTATATCAGCTAATGTTTTGGAAGAAAGGAAATTTTCAATAACATCATCAAGCTCTTTCCACAGAGTGTAGGTTTTACAGCAATGAGCATTTTCACAGCTGTCAGTTTCAACACAGGCAACAGGAGCGAGACTTCCCTCTGCTGCATTGAGTATTGAAGAAATTGAATATTCCTCAGGTCGCTTGTTGAGTTTATATCCGCCGTTTTTACCTCTTACGCTTTCAAGAAGTCCGTTTTTATTAAGAGACGCCACAATGATTTCGAGATATTTAATTCCTATATCCTCTCTCTCGGCAATATCCTTGAGAGAAACAGGACTGTTCTGTCCGTTTTCGGCAAGGTCAATCATAATTCTGAGAGCGTACCTGCCCTTTGTGGAAACCATCATTGCCCGTCACCTCCGAAAAATTCTTTGGCAATTCTGACACTTTCCATAGCGTCCTTTGCGTAATAGTCGGCATTTATCATTTGGGCATACGATTTTGTAAGAACTGCTCCGCCTACAAACACCTTAGCGTCTGTATTATCGTGGATAAGCTTAATAGTTTTTTCCATATTAGGAACAGTTGTTGTCATAAGTGCTGAAAGGCCGACAAGCTTGCAGTCGTTTTCTATAACAGCTTCAAGTACCTTTTCGCACTTAACATCCTTGCCCAAATCTATCATATCAAAGCCATAATTTGACATCAGCACCTTGACTATGTTCTTGCCGATATCATGAATATCGCCCTCAACTGTTGCGATAACAACCTTGTGACCTTTCTCAGCCTTTTCGCCTGTTACGGTCATATGAGCCTTAATAACGTCAAAGGCCTCCTGTGCGGAATCGGCACTCATAAGAAGCTGCGGCAGAAAGATTTTATTTTTTTCAAAGCCGTCGCCAACAACATCAAGTGCAGGGATAATATACTGATTTATAACCTCCATAGCGGAAATGTCATTAAGAAGCTTTTTTGCACAAATTCCCGCGTCACTACGCTGTCCCTTTATGATAGCACTTTTCAAATCAAGCTCGGAAGATACGGCAGTTGCAGTTTGAGTTGCAGTAACCGACTCAATATATTTGGTGCAGTTATCATCAAAGCCTGAAAGTGCATTAAATGAGTAATAAGCGTTCATCATACCCTCGCTGAGAGGATTTATGATACCTGCTGAAAGTCCGTTTTGAAGTGCTAAAGTAAAGAAAGCAGTATTGATTGCCTCTCTCTTCGGCAGACCGAAGCTGATATTTGACACGCCCAAAACAGTACCTACGCCAAGCTCGTTTCTTATATAATTTACTGCCTTAAGGGTTTCAATTGCGTTGTTCTTGTCGGTAGAAATAGTCATTGTAAGTGCGTCAACAACTAAATCTTTTTTCTCAATTCCGTATTCCTCGGCGGTTTTGATAATCTTCTTTGCAATATCAATTCTGCCCTGTGCCGTTTCAGGAATACCGTTTTCGTCAAGGCAAAGGCAGACAACTACGCCGCCGTACTTTTTAACAAGCGGGAAAATCTCGTCCATTGATTTCTGCTTGCCATTTACAGAGTTAATCATTGCCTTGCCGTTATAAATACGCATTGCTTTTTCAAGTGCCTGTGCATTTGATGAGTCAAGCTGGAGAGGGAGAGAAAGAACACTTTGCAGGTTAAATACTGCGGTTGAAAGCATTTCAACCTCGTCAATTTCAGGAAGTCCCACATTGACATCAAGAATGTGAGCACCCTTTTCCTTTTGAGCAATTCCCTCTTTGATTATATAGTCGATATCGTTATTTCTGAGAGCCTCTTTGAAGAGTTTTTTACCTGTCGGGTTAATTCTTTCGCCGATAATTACAGGCACCTGTCCGATTTCTACGGCAGATGAATAGGAAGAAACAACAGTTTTGTTCTTCTTTTCAGGAACAGAATCAGGAATATCACCGCAAAACTCTATCATTTTTTTAATATGCTCAGGAGTAGTACCGCAGCAGCCGCCGAGATATGACACGCCGATTTTTGCAATCTCAAGCATATCCTGTGCAAATTCCTCAGGTGAAACATTATAAACGGTTTTGCCGTCAACAGATTCAGGAAGTCCTGCATTCGGCATTACCATAATAGGAAGTGAGGTATGCTCCCTGAGTTCCTTCAAAAGCGGTATCATCTGCTTTGGTCCTAAACCGCAGTTAAAGCCGATAACATCAACGCCGAGTCCCTCAAGCATTGCTGCCGCTGACTGAACGTCACCGCCTGTAAGAAGTCTGCCCTTTTCGTCAAAAATCATTGACGCAATAACAGGCAGGTCGCAGTTTTCCTTAACTGCAAGAACTGCCGCCTTAAGCTCGTAGGTGTCGCTCATAGTTTCAATAATAACTACATCGCTGTCGGCCTTGCCTGCGTTTACAACCTCAGCGTAAAGTTCTACAGCCTTTTCAAAATCAAGGTCGCCCATAGGCTTTAAAAGCTTGCCTGTAGGTCCTAAGTCAAGAGCAACCTTTTTGCCTGCCTTTTTAGCAAGAGAAACGCCGGCCTTAACAATTTCGTCAACATTATCATACTTAAGAGAATTTGCACCGAAAGTATTTGCAGTAATAAATTCTGCACCTGCCTCGGCATATGCTTTATGCACTGCAAAAACTCTTTCAGGCTGAGTAATATTAAGTTTTTCAGGCAGTTCGCCTGCTGATAGATTGAGCATACTGCCCATTCCGCCGTCAAAAAATCTAATCATTTTCAATTCCTATAAAAGCTGTAACCGACTTGGTAGGCACCATCTGGCAGGTGTCTGTCAGAGTAAGTCCGATACGCTTTGTTATATCCATAAGTTCAAATATTTTTTTGTTTTCCGTTATATCAAGGTCAAAATATCCCGGTGAATAACGCTGTCTCAAGGTCATCCCCTGTGCTTTCAAGGTGTCCTCAAGGCTGTCGCATACCTCTTCAATCTTAGATGCAAGGCAAGCCTGAAGCACCGCAGTCCTTGTAATATCCGTTGCCGAATAAGTTCTCAAAAGTCTGTCACATTCAGTACCGAGAGTTGCACCGAAAACGCACACTTTTTTACAGCCTGCAAGATTTTTTGCAAGTCTTTTGCTGCTGAAAACATAATCGCCGATAATCAGCTCATTTTCAGTAACAGTACAGTCAAAAATTCTGTGTATGGTTTTGGGCTTAACACAGCGGTTTACCTCGTCACAGCATTCATCAATAAGGGACAAAAGCCTTTCGTCATCTGTTTTTGACGATGTTCTGAGATAATGGAGAATTTCAGTCCTGTTCATTTATAATGCAAGAAAGTCCTTCCATAATTTTATGTGCCACATCAGGCTTGTTCATAGTGTAGATATGAATATTATTTACGCCGTTTGCCATTAAATCTATAATCTGCTCGGTAGCATAAATAATTCCTGCCTGCTTCATTGCGTCAGGATTATCGCCGAAACGCTCCATAATCTTCTGAAACTTCTTTGGAAGTGAGCAGTTGGAAAGCTCAACACTTCTCTTAATCTGCTTTGCGTTTGTAATCGGCATTATACCTGCAATAATAGGAACGTTGATTTCCTTAATAGCACACATTTCACGGAAGTCGTAAAACTTCTCGTTGTCAAAAAACATCTGTGTTGTAAGGAAGTCTACACCGCAGTCAACCTTTTCCTTAAGATGAGCAATATCCTCTACCCTGTTTGGTGACTCAGGATGAATTTCAGGATAGCAGGCACCGCCTACACAGAACTTACCTCTTGCTTTAATCTCGTTTACAAGCTCGTAAGCGTTATGGTAATACTGATTTTCGCTCATTTCAAAATCTTTCGGAATATCTCCGCGAAGAGCGAGTACATTTTCGATGCCGTTTTCTTCCCACTCGTCAAGAACGGAATTGATTTTTTCCTTAGTAGAGGTCAGGCAGGTAAGGTGGGAAAGAGGAGTTACTCCGCCCTCCTTAACTGCGTTTGCAATCTCTGTTGTATAACCGCTTTTTGTACCTGCCGCACCATAGGTTACGCTCATAAATGCAGGCTTATCCTTAACCATTTCCTTTATAACAGCCTTGGTGTCTGCAATTTTTGCCCACTCCTTTGGAGGAAAAATTTCAAAGGAAACTGTTACTTTTTTATTATTTAATATTTCACTTATTTTCATAATATCTATACCACCTATAATTTTTACAGGGAATATTATACTACTGTTTTAGTAGGAATTCAAGTTATATTTAGTGTATCTTCGCCTTTATGGGAATTATCGTCACAGCAAATGGCATTACCTGCGGCAATTGTAGCAAGAGAGTCCCCTAACTGCGTAAACAAAACTGCCAAAAGGGATATATCTTTTTCGCTTTTGCCCTTTGCAATGGCACAGGCAAGAGCCGAAACTGTCAAATTCAAGGAACAACCGTCCAAAAAACCACCTCATTTTTGTAAATAATAAATTAGAATATTGATAGAATAAGTGAGAATAAGTGAGTTTTTGAGAGAAAGCAACTTGATTTTTAAAAATTATTGAAAATTTTTGTTGACTATCCTTTTTCTCTATGTTATTATATTCGAGCAAACGAAAAAGAATAATTTACGGAGGATATTGATTATGTCAACATTTATGCCAAAAGCTGACGAAATCGAGCGTAAGTGGTATGTTATTGACGCTGCTGACAAGCCTCTCGGACGTGTAGCTGCTGAAGCTGCTGTTCTTCTCAGAGGTAAGCATAAGCCAATCTTCACACCAAACGTAGACTGCGGTGATTTCGTTATCATTGTAAACACAGACAAGGCTGTTCTTACAGGCGACAAGCTTAACAAGAAGCTTTATCAGCATCACACAGGTTATATCGGTAACCTTAAGGAAGTTAAGTATGGAACTCTTATGGCAGAGAAGAGCGACTTTGCTATGAAGCTTGCAGTAAAGGGTATGATTCCTGATACTACACTCGGCAGAAAGCAGCTCACAAGATGCCACATCTATAAGGGCGCAGACCACAAGCACGAGGCTCAGAAGCCTGAAGCTTACGAAATTTAACAGGAGGTATCTGAGTTATGTATGAAACTAATCCATATTTCTACGGTACAGGCAGAAGAAAAGAATCTGTAGCTCGTGTACGTGTTTACGCAGGTACCGGTAAAATCA
>JAQXUH010000088.1 GCA_029219885.1 Eubacteriales bacterium | reverse complement strand
TCTCGAAAAGGTTGACCCTAAGGATATTGCCGGAATAGGCATTACCAATCAGCGTGAAACCACAATTGTGTGGGACAGACACACAGGCAAGCCTGTATACAACGCTATCGTTTGGCAGTGCAGAAGAACGGCACCTACCTGCGAGGAGCTTAAGGCCCAGGGACTTTCCGACTATGTTAAGGAAACAACAGGACTTCTTATTGACGCATATTTCAGTGCAACAAAAATCAAGTGGATTCTTGACAACGTTGAGGGTGCAAGAGAAAAGGCTGAAAAGGGCGATTTGCTTTTCGGCACAGTTGACACCTGGCTTATCTGGAATCTGACTAACGGCGAGGTTCACGTTACAGACTACTCCAACGCTTGCAGAACTATGCTGTTTGATATCGACAAGCTTTGCTGGGACCCTTATCTTTGCGAAAAGCTGGGCATACCTATGAGTATGCTTCCTGAGGTTAAGCCGTCAAGCTGTATTTACGGTAATGTGGCTAAAATCACAGGTATTGAGGACATTTGCGGTGTGCCTATTGCAGGTGCTATCGGCGACCAGCCCGGTGCACTTTTCGGTCAGGGCTGTTTTGAAACAGGTCAGGCTAAAAACACTTACGGCACAGGCTGTTTCCTTTTGATGAACACAGGCGACAAGCGAGTTAATTCACGCTCAAATCTTCTTTCAGGTATTGCCTGGGGGATCGGCGACAAGGTTACATACGCTCTTGAGGGCTCTGCATTTAACGCAGGCTCGGTTATCAAGTGGCTTCGTGACGAGGTTGGCCTTATCAATACCGCTCGTGAGTGTGACGAATATGCGGAAATGGTTGAGGACTCTAACGGTCTTTACTTCGTTCCTGCCTTTACAGGTCTTGGTGCTCCATATTGGGATATGTACGCAAGAGGTGTTATGATTGGTCTTACACGAGGCGTCAACAAAAAGCACATCTGCCGTGCCGTTCTTGAAAGCATTACATATCAGATGACCGATTTGCTTGAGGCTATGATGGATGATTCTGGCATTGTGCTTAAAGATTTGAGAGTTGACGGCGGTGCGTCTGTTTCGGATATTATGATGCAGATTCAGGCTGATATGACAGGCGTTAAAGTCAACAGGCCGAAGAACGTTGAAACTACTGCTTTAGGTGCCGCATACTGTGCAGGACTTGCAACAGGAGTTTGGGACAGCTTAGAGGAAATCGAGAAAAACAGAGCTGTTGACAAAATATTTATTCCGTCAATGGAAATAACAGTAAGGAACAAGAAATATGCCGACTGGAAGCGTGCGGTTGAACGCTCACGCAACTGGGAAAGGTAATTTTATAATTCAGTAATTCTTATAAAAGGAGATATAAATATGGGTAAAATGATTTGTCCTTGGGACACGCTGATTAACTTCATCACAGATGCTTTTATCGGCTATGGTATTCCTGAAGAGGACGCAAAAATCTGCACAGATGTTTTACTTGAATCTGACAGAAGAGGTATTGAAAGCCACGGCTGTAACAGATTTAAGCCAATCTATCTCGACAGAATCAAGGCAGGTATCCAGAATCCTGTTACTAATTTTGAAATCGTTAAGGAAACACCAACCACAGCAGTTGTAGACGGTCACGACGGTATGGGTCAGGTTATTGGCTACAAGTCAATGCAGATGGCAATTGACAAGGCAAAGCAGTATGGTATGGGTATGGTTGCAGTTCGTAACTCCTGCCACTATGGTATTGCAGGATATTACGCTACAATGGCAACAAAGCAGGGCTGTATCGGTATGACAGGTACAAACGCTCGTCCGTCTGTTGCACCGACCTTTGGTGTTGAGGGTATGTTCGGTACTAACCCGCTTACTATCGGTATTCCCACTGATGAAGATTTTGATTTCGTTATCGACTGTGCTACATCTATCACTCAAAACGGCAAGATTGAATATTATGAGAGAATCGGCGAAGACGTTCATCCCGGTACTGTTATCGGTCTTGACGGCAAGGGTATTGAGGGTGACGCAGGTGTTGCTTTGAAGAAAATCAGAAACGGCGAGGCTGCACTTACAACTCTCGGCGGTATCGGCGAATCTCTCGGCGGTTACAAGGGTTACGGCTACGCTATGGTTATTGAGCTTCTTTCAGCAGTTCTTCAGGACGGCAACTATGGTAAGGCTCTTAACGGCAAGGATGAAAACGGAAACCTTGTTCCTTATCATCTCGGTCACTTCTTTATTGCTATTGATACAGACCACTTTGTAGGTCAGGATATCACAAGAAAGAAAGCAGGAGACATTATCCGTTCTGTTCGTGCATCAAGGAAAGCTCCGGGTTGTGACAAGATTTATTCCGCAGGTGAAAAGGAATGGCTTGTATGGCAGGAGAGAAAGGACAGCGGTGTTCCTATTAACGAATCTGTACAGAAAGAAATGACAGAAGTTCGTGACGAGTTAGGTCTTACTCAGTACAAGTTCCCTTGGGACTGATTAACAAATATTTTTTTGCAGAGGTATATATAAATGGATTATCGTAAGGAATCTTTAAAATTACACGGCGAGTGGAAAGGTAAAATTGAAGTTACCGCCAGAGCTAAGGTTGGCGACAAGGACGCTCTTTCACTTGCATACACACCGGGCGTTGCTGAGCCTTGTCTTGAAATTCAAAAGGATTACAGCAAGAGCTGGGAGCTTACAAGACGTTGGAATATGGTTGCCGTTATCACAGACGGCACAGCAGTTTTAGGCTTAGGCGACATCGGTCCTGAGGCAGGTATGCCTGTTATGGAGGGTAAATGTGTACTCTTTAAGGAGTTCGGCGGCGTTGACGCTTTCCCTCTTTGCGTTCGTACAAAGGACGTTGACGAATTTGTTGAAACAGTTTACAACATCAGCGGTTCATTCGGCGGTATCAATCTTGAGGATATTGCTGCACCAAGATGCTTTGAAATTGAAGAAAAGCTTAAGGAAAAGTGCGATATTCCTATTTTTCACGATGACCAGCATGGCACAGCAGTAGTTGTTTCAGCAGCTCTCATTAACGCTACAAAGCTTACAGGCAAGGCTATTTCCGACTGCAAGGCTGTTATCAACGGCTCAGGTGCGGCAGGTATTGCTATTGCAAAGCTTCTTATGACATTAGGTCTTCGTGACGTTATTCTCTGCGACAGAACAGGTGCTATCTATGAGGGAAGAGAAAAGCTCAATCCGTCAAAGGAAGCTATCGCAAAGGTAACTAACAGAGAAATGACCAAAGGCTCTCTTGCTGACGCAGTTAAGGGTACTGACATATTCATCGGCGTTTCTGCTCCGGGTGTACTTACAGAGGAAATGATTAAAACAATGAACGCTGACCCAATCGTTCTTGCTATGGCTAATCCTACTCCTGAAATTATGCCTGACAAGGCTAAGGAGGCAGGTGCTAAAATCGTCGGCACAGGCCGTTCCGACTTCCCGAACCAGATTAACAACGTTGTTGCATTCCCGGGAATTTTCCGCGGTGCTCTTGATGTCAGAGCAAGTGCAATTACAGAGAATATGAAAATCGCTGCCGCTTATGCTATTGCATCACTTGTTGATGATGACAAGCTCAGCGAGGACTACATTCTCCCCTACGCTTTCGACCCACGTATTAAGGATACAGTTGCTAAAGCAGTTGCAGACGCAGCAGTTAAAGACGGCGTAGCAAGAATTTAACAGAATTTAAAAGCCCCTCAGCCAACACGCTGAGGGGTTATTTTTTGCCCGAAATTAAATTTTTATCTTTGACAGCACTTCGCCAACCTTATCGTGAATTACCAAATCGGCTCTGCCGTCAACAGGCGTCGAATCACGATTTATCAGCACAAAATATCTGCCCTGAAAATATCTTATAAAGCTTGCGGCAGGATAAACTGTCAGGCTTGTGCCTGCTACAATAAGGCAGTCTGCATTTGAAATGGCGGAAACTGCACCATTTATAACATCGTTGTCAAGCCCCTCCTCGTAAAGCACCACGTCAGGCTTAACGATTCCGCCGCAGTCATCACAGCAAGGAATACCATTAGAATTTAAAATATACTCGGCGTCAAAGAATTTATGACAGCCTGTGCAGTAATTTCTGAGCACCGAGCCGTGAAGCTCATATACATTTTTACTGCCTGCCTTTTGGTGAAGTCCGTCGATATTTTGTGTTACTACTGCTGAAAGCTTGCCGCATTTTTCAAGCTCTGCAAGCTTCAAATGTGCCGAGTTAGGCTCAGCGTCAAGGCAAAGCATTTTGTCCCTGTAAAAGTCAAAAAACTCTTCAGTGTGGCTTTCAAAGAAAGTGTGTGACAGAATTTCTTCAGGCGGATAGTCGTACTTTTGATTGTAAAGTCCGTCAACAGAGCGGAAATCGGGAATACCGCTTTCTGTTGAAACACCTGCACCGCCGAAGAAAACTATGTTACTGCTTTGGTCAATTATTTCCTGTAATGTCATTTTATCACCCTAATCCGTTACAAAAGGCTCTGTGAACAAATCACAAAGCCTTTTATCGTTTTTGTATTTAAAACATTTTTGAAAGCTTGGCATAATCTTTTGCATTGATAATGCCGTCGCCTGTTACATCAACATACTTGTCGAAATTGCTGTCGCCCTCTTTAGCGTTAATCAAGGTCTTGAAGCTTACCTGATAGCTTGCACCGCAGACAGAACAGGAAACAGTTACCTTGTCGCCGTCGAAAGCAGTTATGGCATATGTATGGTCATCAACCCAAATAGGATAAACGCTCATATCACGAGTTACGTTTTCGATATCCTCGCTCCATCCGCCGAGAGCCTTGCATTGTTCATCGGTAGTTAAAGCAGGAGCCGCAGCAGCAGTACCGCTGTTTGCAAATGACCTTACGGCAAGCTCGCTCATATCCTCTGCGGTATAGAAATCGACCTGATAAAAATCTCTTGTCACATTGATATGAACGCCCATATTCTCACTTGTTTCAAGAAGCGGATAGCAGGTGTAGTCAATACCATTTGCAATCTCGTCAACACTATTGGCGGTGAACTTGCTGTAATCAAAACCTGAGCCGTCCTCGTAAGCGTCGAGAGAACAGGAAACGAAGTTATCTGCGTTCAGTCCGCTGTTTGGGAAATCGACTGTAATTACGCCGTTTTCAGCCTTGGCAGGAAGTGTAATTTCCTGCTCACCAATCATATAATCTGTTACCTCGCCGAGAAGAGTATTCTTGCTCAAATCAAGAGAGGTAAGCTGATTTTGAGAACAGTTAAGGGTTGTGAGCTTAGTGTTCTGTGTAAGATTCAATGCGTTGAGCTTATTCTGGTCGCACCTGAAATCTTCAAGGTTAAGTAACTGAGAAACGTCAAGTGAGGTCAGGCTGTTGGCGTAACAGTGGAGCATTGTCAGCTTTAAGTTGCCTGAAAATGACATACTTGAAAGGTCGTTGTCGGAGCAGTTAAGCTTTTCAAGCTGTGGGTTATTCTGAAGTGAAAGAACTGTCAGATTGTTACCTTGACAAGAAAGCTCTTTCAAATTCAAAAGTATCATTACATCAAGCTTTTCAAGTCCGATACCGCCGCAGCGAAGCACCTGAAGATTTGTGAAATACTCAATGCCCTTAAGATTTTTTATAGTTTCGCTGTCCGTATCAATCATACCTGTAACGGACATATAGGTAACATTTCTTTCATCAGCACTGAGAAAGCCGTCGCCGTTATCGTCATAGTAATCTGCAACTGCCTGACGAAAAGTTGCGTCGGGAAAATTAGTTTCGTTAATGGCAACCAAATCGTCGCCGAAAGCAATCAGCATTCCTGCCATTGAAGTTACTGCAATTACAAGAGCCAGCAAAACGGACAGAAGCTTTTTAGTTTTTTTATTCATATCCATTCCTCCTTATGCTCTTGTAATAGTAAGTGTAACTGTCGATGTTGCAGTAGAGCCGTCGGCATTTGTTACTGTGCAGGTGATTACTGTTGTATTGCTCCTTGCAATCTTACCTACTGTTGTAAGGGAAATAACGCCGTTGCCGTCAATTTTAACGTAATCGGTATTAGATGATGTATACGTTACGCCTGTTACTGCGTTAGCGTTAGATGGCGTTGGGATATATCCCATTGTAAGGTTAAGGTTTGTATAAGTACCGCCGCAGGAATAAGTAAACTCGCTGCCGCTTATTTCTGTTCCATTTGCAGTAAATGCAAAGGATGTTACAGGAACAATCTGCTCAATAACTGTAAGATTATATGTTGTTGTAGTTACTCTGTCGTAATCGTCTGTTACCTTAACAGCAAGCTTGATTGTGCCTGTTTCAGCCGTCTTGGTAAGAGTAATACTGCCTGAGCCGATTTCGTAATCAACACCGCTGTTTTCTACCACATTAAGCTCAACAGACTTAACCATAGCACCATCGTTGAGAGATACGTTAAGAGTTGCCGACTGAGTATCAGGGTCAACCTGAACAATACCGCCGTTTGTAATAACATCCTCGTTTTGAAGAAGTGTTGCCACAGGAACGATAAAGTCGTGGCCCTCAAGCTCTGTCATAGCCTCTGTAAGTGCCGTGCAGGCTGAATCTATTTCGCTTTGAGATGCGTAAACGTTATTGTATACGGTCAAAGCGTTATCGTATGCGGTCTTAAATGCCGTGCCGTATTCGTATGCGTAATCGGTGTAGGTATATGTTTCTGCTGTGTCGATAGCCGCCTTAAGAGCAGTAGTGTCCCAGGTGGTATATGCAACGATTGTTGCGGTATAACCGCCGTCCATTGTGGTTGCGGTGATATTTGCACTTCCCTGAGTAATGAATGTTACAACGCCGGTTTCATCAACTGTGGCAATCTCCGGATTGTCAGACTCGTAAATGCAGTCCTTAACAACAGCACTTGTGGTTGAAGAATTGTTGGAATTTGTAACTATCGGAGAAAGGGCAACTGTCTGTGCAGGAGCACCGAATACCTTTTCCTCGTTAAAGCTTACGCCTGTTGCACCATATCTTACAAAGGCGATATACGCACTTGCTGTATAAACCTCACCGTAAACATTTTCAATGGTGCAGGTTACCTTTGTAGCACCTGACATACCTGTTGTGTTGGTGAGAACGCCGTTTTCATCTACTGTAATATTCTCGTTGGTAGATTCCCACTTAACAGAGGTATAAATTGCGTTGGCCGGCTCTGTAGCAGGAATAAGATTGATTGTTCTGCCGTTGAGAAGTGAGTCGGTATAACGGATAAAGCCGTCATTAATTGTAGCAATCTTTGCCGATTCCTCATATCCAACGCTGACGCCCTTGGCAGGAACATAGATTACAAGAGAATTATACGCATCCTCAAGCTTTGCAAGCATTGCGTCTGCCTCGCTTTGAGTAGCCTTGCCCTCGTTAACCATAGTCTGTGCTTCAGAAACGCAGGCACTGAGAGCCTCTAATGATTCTTCAGTATAGGTATGAGAATCTTTAACTGATTGAATAAGGTTATAATACTCGTTTTGCTTTGATGCAAGAGTGCTGAAGTCGGTTTCAACAGTAATGGTGATTGTGTCGGTATAACCGCCGTCAAAGGTTTTACCCTTAACTGTTGCCGTACCTGTATTAACCGGAGTAATAATACCGCTTGAATCTACTGTTACAACGCTGTTATCAGATGAAGTCCAGGTTATAGTGGTAAACTCTGCACTTCCCGACATTGTGTAAGGAAGCTGATATGGTGACGCAGTTGCAAGAATTGTCTTTGATGACTCTGTAATATCAAAGCCTGTGCATACGTCATCGGACATTACAACTACAATAGTCCTTGAAACTGTCCTGTCATAGTGGTCAGTATATGTAGCGGTAATTTTTGCCCAACCGCCTGAGCTTCTCTTGCCGGGTGTGAGCTTAATAGATGCACCGCTGATTGATGTATCCATATCCTTTGACTCGTCAACATTCCAAGCTACTGACTTATACATAGCATTTGACGGCGATGGAGCCGCATCAATGTTTACGTAGTTGTAATCATTATAGTTTGAATATCCTGATGAAAGATTAAAGGAAAGTGAATCGCTAGAGTCAACTGTTCCTGATTCCACCTTAGAGGCAGAGCCCACCAGCGGTTTCTTGTACGAATTGTAGGTTACTGTAACGCCGTCAGCCTTGATATAAGGATGAAGAATCATTGCGTCATATGAGTTGATAAGATTATTAGCAGCATCGTCAATACTTGTCTGGCTCAAGGTATTATCAGTCATTGCTGCCTGACCTGCGATATAAGCATTGTTGAATGCGATACCATAATCATACTCGTAATCTTTATAATCAACATTTGCGTAATCGTCGAGAGCCTGCTTAAGAATAGTTCTGTCGCCCTCAGTGGAAACTACACATTCTGCCGAAATACCTGCATCGTAGGAAACGGCACGTACTACTGTTGCACCGGCACTTACAAATGTAACAAGTCCGTTTTCGTCAACAGTTGCAATTTCAGGATTATCTGTTTCCCAGAAATAGTCTTTAATACTTGCAGCACCGATGTGAGTAAGTGAAGTTCCTGTAGGATATACAGTACAGGTAAGCTGTCTTGTGCTGCCTGATGGTCCTGCAATACTTGTTTCGGAAAGCTCAAGCTTTGTAACAGGATATCTTGAGAATGATACCCAAACAGAATCGGTGAACTCGTTGCCGTAATGGTCTGTTACCGTACAGGTAATCATACCGTAACAGCTTGACTCAACAGTCGGTGAGCATTTACCGTCTGTTGTTACAGAAATATCTGAGGTAGATGACTCCCACTTAACTGAAGAATAGGAGCCGTTATTAGGATAAAGTCTTACATTAAGGTCGAGAACTGCGTTCTTGTAGCTGATACCCTCCTTAAAGAAGCTCAAATCGTACTGATAAAATTCCTTAGTCGGCTCACCGTCAAGGTAAAGCTCAATCTTTTGGATGTAGTTATACTTTTTCAGCGAATTGTAAGCATTTTCAAGCTTTGTGTACATTGCGTCAACTTGATTTTGAGAATATCCGCCTTGGGCAATCATAGCCTCTGCCTCGCTCATAGCGGCAGCATATACCTCCCAAGTTTCAGGGAAATAGTTTACCTCATTAAGCTGCAGGTCCTTATACTGCTGAATGAGAAGTGACAGCTTTGTATAGTTAGTTACAACATTAACAGCACAGCTTGCAGTATATCCGCCGTCATATGTAGCACAGTAAACGTTACAGTCGCCGCCCTCAACGAATGTGATTGTACCGCTTTGGTCAACAGTTGCAACTTCAGGATTATCGGACCACCAGAAAGTGTCCTTACAGCTTGCCTCGCCTACGCCGAGAGTACCCTTTGGTGAAACTGTAGCCTCGAGAGTTTGAGTTTCGCCGATTTTACCGCCTACTATACTGTTGGTGTTAAGAGAAACGCCTGTAGCAGGAGTCCTTGCAAAAGCAATGAACACGCTGTCAGAGGTTTCATTAC